>JABWBM010000224.1 GCA_013360495.1 Planctomycetaceae bacterium
CTGAAATGCCGAGTTTGTCGTCTTTCGCGTTACCGAGAAAACGAATGTGTGGGTAATCGTCTACCCCGGCCAAAATTGTCACTGGCCCACTAATTTCGCCGGCACCAGGTGATGGGAGGGTATTGTCGCCAAGATCGATCCCGCTACGCGCACCGAAGAAAAGATATACAGCACCAACATCTGTATCCGTGGCATCCTTGTCAAATACGTTGACACCGACCGCGATTTCGTCAATGCCATCACCGTCCATGTCCTTAATGCCACAAGCACGAGTACCAAACCCTGGCGCGGCACCACCAGCGTTCTCACCCACGATTATGATGTCGGCGACTGCCGCTGAATATGTTATTGGTCCTGCCGGAAAACCTCCAGTGCGACCGAGAAATACGTACACCTTCCCTTGATCGGCGATACCTCCAGCCACATCGACACCCGGAGCGCCCATGACAATATCGCCCAAACCATCACCATTGAAGTCGAACGTGAAACGATCCACTGGGGCTTGTCCGTCATCGTTTTGAATTGTGCCTGTACCTGCTGTATCTGCTATCAATGCTCCGCCAGTCGGGTTACTTAACACCACGGACATCGTTTCATCTATGCCCATTTCGAAACCACCATCGCCATTGACATCGATATCAATGGTGAGACTTAGCGTGACGCCATCGTCGAAATCAAGGGTTCCCATGGCACCGCCTGGAGCAGAGTAATCGTTGTCCGCAACAGTCGCTGTGCCATCTGTGACTTGAAAATCGACCGAGTAGTCTTCGAGCGGGTTCGCGGGGTCAATATAGTGGGTTAGCGACACCGTAAACTGCTTCGTGGTGGCACCAGTTTTCCCCTCAAAGGTTGACCAGTCGTCGATAGATATCGACGGCGGATCGTCCGATGAAATCGTTCCGGTGCCGGAAGCAACTCCGAGAACAGCATTGCCGCCATTTCCCGTTAAACCCGAAAGATCAACCGTAAAGTCTTCGTGGCCTTCGCCAAAGTCATCGCCGTTAACTGTGATGGTTATGGTCTGCGTCGTGACGAGCGGCGATGCGGTAAAGGTCAATGTGCCGGAAACGCCCGCCGCAACGTCGTAGTCGTTCGTTCCGTCGGCTGGGCCGCCGGCACCGGCCTCCGTAGCCGTGCCGTCAATCACGTCATAGTCGACCGTGATGTCCGAGGCGAGCGTCTGGACGTTGCTCAATGTCACGGTAAACACCATCGGCGTGGATTCGGCGATGGCCCCCTCGAGAGCCGATTGAGAAGCGTCAATATCGATCTGCGCATCGTCGCCGTTGTCGGTGATGGTGCCGGTCGCGGTGTCGTCGATCAGCGTACAGCCGCTAGGGTTTGAGAGGGTCACCGTGAAGGTTTCGGAGATTTCGGCGATAACATCGCCGGTGATAAGGACATCAATGTAGTTGATCTGCTGCGTGGATGTGTTGGGGGTAAATTGCACTTGATTGGATACCGTGGTGTAATCCGCGCCCGCCGTGGCCGTCCCGGCAGTCGTGGTGTAGTCGATTCTGACTACCTGACTGGCGGGGTTGTCGAGCGAAACGGTGAAGCGCATGGTTGAATTGCCACCATCGCCTTCCGTCAAAGTCGCATCGGCGATCGACGCCCCGACAAGGTCGTCATTCGCGATGGTGCCGATGCCGAAGCCGCCGATGTCGGCGTTCACCGCGCCCGAAAGAATCACCTTGAACGTTTCGTCGACGCCGTTTTCATAGTCCGTATCGCCGACAACCAACACATCAAAGCTGCGCGACGTAGCCCCGGGCGAAAAGGTAAGCGAGCCGCTGGTGTCGAGATAGTCGAGATCAACGCTCGATGCCGTAATGTCGGCAGTGGTGTAATCGACTTCAACTTCCAGATTGATCGCCGGGGAAAGGGTGACGGTAAAGGTCATGGTAACGGCGCCGCTATCGCCTTCGTCAACCAGTGGATCATTCACCGTGAGCGTCGGACGGGAAACGTCGATGGTCAAATCCTGCGTGGCGCTCCGGCCGGTCTGGTCCGTGGCGCGAATGGTGAAATCGAAAGTTCCGGCAAGGCTCGGCGTTCCCGAAATTGTCGCCGTCGGAGTTCCGCCGGTCAGCGTCAACCCCGGCGGCAAAGCGCCGCCAGCCAATGACCATGAATACGACCCCGCGCCGCCCTGAGCGGTAATGTCGTCCCCGTATTCGAGAAAGGTCGTGCCATCGGACATGGCAAGGGTGACGATCGAGATCGAACCGTTGCCAGCAATGAAATCGTCGACGGAAGCGCCGCCAGGGGCGCACGCGCTGAGAAGAGCGAACGACAATACAACCGCGGCCAGAGCCACAGGACGTAGCGCCATTGGAAAATGCTCCACAACTGCCAGCGCACGGGAGGGATGCGACAGCTATTGTAGCAAATAGTAGAGGTGAGATTCTATGGTCAAATACGAGACGGTGGCCATGGCAGCTCTGGGGTTCATTTCTGAACGCCGGAGGTTTGGCCGTTCGGCTTTTGCGGCGCCGCGCCCTCCCCGGGAGCCTGGACGATTTTCACACCGCTGCCATCGCGGAGGAAATCCTGGCCGCGAATCACCACGCGCGCCCCAGCTTTGAGCATCGCGCCGTCATCGCCTTTGGGGATAAGCTCGGTAAACTTGTCGTTTCGCACACCGCGCTGGGAAAGGATATCGATGCGGCGAACCGTCGGTCCGCTAGCTGTCTCGCGACCTCTGCCGCCTTCTTTCGGCTTCTGTTCGCCATCGCTTTTCGCGGGCGGCACAACAACGTAGATCGCGCCATTGACGACACAACCAGACGGAATGAGCAAGGTATCGGGTTTGACATCCTTCACGATGCTGGCGTTGACCCACATGCCGGGACGCAACATGCCGTTTTCGTTCGTGGCGAACTCTTGCGCGCTGGCCTCGATTACGCGGCGCTCAGGGGGCGGGAACTGGGCGAGTAATGCCTCGTACCTTTCTTGGGTCGCGACCAGCGCCTCCGGTTGAATCACGCGCAATTTCACGTCGACCATGCCGCGCTCGCGGTCGACAATGGGCGCCACGGTATCGACGTAACCGAGGAACCGGGCCGACGGCCACGCAGCCACATAAAGCAACGCCGCCTGCGCATGGGAGATGTCAGGGGCACCGGAGGTTGACGCAGGCACAGCGCGAATCGAGCCTGCGCTGGACTCAGGAACGCTCACTTCGATTTCAAGGGCGTCGAGCTCCGCAATATCGAAGAGTTTTTGATCGACCTTCACCAGGTCGAAGAGTTCGACGTCCACCTGAACGACGACACCGGCAATGGGTGAACGAATCACCGTGTTTTGAAAGCGTAGCTCTGCCTCGGCGCACGTGGCCTCAGTGCGCTTCAATTCCTCACCTGCAACCTTGAGCGCGATTTCCGCCTTGTCGAGGGCGAGCTTTGCGTCGGCGAGATCGTTCTTGCTGTAGATGCCCTCGCCGCTCTGTTCGATGAGCCGCTTGATACGGTCATGGTCGGCGTGGGCCTTGTCGCGCTGGACTTGAGCGTCCTGCGTCCCCTGCCGGGCTTTCTCGCGCGTGGCGAGTTCGCGGTCGCGCTGATAGCGATATTCAGCATCCTCGAGCAGGGCCAAGGTGTCATTCACCTTGATCCGCTGGCCCTCGATAACACGGACCTCTTTACAGATTTCCGAGACGCGCGCGAAAACGGGCGCGCGATGGATCGCCTCGATCCGGCCGCTGGCCGCCTCATAGGTCGCGATTGGGCCGCGCTCGATCTTGACAACTTCGACCGGCGAGGCCATGTCGCGTGATTGGTGGGCGTCGCGCCCGTTAGCGTCATCGGCGCAGGAGGACACAACAAGCCCTGCGAGGCCGATCGTCATTACAACTCGTCTCAAGATTGCCATCGGTTCACGTTATACGTTGCCACCACGATGAGAAGAAAGGATTTCGGTGACGGGTTCTTTTACCTTTCATTTGAACACAAATCGTATTTTGGAAAAGAGGTTGCACAACGCGTGAGAAGGCCGGACAATTCGGCGAACCTTTAGGCAGGCGACACTTCGGGCTAGAGACGTATGGAAGAATACTTCGAACAGATTCGCCGCAAGCTGGCGGGATTGCGCTCAAGTCTGCGGTGGATGTTCGTCGCGCACGGAATGGCGCGCGTGCTCCTGGCGCTTGCTCTCCTGCTGCTCTGGCATTATGGAACAGATGTGCTGCTTCACCTATCGCTCCCGCTACGCGCGGGCGCGCTGCTGATCATGGCTGGTGTCGTTGGTTTTATCCTCGTGCGCAAGATCGCCTATCCGCTTTCGCGGCGTATCAGCGAAGAGGAATTGGCGCTGCTCGTCGAGAACGAGTATCCCCTGCTCAACGACCGCCTGATCACGGCGCTGCAACTCTACCGCGACCGCGATCGCTACCGTGACGTGGCGTCACAGGCGATGGTCGACAGCGTGATTCTCGAAGGTTTTGAAGTTGCCAACAGGCTGCGCTTTCGCGACGTCGTTCAGTCGGGACGGCTGCTCATGATGAC
>JABWBM010000039.1 GCA_013360495.1 Planctomycetaceae bacterium
TTGGCGATGTCCTCGACCTTGAGCGGCAACGTGTACTGCCTCACGCCTGCCTTGGGCGCTTCGTCGGCCTTGGGGTAATATTTGGCGAAGCTGAACTCCGGGCCGTTTTGACGTGAAAGTGAAACCGGATATTCGTCCTGCTTTTTTGACGTTTGTTCGCCTTCCTTGGCTTCGGGTTGGGTGTTCGCGCCGGCATAGCCGCCATTGTTTGGCCCACTGCTCTCGGGCATGAACTTCACCGCGAGCAGCCCAATGCCGATCAAGAGCGCAGCCGCCACAAGCCATGGTTTCCATTGGCCGCCAATACGGGGCAGCGTCGGTTTCCGGTAGTCATCGAGTGTGATCGCTTGCATCGTTCCTTCTCCTTGCTGGTGACTGGTCGTTTTAAGTCGCGCGAGAATCGCCCCGCTCTGGTCGGGGGCTGTCTCGCCCCCGAGCGCGCGGGCGAGCAGGACGTCAAACGCCCGCTCATTGAAGTCGTTGCTCGCACTATCCATTGGCAGACTTCCTTTCCATACACGCACGCAGCAATTGCTTTGCGCGATGGATGGCCGTATTCACCACCGTCAGGGTGAGGTTGAGGCGCCGGGCGATCTCCTCGCCCTTCTCGTTACGCTCGTAGCGCGCCTTCACGAGGTCGCGCTCGCGCGCTTCGAGAGTGTCGAGACAAGCACGTAGTGCGTCGACGCGGGAATCATTCCCGTCGTCACCCGCCACGCGCGCCCATGCTCGTTCCGCCTGCAGCGCCTTTTCCGTATCGCGTCGGCTGTTCTCGGCGCGGCGCGATTTCAGAAAAACAAACCGTGCTGCGTTGCGCAGGTAGGCAGCCGTCTCGCCGTCGCTGCGATGCTCGAAACGCGAACGCAGCGCCGCGACGAACGTCTCTTGCGTCAGATCGTCGGCTTCATTGCGTTCGCAGCCGAGCACGCGCAGGTAGCTCCAGACATCCGCCTGAAAGCGCCTGACGATCTCGGCTGATGTCATCTCGTCCATGACTACGGTCATTCACCCACAAGAAACCGGATGAGGGGTGGATTCTTACAAGATTTGGCGGGAAATGTTGGACTGAGCCATATACCCGCCACAAACCCCTTCCCTGCGGTGGGTTACAAAGGAGTGGATGGGGCCATTAGCGCCGATGGAAGATCTTTTCGATGTCGGTGAAGGTGAGCTTATAGGTCGTGGGGCGGCCGTGGGGGCAGGCAAATGTGTGGGGAACCTTGGCGCCTTCCTTGATCAGCGATTCGATGTCCGCGCCCTTGAGCGGGTCACCCGCCTTAATAGCGGCCTTGCAGGCCATCATATCCACCATGGACTTTCGCAACTCCGCCGGGTTCTTCGCGCGGCCACTGGCGGCCAGTTCGTCCAAGCTCGATTTCACGAACTCGTTGACCTTGGTCGTGCGGATGTATTTCGGCACGCCGTAGCACGCCCAGCCGCCCGAGCCGAAAGGCTCAAGCTCGAAGCCAAATTGGCGGAAGAGTTCGCGGTGCTCTCCGAGCATGGCGGACGCGGCGCGGGTGAGTTCGAGCGGTTCGGGTACCAGCAGCTTTTGAATCTCCGGCGGCTGGCTCGAAAGGCGATGTTCCAGCTGCCAATAGAGAATGCGCTCGTGGTAGGCGTGCTGGTCGATCAGCACCATGCCGTCCGTGGTCTCCACGACGATGTAGGCGTTGCCGATCTGGAAATAGCCGCGTGCGTTCTCGAACAAGTTTGCCGAAGGCGTACTCGCCTGCAGCGAGGATTCAGCGTATGGCGGAAGCGGCGCACGGGGAGAAACCTTGTCGCGCAGTAGGCGAGCCGATGCAAGTTGTTCATCGTCGAGCAGGCGCGGCGCGTGTTCGGTGCGGTCATAGCCCGGCGTGGCCAGTTCGAGGTCGGGTTCGGCGCTCGAACCCGGGCGCGCTTCAGGGAGTGGCGCGCGAAATTGTTGGAGCGAAGCGTGGATTTCCTGTTGGCTCGCACCCGCGAGCGCCTTCACCTGTTCGAGTCTGCGGTCGTTGAGGTCGAGTCGTGGGAGTTGGCCGGAGCGTAGTACCGCTTCCTGCACGGCTGCCTTGATCTTGCCGAAGAGTCGGCTGGCTTGCGTAAAGCGCACTTCGATCTTCGTCGGGTGAACGTTGACGTCCACTTCGGATGGATCAAGTTCGAGAAAAAGGTACGCCACGGGATAGCGGCCATGAGGGATGAACTCGCGGTAGGCGAGCATCACAGCCTGCAACAGACTTCTGTCACGAATGAAGCGCCGGTTGACGAAGAGGCGCAGGTCCTTCGAATTAGGCCGGTGCTGACCGGGGCTGCCCACGAAACCGGTGAGCGATGCGTATTCATCGAAATCGTTGACCTCGATCAACGCATCGGAGAGTTTTGCGCCGCCGAAGGAAACGATGCGTTCGCGCCGGGCCTGCTTCTGCGGCAGTTCGAAGATGGCGTTGTGATCGTTGTTGAGCGTGAAGCCGATGGCAGGATAGGCGAGCGCGATGTTCTCGATGGTCTCAATGACGCGGCCAAGTTCGGTGCTGTTCTGCCGCAGGAATTTGCGGCGCACCGGCGTGTTGTAAAAAAGGTTGGCTACTTCGATCACAGTTCCGGGTGCGCCGGATGCGGGCTTTGGTTCGCTCTGCTCGCCGCCGTGGTTAGTGATTTCCCAGGCTTCAGGATTGTCGGTAGTGCGCGAGACGATACGCACGTGGCTGATGGACGCGATGGAGGGGAGCGCTTCCCCTCGAAAGCCCATGGTGTCGATATAGAAGAGATCGTCGACGGCGTTCAATTTGCTCGTGGCGTGTTCGGCACAGGCGAGGACGAGGTCGTCGCACTCCATGCCTGAGCCGTTGTCGGAAACACGGATCAACTGCTTGCCGGCGTCTTCGAGGTCGATGGTGATGCGCGTGGCGCCCGCGTCGATGGCGTTTTCCACCAGTTCCTTGACGACGGAGGCAGGGCGTTCGATCACTTCGCCGGCGGCGATCTTGTTGGCGATTTCGGGCGGGAGTTTCTGAATCTTGGGCATGGCGTCGTACCTGTCGAGGATGGTACGAGCCGAAGGCGCGAGCGCATAGTCTGCGCGTT
The DNA here is from genome assembly GCA_013360495.1 of Planctomycetaceae bacterium. GTDB lineage: Bacteria > Planctomycetota > UBA8742 > UBA2392 > JABWBM01 > JABWBM01. The sequence goes on from JABWBM010000039.1 coordinate 3,073, forward strand.
TGTACGCCACTGAAGCAATGTGTTGGTGGCAGAGACGTGAAGTATCTCAGTTAAAAAGCAAAAGCCGGGAGCATCGGCCCCCGGCCTTTGATCAAGAGAGCGGGTTCCCTCGATTTCCTGGTCTCCCGTGCAATTTCCCAGTTCCGCTCTCTCGGTCATGAAGTAACAACTGGCGTGCCAAAGTTGTGGTTCAAGAAACTAGTTTTTCTCGTAATTCGCAACATTCGGCAAAACAGGCAGTTACATCGTTATCGTGTCCCGCGGAGCATCTGGGTGAGATCAAAACCTGAGAGCGTTCCGTAACACTGGCCGGTCACTTCGTTTGTTGCCTGAGGTAACGATGTTACCAGCGGCCAACGCGGATCATCCTGCCGGAAGCCAGACGCGAAACGCGCTGCCTTTGCCAAGCTCGCTTTCGACCGTGATATCGCCGTGGTGCATCTCCACTAGGTGGCGGCAAATAGCCAAACCGAGGCCCAGCCCCGACTGGCGTGAGCTGTGGTGTTCGATGTCGCGGAACTCGCCGAAGCGTTCGAAAATGTGGGGGAGCAACGCCGGCGGAATGCCTTTGCCGTTGTCGATCACTTCAACCTGAATACCAGGCTTGCCATTGGTTTCGGCGGTTTTCGCCCGGATTTCGATGCGGCCGCCGTCTTTGTTGTAGTGGATGGCGTTGTCGATCAGGCGGCGGAAGACGTCGGCAAGGAAGTCTTGGCTACCGCGGATAATCGGCAGCGCGCGCGAAATATCGACGATCACCTGCAGGCGGAATTTACTGAAGGCCTGTTGGAAACCCGCGATCTCGTGTTCGAGCACAACGGCGATATCCACGGGTTCGGTGGTGTCGTGCGATAATCCCATCTCGAGCTGGGCGATGCGTTCGATGTCGGAAAGTTTTGCGGAGAGCCGCGAAAGCTGGCGCGTGATCACTTCCACAGCCGAGCGCTGTTCTTCATTGAGCTGACCGGAGCTGCCGTCGGCAAGGAGGTTGGCGTAGCCGGACGCGAGGTGGAGCGGCGTCTTGAACTCGTGCGAGATGACAGTGATCAGATTCGATTTGAGCTTGTCGAGATCCGCAAGGCGCCGCGAGAGCGCGAGCGAGCGGTTCTCCGCCTCGTTGCGCTGCTTGGTGCGCTCGGAGAGCAATGCGTCAAAGGTTTGACTATCCTGAGCCACGCGCTGTTCGAGACTGGTGAGTTGCTGTCGCAGACGCGCGATGTCGAGGGTGCGGGAGATTTGAGCGTTGAAATGCGGCTGATCCACCGGGAGTTCGACGAAGTCCGAGATGTCCTGGCTCAATCCTTCGGGCAATTTCCCGGTCTGTCCCAAATCATAGGCGAGCAGGATTTGTATGCCGGCCTTTCGCAAAATTTCGCGATCCTCCGCTGACAACGCGGAAATGATCCCGGTGTCGGCGATCACCGCAGCGGCTCCGGCTGAGAGGATTCCTGCAGTCTGCCCCGATGCGATGGATTCTATGCGGAACGGAAAACCGCCCGCATGAAGGGCGGCTTCGATCGCCTTGCCTGTGCCCCTCGCTGTCGTCGCGACGACCACTAGTCCCGAAGATGCCATCGTTGTAGTCCCTCGCCCCACGAATGGCGCCAGTATGGAAGGGAGAGGTAGGAGGTGTCCACGGAATTTGACCCGCAGATTGCAAGAACGCTATCCATGTCTGGAAAGAACGAATTGCCGGGCTTTCTGCGTAGGCTCATGGCCCATACATTTCGTACAATAGGGGTCTATCCCTATGGACAAAGCAATCTCCACCAAGGAGTTTTCCATGCCACGTATCTCCATCGCGCTGATGCTGCTTGCTCTTGCAACTCTGGGAATTGATGCCGCGAAGCCTCCCGCCATTCGCGCGCAGTCGCAACCCGAGCGCAAACCTGACCTTGACGTTCCCTTCCGGTACGAAGGCTTAATGTTCACCGATGTGAAGGTGAACAGTAGCGAAGAAGCCTACAACTTCCTGATCGACTCGGGCGCGTCCACGACGGTGATGAGCACGCGCATTGCCGACCTGCTCAAGATCGAGCGTTTCGCCGCAGGCGAAGCGAAGGGGGTCGGCTCCGCCCCGATGGAAATCGCCATGGATGTCGACATCGACGTAGCTGGACGCCCGTGGAACGACCGTATCATCGCGGTGCTCGACCTTTCGGCCATGGCCAACGTGCTCGGCAAGCACATGGACGGCATCATCGGCGCGGATTGGCTCATGCAGTTCGAACGCTGCACCTTTGACTTTCTCGACTTGCGCATGCGCTGCTTCGATCACCCCGCGGGCACACAACCCAAACAAGGCGTTGCCGACATGCTCAAGGGATTCGGCGGGGGGAATGGCGGCGGCCTCGGTGATCTTCTCAAAGGTCTTGGTGGCGGAGGCGGCGACAAGCCCGCCGGTGGCGGCGATGCCGCCACGGACGAGTTGGAGAAGCAGCTTCTCGAAATGCTCAAGGAGTTGATGCCGAAGGACAAGGAAACCAAGGAGGAGATGCGCAAGGGACTTGAAGAGCTGCGTAAGGCCCTCGATGACCTGCTTGACGCTTTGGAAGAAAGCGAAACAACCGACGAAGACGCGCCGCCGGAAGACATTCCGGAAGAATCGCCGGAGGAGTCCGAGGAAACGGAAGAACCATTCAACGTGGCTCCTTCCTATCCTTTATTGACGCCGCCGGAGTTTGCGCGCGCCATGCTGGCACAGGACGGGATCGATGGCGCAACGGTTCCCGCATCGCTCAAGTTCAAGATGGTGGAAGCCAAAGTGCCGCTGCTCGGCGAAGTCGTCATCGTGAGCCTCTGGTTCACAGAGATGGAAGTCGATGGCCGCACGATGAGCGTCATCTTCGACACCGGCGCGATGCCATTCGTCGTGCTCGACCAGAAGGAAGCGGACGCGCTCGACCTCGGACGCTCCTATGATCTGCCCATTTCCGGCGTTGGCTCCGGTGTGGGCACCATGGGCATCGTCAACAGCCTCAAAGTGGCGGAGTTCGAGGAGTTTGTCGAAAACCCGGCGACGGTGCTCGACCTTGAATCGGCTTTCGGCCAACTTCACGACAACCCCGTGATGGGCTTGTTGCGCTTTTTCAATATCGAGGTGCCAAAGCCCGTGGGGATTCTCGGTCTGCCATTCGCGTTGCGCTATCGCTCCATGACCGTTGACTACTCTACCATGACGCTGTCGTTTGAGCCCTATACCGATGCGGAACTCAAACGTCGCACCATCGATCCCGGCGAGGAAACGCCGATACTATTGCAATCCGTGAAGAACACCTGGGAAGGCACGGCCGGCGCTGTGGGCTTCGAGGCCCACGATCTCGATTTCGAGCTATGGGAGGCCGAGGGAATTCAGGGCGGTCTCGTCATCGAAAGTGTTGAAAAAGGCTCAGGCGCCGAGAAAGCCGGACTTGTTAAGGGCGATATCGTCTACGCCATCATGCAGCCCGACCCCTCCGACCCAAAGAAGGAGATCGAGGCTCCGCTGCGGGGCGCATCGAGCGCGGTGGTTTATGCTGCCGCTGCTGGCGCGGGCGACACTTGGACGCTGAAAGTTAAGAAGAAAGCTGGCGGCGAACGGATCGCCGTCGAACTCACACTAGGCCTATACGAAGGCGAGATCGACATTCCTGAACGCTATTCGAAGAAGAAATAGCGGCTATCGCTCGAGCTCTCGAAGAACCTCAAGCCCATTCTCGGCGCTGTTTGTACCGTTCTGCTAGCTACCAACAGCGCAGACTTCTGCGTTCCCCATACCAAAGCTCGTTGCAACTCCACGTCCGCGATACGTGACGGCGAAAAGCGCGCCATCACGTATTAAAGACACAAGAATCGCATAGATATTTCAACCAGGTCTCGCACGGGATACTTTGTGTTCTTATATGAGCGGTTAATGCGATGACTGTTGGCAGATAGTGCAACGACGCAGACCACTCGGAGACGAAACAAAGAGACGAGGAAGGAAACGATGCAACGAATAACCATGAAAAAAATGCAAGACGTCACCGGCGGAGGAGTTGATTGGGACCGTCCGTACTGGGGTGTGAACGCGCGGCGCATTGGAAACTTCAGAGTCACTTCCTGCCATCATCATATCAACGGCATCGTTTTTTGCGACGAAGACAGCCGTTGTCCCCGATGCGGCAACGATTGAGCTGCGTTTTCGAGTGCGACAACACGCCAGCGGTACTTAAGAATCGCGCGGTACACATCAGTACCGACAAGTCTGCTCTGGTACCCATACGTGCCGAAAATGTGCTCGGTCGAGAGGTTCGGGTTCCGGTTGCGCGCGACCACGTCTAAACTTCGCGCATGGGATGGCCGCAGGAGTGTGGCGCTCAACGTGAAAGGTGGCCATGAAATCGATCGTCATGATGTTTGCGCTCGGATGTTCCTTGGCCACGCACCTCGTTGTGTACGCAACACAAGACATCGCAGACACCGCCGACCAACGGCCCAAGCTTTTGCGCGCGACGAGCGATGGCGCCGACGCGCCGAGCGGCCGGTTGCTGCTGCGTGTGCCGTCGTCCGCGAGCGAGCACAACCCGGAAAATGCGCCTGAAAGCAACGAACCGCCAGCGGAGCCATCCGACCCAAGCGTTGAAAACGACCCTGACGACCCGTCCTATCACGGGGAGCAGTTGGCGAGCACGTTCGTATGGGTGCTCGACTTCTCGGACTCGATGGCGGTGCAGGACGTCGCCGATGTCGAAGATGCCGATGGCAATATCGTGTCCAGCCCTGCCCGGGTTGACGTCGTCCGGATGGAGTGTGTGCGGGCGCTTCGCCGCCTGGATGACGCGTTTAGCTTCGACATCGTTAAACTCGCGGGCAACGACAATCCCGGCGGGGACTACATGATTCCGCCAGTGACAAAAGCGTGGCGGGGCGCTCTTGTGCGCGCGACGCCGGCAAACATCGAACAGGCGATTCAGTTCGTGGAGTCCGAGGGGACGCAGTGGGGTACGCCGATGTGGACGGCGCTCCATGCCGCTTGCCACAACTACGATTTCGCCGATGGAGACGGCAGCATCCACGTTCTCACTGACGGCGCGCCGACTAACTGCGACGTTCCGAACCTCCCGTGTGTGAGACCCTTCCAAAGCGAAGAGGCGCAAAGCGCCGTTCTGTCCGACTTTTCGCAATGGTTTGCTCCCATGCGCGAGCAAGGCATCGCTCTCCACGTCATACAAGTTGGACTGAATACCGCCGCCGGAGTGTTTGCCATGCGGCTCGCCTCCGAGAACGCAGGCACATTTACGCACGTTCGATAAACAAGCCTTCCCGCGCGCTTCCAACTCGTGCAGAACCGTACCACCACCCGCCTGCGGTCTGGAACCGGACCATATTCTTTCTCGGCTACCGCTTGCTTGGCTGGTCAAAACGTACCATGCGGTATGATCGGCGTATGTGAAGCAGCCGGTTTCAACGAGGAGATCGACGATGAACCTGATGATGGCGGCGCTTATCGCGACCGGAATCGCGGCTACGAGCGCCGGTATTATTGTTCACGCCCGCGAAGGCAGCGTTTCAGCGGAGAGTTCGCAGCCGGCGCTCGTTCGCTGTGGCGCCCAGGACGGAGCTGACGCTCCAAGCGGACGCTTGTTGCTGAGAATGCCCGCAAGCGATGGACAGCCTGCGCCCCAGCCCGCGCCCGAGGAAGGCGAACCCCCCAGCGAGCCGGGCGACTCGGCATACGACGACGAACCCGGCGATCTGGTGTATCACGGAGAAGCGCTTGCTCCGACATTTGTTTGGGTGCTGGACTATTCAGGCTCAATGAGTAATCGCGATGTCGCGAGCACTGAAGACCAAGATGGCAATCTGGTTTCGTCCCCACAGCGCCTTCAGGTCGTCAGGATCGAATGCATGCGAGTCCTCAGGCAGCTCGATGACCGCTATAGCTTCGACATCATCAAGCTTGCGGGTAACGTCAATCCCGACTGTCCGAACATCTCCCCGCCAGTCACCAAATCATGGCGAGGCGCACTGACTCCTGCGACGCCGGAAAATGTCGAATCCGCGGCGAGTTATATTCAGGCCGAGAGCTTTCAGAGCGGTACGCCCACCTGGACCGCGCTGAACAAGGCGACCCATGACTATGACTTCTCCGATGGCGGAAGCCTTCACGTACTCACCGATGGCGCCCCGACGAACCTCGATTATCCCAACGCCCCAGGAACGAAACCGTGGCAAAGCAGGGAGGCCCAGCGGACCGTGCTGAGGGATTTCGCCGGCTGGTTCGAGCCGCTGCGGGAAAGGGGAGTCTCGCTTCACGTCATCCAGGTCGGGTTAAATCCTCAAGCTGAGGATTTCGCCCAGAGCCTCGCCGGGAACAATGGCGGCACGTACACGCACGTGCGTTGATACCGCCAGTCCTGTCCGCGGAAATTGAAGCTGTCGTAACAATGCGCCGATTCGGAAAGACTTCAAGCGCGATAGTCATTTGGCGTTTCCACCATTGCGCGGGAGCGCCTCCCGCGCCTACAATCGCCATTCCTCCACCGGAAAGGCGTTGTCCATGCGTCGAATATTGCCGCTTGTTGTGCTGGTGTTGTTTGCTCTCGGCGTGTTACCCGTGAACGCGTCACGAATGTCTCGCGCGCAGTCGGGGAACCAGCCTGCCGCCGGCGCAGCGCTCTCGTCCGTGAAGGAATTCAAGCTCGAAAACGGACTGACGCTTCTTGTGATCGAAAAACCGGACGTAACCGACGTCGCGTGCTATTCGGTTTACAATGTCGGCGGCTGTGACGAGTGGGCAGGCGTTACCGGCCTTTCGCACTTCACGGAACACCTCTTGTTCAAGGGCAGTACGACGATCAACGCCATTGACTACGCCAAGGAAATCCCGCTGCTGAAATATGAGGATGACGTTCGTGCGGCGCTTCAGTTGTTGGAAGACGACGCGCGCTTTCTCGTTGAGTCGGGCCGCGACGTTCCCCTTGACATGCTCAAAAAGATCGGCGCATTACGCGCCGAGGCGGTTCGCGTGCAGGGCGAACTCGAATCCCTGGTGCGCTCCGACGAGTTTGACAATATGTTCACGGCAGCAGGCGGCGCGAGTCTCAATGCCAACACCTGGATGCACCGAACGATGTATATGGTAACGCTCCCCGCGAATAAGCTCGAGCTCTTCTATTGGGTTGAGGCTGATCGCCTGTCCAATGCCGTCTTTCGCCAATTTTACAAGGAGCGCGACGTGGTGCTCGACGAGCGGCTCAGGAGCGTTGAGAATCTCTCGAGCGGGCGCATTTTTGAGTCGGCGCTGGCGTCGATTTCTGAAGGCTGCACGCTCGGAAGCCCCGTGCTCGGCTGGCCCTCGGACATGCGGCGCTACACACGCCCGCAACAACTCGCTTTCTGGCGTACGTTCTACCGGCCTGATAACGCCGCCATCGTTCTTGTGGGAAAGGTTGACGCCGGGGAAGCGCTCTCGCTTGCCAAGCGTTATTTCGGCGCCATCCCTCGCCCGGAAACGGAGCTACCCCGCCGGGTCAAGCGCAACGAGAATCCAGTCGGCCGGCGTAAATTTGTAGGACACCACGATTCGACGCCTCAAGTAGCGCTTGCGTGGTCGACGCCGGGCGCCGCGGACGCTCATTATGTCCCTCTCGATATGCTCGCGCGCCTGCTCAATCTTCAGTCAGGGCCTCTTCACAAGCGCCTTGTGGACACCAGTAAGGCGGAGGGCGTGGGAGTCTCTTTCTATGGTTCGAAGGAAAGCGGGATGTTCGTCATTGTCGCGGTTCCCATGGCTGGCGTGTCACTCGAATCCATACAAAAAGAGATGGAACAATTGCTCGAAGAGGTTCGCCTCGGCGGCATTCTCAAGGAAGACTTCGAAAGCGCGCGTTCGCAGATCATCGTCGAACAAACCGCGATTCTCGAGCAAAGCGAAAACCTCGCCTCGTTGCTCTGTGAATCTTTTGCCAATGGGGACTGGCGCGCGTTGTTCGAGAACAACGTTCGGGCCGCTTCGTTGACCGTTGACGATCTCGCCCGAAGCGCGTCGGCGGCGCTGCCCGCGAATCACGCAACGCTCCTTCTTGCTCTTAAGAGCGACAGCAACGTTCCCGCGACCCCGCCTTTGCTCGAAATTCCCGGCGTACCGGAGGCGGGAACGGATACTGTGGAAATCGCCCGCGCGGCCATAGCCGAAGCGGAAAAGCGTTTTGATGCCGATCACTTTGAAGCGCGCCAGTGGTACGACGGACTCGCCGCCCGTGCTATATATCGTCAAGCGAGGTAACGCATGAGACGCACCCCCATCATCGCAATTATGACTGTCCTCGCGCTGACCCAGGTTCTTGGAGCCGAGGGGCTCGGTATCCGTCAGGCAGAACTGGACAACGGCCTCAAGCTCGTGGTGCTGCCGATCGATGGCGTTCCGCGTGTCGAATGCCGCCTCGTCTATAACGTCGGCTCTGCCGATGACCGGCCCGGCATGACGGGCATGGCCCATTTTCTCGAACACATGATGATGAACGGCAGCCAGACTTTCGGCAGCAAGGACTGGGACAAGGAAAACCGCGAGCTGGAGAAACTCGACATCATCGCGGACGAGCTGATGGCGACCGAAGAGCGGATCGAGGATAATGCTCGCGCCGGAAAAGCCCCCAACGAAGACCTGTTGGATCGTCGTGACCAACTGAAGGACGAATTCGAGGAACAAGAAAAGATTTGCTCCGGTCTGGTCGACGACGTCAACGTTTTCGCGAACGCCGGGGCATCCAGCATCAACGCTTTCACCTCCGCCGACCTGACGGCCTATCAAGCCACCATGCCCACCAACACGCTGGAGCTATTTTTCTGGGTGCATGCCGATCTGATGCGGAACTGCGCGTTTCGCGACTTCTATACCGAGCGCGAGGCCGTGCTCGAGGAGCGCCGACGCGCCATCGAGCGCGACAAGCGCCGTCTTTACGAGCAGACCAACGCCCTTGTGTGGGAAGCTGTTCCCTACCGTAATCCGAATCTCGGCTGGCCCGACGACGTGCGCGCCATCAAGCGCCGCCAGATGATCGAGCATTACCACAAGTATTATGTGCCGAACAACGCTGCGCTGATCCTCACCGGCGATATCACCATGGAGCGGGCGACGGATCTTGCATCGCGCTATTTTGGCGCGATCCCGCGCGCGCCGGCCCCGCCGCGCCTCTACACGCGCAACGCGATTCCTGCGGGCGAAAAATTCCTGTACGCGGAAGAACGCGATCGCCCATCGGTGCAAGTGCTCTACGAAACGGTGCCGGGGCATCACGCGGACACGCTCGCTCTTGACATGCTTTCGGATTGGCTCGGCTCCGCGTCCGGGCCGCTCTATAAAAAGCTCGTCATCAACGAACAGCTCGCCGTGTCCGTCAACGCCGGGCATGGCTCAATGAAGCTCGGCGGTATGTTCCGCATTCGTGCGGCGGTTCGCGAGGCTGGCCGTCACGAGCAGCTCAACCGTCGTATCAATGAAATTGTCGAAGCGGTGCTCAAAGGCGACAAGGAAGCGGCGCCGAAACAGGAAGATATCGAAGCCTTTGCGGCAAGGCTCGAACGCATGTTGACGGAACAATTGACGGACATGAAGTCCGCCGCCGAAACACTGGTCTACAGCGTATTCTCGAGTGGCGTGGAAATGTTCGAGCGGGTCGTGACGGAGGCGCGCGCGTTGACGCCCGACACCGTGCTCAAGCGCGCGGCGGTCTACCTCGTTCCGCAGCGCCGCACCACAGTCCATGTGACTCCTCCGGGATCGGGCGCCGTTCCCGATCCTAAGGCCGGAACGATCGCTGAGCTTGTGCGCAGACTTTCCGAGGAACAAGACCCTGACCGCCGCCGGGAATTGGAACGTTTGGTCGCAAAGCTTCGCGATGAGAAATAGGCCGCAACAGGAGGTAGGGTGCGGATACTGTTCGTGATTTTGACCATGGCGTTTGCCGCATCGCTGGGCGCTCAAAGCCTCGAGGCGGCGCGTTCTGCCATTTTCAGGGAAGATTTTTCGGCCGCCCGGGCCGAACTCAATGCTGCCCCGGAATCGCCAGAGCGCCTCGCGCTCGGCCGGGTGCTCGACGAGTGCGAACTCGCTGCAGCGTGCGAAAAGGCGGAGATCGATCTCGAACAGCGTAAGAAAGCCGAAACGCTCACCGCGTTGAGTAAGGCACTTGCGTCATGTCCACTTGCTCAGGCGAGCCGTCAACGCGCGATCGGCCTTCTTGCCATCGCGCGCAGCACGGATACCGCCGCTCTCGAACAACATGAAGCTTTTCTGAAGCAACTAGAAAGCAAGATCGAAGATGACGAACAGGTTGTCGCGAAGCGCAAAGAATACGTCAAGAAAATCACCGACGGCGTGGAGAAGTCCATGGACGATGCCCGCGCCGCGTACCTCGCAGCGCATAAAGCGCGGACGGACAAGCGCGTCTCCACCGCGATCGAAGGATACGAGAACGCTCGCAAGCTCGTTGCGGACGCCGCGCGCGCCTTGACCTTTATTGAGCCTTATGTGGATCCCAAAGAATACGCGAGCCACCAGAGCAGTATCGAAACACGCGCGAAAGATGTGCGCGTCGAGGCCGCGCTAGGGCTAGGCTGGGTGCATTTCGAGCTGCGAAGCTACGAGAAGGCCGCGCGCGAGGCCGAAGCGGGTCTGCGGCTCGCGCCTGGCCACAAGGAACTGATCGATCTTCGGGTGCGTACCGAGGAGTTCTGGAAGCAGTTGTTCGACCCAAAGGAACCGAAGTAGCGGGAAAGGACGCCCATGGCGCGGCACACATTCATCGCCGATCTCGAGCCGGGTGGTGTTTCAGGCGTCTATCAGATACGCGAGGCGAAGCTCCTCAAGACGGTCAAGGGCGACAGCTACCTCGCCATGACCCTCGCCGACAAGAGCGGCGAGAGTAACGCCAAACTCTGGAGCGCTCCGCCGGACGTTCTTGCGCGCGTGAAGACCGGCGGATTTCTCGACATCGTCGGTCGCGTCGAACTCTACCGCGAGCGCAAGCAGATCATCGTCGAGAGCTTCGAACCTAGCGATTCGGACGGTCTCGACATGGCGCTCTACCGCGTGGTGGCGCCGGTCGATCCCGAAACGATTTATGGCGAGATCGTGGCGCTTCTCGAATCGATGAAGGACCCGTGGTTTGTGAAGCTCGCGCGCGCCTACCTCGACGACGAGGATTTCGGGCGGCGTTTCCGCGAGTGGCCGGCCGCCAAACGCATGCACCACCCCTATCTCCATGGGTTGCTCGAGCATGTCCATTCGGTGCTGACCCTGGGGAATGAGATCGCGACGCATTACCCGTGGGTTGACCGCGACCTCGTGCTGCTGGGGCTGTTCCTGCACGATTCCGGCAAAGTGATCGAACTGGTGAGCGAGCCCGCGCCGGGGTATTCGGTCGAAGGCGAACTACTCGGTCACATCACCATCGGCATCTGCAAGCTCGATACGATGGCGCGCGCGATCGAAGGGTTCCCGCCGGAGCGCCTCGTGCAACTCAAACACATCATCCTCTCGCACCATGGCATCGCTGAATACGGTTCGCCGAAGCCGCCGATGTTCGCGGAGGCGCTGCTGGTCCACACGGTGGAGATGCTCGATGCGAAGATGAACGCTTTCTATCGCGAGAAGGAATTGCCGCCGGAGAACTCGGATGTCACCGGCGCGGTGCGCTATTCAAAGCTACTGCGCACACAAGTCTACACGCCGCCGGGCGGTAACGGCCGGGCATCCGCGTCACCGTCAGAAGGCGGGGACGACGCGTCAGCGTTTTGATTACACCCCAAACGCTTCTTTGAAGAAGAACTTCATGTGCTCCCACGAGCGCGTGTCGGCACGCTTCTCGTAGACCGTGCCGAAATCGCGATCGTTGGCTTCCTTATTGGTAAAAGCGTGCATGGCGTTGCCGTAGCCGACGAAATGCCAGTCAGCCTTGGTCTCCTGCATTTCCTTCCAAAAAGCCGTCACATGATCGGGCGGGATCATCGGGTCGTCCACGCCGTGCAGCACAAGGATTTTCGATTTTAACGTCTTTGCATCCGCCGGGTTCGGCGTCTGCAACGCACCGTGGAAGCTCACCACCGCTGCGACATCGGCGCCCGAACGCGCGATTTCCAGCGCTGTCGTGCCGCCGAAGCAAAAACCGATGGCGCCAAGGCGCGCGGCGTCAACCAATTCATGTTTCTTGAGCGCATCGATACCGGCCAGCGCCCGTTCGCGTAGTTTCTTCCTGTCTTGAAAATACGGCCCGGCCGCTTTGCCTGCCTCATCGCGATTCTTTGGGCGCACACCCTTGCCGAAGATGTCGGCAGCAAGTCCAACGTAGCCAAGGCCCGCGAGCCAGCGCGCGCGCTCCTCGGTGTGCTTGCTGGGTCCCATCCAATCGTGGACCACGAGCACACCCGGGCGTTTCCCGGTCGCCGCGTCGTCCCACGCGATGAGACCCTCGCAGGTCGTTTCACCGTGTTTATATTCAAGCGTTGCCGTCTTAATCATCGCTCTCTCCCGATAGCCTCACGTCACGTGCCCGTAGCCTGGTTAGCGGTCCCCGTTCCTGCAAGATGCGCTACAATTATACGCTCTTCGACGCTGCGCGCGTCAGCCGGTCCATCATAGCGCGGCCAAGGCCATGTTCGGAAACAGCTTCCGCATAAATGATGTCAATATCTGATGAGCCAAGTCTTCGCAATGCGGCAAAGAGGTTGGCGGCGGCCTCGCGCATGTCGCCGGATGCGGATAGAACCTCACAAGCAACAAATCCTTCGCGTGATTTCGAAAAGGCGAGCAGCCCTGCGCGATTGCGTTCTTTGGGCAGTTCGCCGTCGCGGGCGAATATTTTCAACGGTTTGCCCGGCGCATAATGGGAAAGCTGCTGGCCCGGACTGCGCGCTGCGCCTTGGGCCGAGGTTTCGGAAGTCAGCCGCCCCGTCACTTGTTCCAATTCCTCCTGCGTTACGCCGCCGTGGCGAAGAATGACGGGCGCCTTCCCAAGGAGCGAGAGCACCGTCGATTCAACGCCGACCTCGCATGGCCCGCCGTCAAGGATCATCTCAACTTTGGAACCGAGCTGTTCCCTGACGTGCTCCGCTCGCGTTGGGCTGACGAAGCCAAAGGGGTTAGCGCTCGGCGCTGCGACAGGGACGCCGGCTTTTTCGATCAGCGCCTGAGCCAACGGATGCGCCGGGAGACGCACGCCGGCGCTGTCGAGACCTGCGGTCACGATGTCCGGCACGATTGGCTTTTTCGGCAGCACTAACGTGAGCGGCCCGGGCCAAAACTTGGCCGCGAGTTGTTCAGCCAGTGGGTTGAACGTCGCAACCGTTCGCGCCCGCTCAATGGAACACACATGCACGATCAGCGGATCGAAGCTGGGTCGGCCTTTCACTTCGAACACGCGCGCGACGGCCTTTGCGTCGAGCGCGTTGCAACCGAGTCCGTACACCGTTTCGGTAGCGAATGCGACAAGCTTGCCTTCGCGAAGCAGTTTCGCGGCGCGTTCGGTCGTGGTGCTGTCGGGCATGGTCGTCATGCGTGCGTTCACGATTGTAGCGCACGATTGACCGTGGTGGCGATGCGTTCGACGGCCAGCAGCAGAGAATCTTCGTAGAAGTCAGCCAAGCCCTTGCCGTCGTGGTACTCGCTCGGCAGCAGAATCGTACGAATCGAGGGTGAGGCGCGCTTGGCGGCCTCGTGGTCGATGGCGCCGTCGCCGACCATCCACGAATGCTCGAGCAGCACGTTGAAATCTTTGGCGCCTGCAAGAATCATTCCCGGCGCTGGCTTGCGGCAGTTGCACGCGACGGTGTATGCGCCTGTACCTTCACTCTCATGGTGCGGACAATAATAGAAGCCGTCGATGCGCCCACCTGATTCACGCGCGACGCGCAGTGCTACTTCCGAGTTGACGCGCCGCACGTCGTCCTCGCTCGCGAGCCCACGCGCCACAGCAGACTGATTGGTGATGACGATGCACCAGTAGCCCATGGTGTTGATGCGGGCGATGGCCTGCGCCGCGCCCGGCATCAGCTCTATTTTTTGCGGATGGCCGACGTGGCCAACCTGTTTGTTGATAGTTCCGTCGCGGTCGAGGAAAATCGCCGGTCTCGAAGGCTTCTTGTATCGTCCACTTCCGCTCATAGAGTCACGGTAAAGATGCCGTAACCCATTGTAAACGACAAAGTTATGGTTGTTTCGCTTGGCGATTCCAACATCCATTGATTGATCGAAATTTTTGAGAATTTTCTCGCATGTGAAATTTGTATGACAAAGGCACGGTATAGTATGCCCGGTTTCATTGACATCCATAGTAACTTCGGTGGTAGCAAGCATGCCCAAACCCGGGTGGTTACTGCCGTAAGGAATTGAACCTTCAGGGCTTGTTCTCTAATAAGGGGAGAGGACAGGCAGGAGGTTCTAAGTGCGCAGGCACAGGCGATCGGGATTCCGTTCTTTTAAGGGGGGAACGGAGTTATCTGTCTGTGCCTGTGTTATTTTAGGCGGAAATTTTTGCTCGATCGCGCTTCCACCAATTCTCAATCGAAAACGTGATTTCTCACGTCATTCCCGCGCAGGCGGGAATCCAGAGCCCAAGAAATGACTGGATGCCCGACTACGCGGGCATGACGAACGGAAAAGTGAAAGGGCCGTTACGGCTCTTCTTCCGGCTCGTCAGGCTCGAGCGTGTAGGATTCGATGCCGGTGTCGCCGCTTGCCGACGCCACGGCGAGAATGCCATCGATCGTATAGACCAGCGCCAGCGGATCGCCTGCGCCCGCCTCCAGAGAATTTTCGAGTGGCGTTCCGGCGGAAGAAAAGCGCCGCAGGAACGTCGTCGTGTCGGGTTCGCCATCGGTGAATGATTTCACCCACGCAATGGCAATTTCTCCCTCGGCGTCCACGGCGACAGCCCCGGCATAGATCGATCCGTCAACGGGCGTGTCATCCACAAGGAAGCTGGTTGCAGCGCTGCCGCTCGTCACATCAGCACAGCGCAAGGTGAGTGGGCGGCGGTAGAGGATTCCGCTCTTTTGGCTCGCGCGGCCGGATCCGGACTCAGACCCTTCCTCATCGTCGTCCGGTGATGGCGTCGGCGTGTCGTCACGCTCGGTCCAGACCATGACAAAGCGATTGTCCGGTGTTGTGATGGCGTTCGGATGCAGACCAGTGGTGCCGGCTTCGTCATTGATCGCCGCCGGCTCTGCTGGGGTCACCACAATCGGCAAGGTCGGCGCTTCCTCTTCGGCGCCGCTCGAAACATCTGACGACGGCAGCAACACCGCCATGATATCGCCCGGAGTTCCGGGCTCGGCCGTCGCGGATTCATCGCCGTTTGTCCCGCCTTGATCAGTCCAGAGCACGAGGCAGCCAGCCTCGTTACCGACGACGATCACCGGGTCGCCGGAAGTCTGACCGGCATCGCTGGTCACATCGAGGCGGATTTCGTCGGTGAGCGTATCGCCGCCGAACTCGCGCCAGCGACCATAGACGTCCGCGCGCAATGCGCCATCGGCGTCGGTATTGCGCGCCTGCTCGTAGGCGACGAGATAAAGTTGCTGGGGTTCTTCTTCCTCCTCTTCTTCGCCATCGTCGATGGTGCGGTTGAGGGCGAATGCCACGCCGGGACGCAGGGCCTGACGAACATCGGAGAGCGTCTCGTCCGGGGCGAGCGGGTCGATCACCGGGTCGGCATCGATGCGGAACGCGGGTGTCACTTCCGTGAGGTCGCTATCATACTCCACGGCGAAAATCTGCTGGTTGTATGGGTCGCCGCCGATGACGGCTTCGTACACCACGACGACGGCTGTGCCGTCAGGCGAGACAGCAAAGGCCGGGCTGGTCACGCCGGCTGCGACCTCGACCGTCGTAACCGCCACGATCAAATCCGTGGTGGTGACTTTGACGAGCGTCGCCGTCCCGTTGGTAACGCCGAGGACGAAAAGGTTGCCCTCGTCGTCATAGGTGAAATCGAGGCCATCTTCGGCAATATCTTCGTCAATCGCCGTATTCGCATTGGCGGCTACCGTCAACGTCAGGCTGATGGTCGCGGTGAGCGCCGTCGGGCTGGTGGAGTCGGTGGCTTGAACGCTGAAGGCCCATGTGCCGCGTTCGGTCGGCGTTCCCTCGATCTCGCCGGTGGTGGAAACGGTGACGCCCGGTGCGACTTCGCCCTCAAGCACCACCGCGTCCGTCGATGTCACGCCGTCGACCTTCGAGGTCTGCACCAGCGCGAAGGTGATGGGCTCTGTGCCGGCATCTTCGGCTAATTCAAGCGCTTCTGAAAAGAAAACATTTTCAGTTTCGAGCAACGAGGTCTGCGGGATAATTGCGAAGGTCCCGTCGCTCACTGCTGTCTGAAAGGTCGTAAAGCCCGCGGCAGCCGCATAGATCAAATCCGCGTTGTCGTCGTATCCCAGCACCGGAACGGGCGCGATCGTCCCATCGGATTCGCGGCGATACACGACGAGATCGGCAAGCGTCACGCCGTCGGGCACGAGGGCAGGGTCGACGGGGATGGCGATGGTGGCTGCATTTTCAAAAACTAAACCGTCGGGGCTGGCTTCGACGGCCGGGCCCGTCGCGATAAATCCCGCGGGCAGCTCGATGTCCGAGCCTTCCTCCAATGAGATGAGCGTGTTCTGCGTTAACGCCCCCGCCGGAATGACAATGTAGGCGTTCGAGGTGTCGCCGACGGTACCGCCCGCCGTACCGATCATGGCAGAAGCTGAATCGACCCCGACCGCGCCACTGCCTTCATCGCCGCCACCGCCAGACGAGCAAGCTGTAAGCACCAGCGACAGACTCATCAGCAATGCGGCAATGCGCATGAATGCTCCGGTTTGGGACGTTATGGCTCTCGAATGGCCCCACTATCCGTTGTGGGCCTTGGGGCGTCAAGACAAGGTTGGCTGTGGAAATGAGACGTGCGTAGAATGTCACCAACAGCCAAGGTGCATTCACGTTGGAATCTTCATGGGCCGAAAAAAGTGGATCATTATTTTTTGTTTCCTTTTTCTCGGCTTATCGGCCTTGTTCATATTGCATTGTGGCCCCGGACTCGTACTGCTCGTGTCACACATCGCGTGGGAAGAAGAGGAACATCCATGGGTTCAATGTTCGTTTGACCTTCCGGAAGGCCTAGGCGTCTTGACGTACTATCAACGCCAGTACCACCCCTTTCTAGCAGAGTACGATCGAGAGGTTTCGATCATGCGCTCGGGAGTTACTACGCCGAGAGCTTCACTCACATGGAATACCGGTGGTCGGACCAACATTGCTGTCTATTGGGTCGAAAAGGTCGGCGACGATGGGCCATACGTACGGCTTTTCGACAGATTCGGGGAAATTGACATCGACGTGAATACGGGGCGCGTCTATCTCAACATTCGTCAGGGAGAAAAGCTCTATTCCGGCGAACTTTTGGCTGAAGATGTAGAAAGAGCGTTGAGTGTTACCACGTCAAGCCATTCGCCGCCGGAAACCGCAGGCAAACGATGCCAGCTTGTCAGTGGTAATCGAGAGAAGACGGATCATCGAAAGCTTGGAACAATTGATGGCCAGAGCGCACCGTTGCGTTTTGTCCCAGCAACGGTAGCGTCGAGCCAACCTGTTGCTGAGTCCGCCAAATAGCCCCATCACCCCTGTCTCTTGAGCAGGCTCGGGTCGGTGGTGGTGACGACGGGGCGCTCGCCGCTGCGCTCGAGGAAGAGTTTGTACTCGGTCCAGATCTCGTCTACCTGCGTCCGCGTGAGTTTGCTGTCGTCCACAAGAATATCCTGTAAGCGCTTGATATCGCCGAGCGCCCTGAACAGCTGCTTTTGAAAATTCAGCGCGTCGTTCATCTGCGTGCGCGTGATATAGGCTTTGCGCACAGCGCGGCGCACAATGCGCTTGTCCTCTTTGCGAAGCAACGCGAAGTTGCGCGCTTTCACCAGCTTGAACATATGGGTGCGGCTAACATGCCCCTTCTCCACCAGCCAGTGGGCAAGGTCCGCGCCGCTATTGGCGCTCTTTTCCGCTTCCCACGCGGAAACGAACTCAGCAACCCTGGCGTCGCCGAGGTTAGTGTTTTTAACGATTAACGAAACCAACACCTGGTCCGTGGGAGACAACATGATGTCTCTTTCGCCTGAAACTGCTCCGGCCATATTCCCGTACCGGAAGGGGTGGGACGCGGGGGTTGCATTGGAGAGCCCGCTTTGGATTTCCAAACCGGCTCTTGGCAACCCGGGAGGTCTTGAGAACCGCGAAGTGCTTGCGGCTCTGGAGAGCGCCCGGGAACAAGGACGGCCTTTTTGGGTCTCTTTGGGGTGAAGAAGCCCTCAAAGATCGTCCGTTGCGCGGGTTATTATAGCTCGAAGGGTAATGGACACAAGACGGGGACTGCGTGCTCCACGTTACGTGCAAAGTCCTCCGCGTGCGTCACACCGGCGACGTGAGGCAAGCGCGAAGCGCGTTACGCCGAGCGCAGCCGATTTCAGAAACCCGCATAAAGACTGGATGCCGACTGCGCTCGCTGTAACGCTTCGCTGAGCTCGCGTCGTCGGCATGACGCAGATACATGAAAACGTCTCAGGAACGCAACTTTGC
>JABWBM010000225.1 GCA_013360495.1 Planctomycetaceae bacterium
ACTGCGGCGTCGCCATCGAGCCGGAGACGAAGCGCCAGGCGTCCTCCGAATAATCGAGGCGGTGGTCGAGGAATTCATTGTAGTGCTTGACGCTCATCTTGCCTGGGGCGGAAGGCTTGATGACGTTCATCGCATCGGGACGGATCAGGAAGAACCCCAGCCCGTCAGGGAAACAGAAGTATTTTTGGGCGAGGCCCACCAAGACGTCGCAGCCGAGCGCATCGAATTCAATCGCCATCCAGCCGCCTGTCTGCGCCGCATCGATCACCGAGAGCACGCCGCGCTTGCGGCAGCCGGCGGCTAACGCAGCCACGTCAATTCTATAACCATTAAGGAAGCTGACATGGCTTGCCGTCACCACGCGGGTTCGCGGCGTGATGGCCTCAAGCAGCATGGCTGCCGTCACGACCCCTAGGGCATTGGGCGGAATGCGGCGCAGTTTGACGCCGTGGCGTTCGAGCTGCATCCACGGGTAGACGTTGGCGGGAAATTCGATAGAGGGGAGCACGACTTCATCGCCTTCTTTCCAGACGATACCGTTGGCGGCGAGCGCAAGACCCGCTGTGGCGCTTGGAGTAAGCGCGATGGATTTCGGCGAGGCGCCGAGGTAGCGCGCGACCTTATCGCCGACGACCCGTTCGTGATCACGCCAGACGAAGACCAGTTCGCCGGGGCGATGAGTGTGTTCATCAAGGATGCGCTCGATGGCGCGACGGGCGGGGACGGAGAGGGGGCCGCGTCGCGCGGTCATGAGATAGGTCGATTCATTCACCGCCGGGAAGACACTGCGGAAGGATTGCCAGTCGGGTGCGCTCATGGCCTGACGTTAGCGCGTGCGAGGCGCGGCGAAAAGGGCCAAGCTTGGCTATTGGCCAATGCCATGGCTGTCCACCGTGGGCTTGCTCTCGCCCTTCTGGCGACCCGTTACGGGTCTGCGGCGCTTCTCCAGTTCCTGCGTCGGCACCGAGGCTTTCTTAAGGAAGAGAATCGCCATGCAGATGTTGACGGTTTGCATGCGGCTGTAGTCCGCGGTTTTCTGTTTCCTGGGGTCTTCCTCCTTCTCGCCGTATCCCTTTGGATAGACAAGGCCGGGCCAGCTTCCATCGTCCTCCTGCGCAGCGAGCAGAATCATCGCGCCGTGCCGGTACCAGTCGATGTCGCCGCCGAGCTTGTCGATATTCGCGAGCACACACGCGCGCTCGACGGAGTACATGTCGTAGAACATGCCCCAACCGTCCGCGGTATTTCGCCATCCGTCAAGATCCGCTCCCCAGCGGCTGGGATCTTTGGGATAGAGGAACGTATACCGCTTGCCCATGAATCTGCGCGCTCCCTCGACTGCCAAGGTACTCTTCCGATTGAGTTCTGGCGTCAACAGCCCCAAAAGCTTCATCTCGTCGCGGCAAACGACGAGTGTGGATACGCCGGCAGCCGCCATGGCAAGATAGTTTTCTGCCATGCTGCCTTTGTCCCATGCGGTGCCATATCCCCAGCCGCCGCATTTGCCCGGGAATTTTTGTTTGCTTGTCGTCTTGCCTTTCGTCGGCGGATTCGCTGCCCCAGTGCCGACGACATTCCCCTCTGTGTCGAAGACCATCTCGAATGATTCTGCTTCTTCGCCGCTTGCGGGATTAAAGCAACCCAGCACCCGTTCCAGCTCGAGCATCAATATCTTCCGGTTGAACTCCACGCCGAGCAGCGATGCGGCACGTAGTCCAAGCACGGCGTATTGCGAGTTGCTGTTGTCGTAGTACTCAGTCTTGTTTCGTGCCGCGCCGTTATATCCCCATCCGTATCCGGCCGAATTGTCAAATAGCCGGTGGGCGGCGGCCTGAATCAACGTTTGATCCTCGTTGGAAATCGCCTTAGCGGCCTTCGCCACAGCCGCGAGGTAGGCCTTGCCGTCCTCGGCTTCGAAGGCGCCCGCCTTGCGCTGTTCTGCTTCGTAGTATTTTTGATACGCCATCAACACGATGCCCGCGTCATAAGGGTTTCCCGCAAAGTTCTTGAATCCACGGAGGCGTTTGAGCGCAAGTCCTACACGTTCATCTTCGCGGGGGAGTTCCGCGTCAAGCAACGTGAGCAGACAGAGCGCGTGGCCACCCAGCGTCCTTGAGTACGTACCCGGAAAGCTGCCGTCGGCGTTCTGCGTCGATGCGAGCCACTCCGCTGCGCGGGTTACGGCGTCGTTCACCATCGCCACGAATTCTTCCTGCGGGATATCCAGATTCAGTGACTCTGCCGAACGTTTGATGGCGGCTTTCTGTTCTGACTTCTCCACCCGTGTCATCGCATCGAGCAGGTTGAGCACATGCTCCTCGCCGAGACCCGCCAGAGGCGGGCGGCCCGAAGCGTGCTCAATGGCCGCGGCCATCAGCGTGAACGCCGAGTCAGTCAGGGGAGGCGTGCGCAGGCGCGAGAGGCCGTTTCCGCTCGTGGCCGGATCGTCGAGTTGCAGCATCGATGCGAGCGGAGCGCTGCCCAGCTTCGGCGCGCCGTAGACATCATCCTCGACGTCGATGGAGCGGATCAGGTCGCGCTTGGTCCAAGGCGGAAGGAAGCCCCGCGCGAAGCCGAGCAAAATGCCCCCCGCGCCGAAGGGATCGTCCGTCGAGCGAAAGCGCTCCTCAAAGAGCTTGGTCACGATGGCGTGGCATTTCTCGTACCTCCCTTTTTGCGTGGAGGTCACGACATATTCGCTACTCACGAGCTTGAGCGTCGCGCCGAGCAGGAGCGCCTGCGCCTTCCGTTCGC
This sequence comes from Planctomycetaceae bacterium, assembly GCA_013360495.1. Lineage (GTDB taxonomy): Bacteria > Planctomycetota > UBA8742 > UBA2392 > JABWBM01 > JABWBM01. The sequence continues at coordinate 2,755 of JABWBM010000225.1, forward strand.
GCTCGCTTTCCAACTCCGGGAGGTCGCCGCGCTCAATCACGGTGAGTAACTCCCCGATCGCCTTTGTATAGCCGGAGGGGCGGGCGATTTTCTGGCCAAGCTGCTCGAGGGTTGCGAGGGCGTAGGCCACATGGAACACCTGCGCCAGCAGCCCGGCGGAGTCCTTCTTCTCTTTCGTCTCGGTGAAATCGCCGGCGTGGCGGTTGAGCAGCTTCGCCAGTTCCGGCGCGCGTTTGGCGACGATGCTCCTGGTGGCGGAAAGTAGAGTATCTTCGCTTCGCGCCGTGAGCGCGCTTAACAACAAGCTCTCCGCGAAGACATCCGCCGATGAGTATTTCCTGTCGAGTATGGGTGACGTGGCGAAGACGGCGAGTTCCTTGTCGAGCGCCTGACCATAATGACCCGCGATCACGAAGGCGGCCTGACGGATCACCGTCCATGGAGCGAGCCGTCCGTTCTCGTCTGTGGTTGTCCTGCCGAAGGCTGGCGCTTCGACGAGCCGCCGCCCGTCCGCAAGCTCGGTCCGTTCGTGCTCGCGGCACATCAGGTAGCGTGCGTTGTTGAGCAGCGGGAGGAGCGCCGGATCGAGCGCGGCGAGATCGGCCTTGGCCTTCTCAAGAGCCGGGTCTGGAGCTTCTTCGTTCTTTGTGACGATGTTACTTTTGGCCGCTGGCTTTGTTTCGTTTTGCGCGCCGATTGGCGAACGGGCAAGCGCGAGCAGCCCGATCAGCGACGCAATGCAAACAACGCGCACGAGGATGCGCGGGGAGCACGGGAGTTGCATGGCTTCGTACCCAACAAGGGGTGGGCGAGGGGTGGGGCCAGAGGCCATATTATAGCCGGGCCGGCGGTGTGTGTAAACCCGCTCCTGCGGCGGCTTCGCCGCTCTCGTGAGCCGTTCATTTACATGAGCGTGCTATACTTCCGGCGTGAAGCGCGTTGTCGTCACAGGGGCCTTCAGCTATACCGGAGCCGCCGTTGCCCGCGAACTGATGGCGCGCGGCTACGGCATTCATACGCTGACGAACCGGAAGGCGGCCATAGCACCGCAACTCGCTGTGGGAGAACGACCGGAAGATGCCTCCTCTGCGTCATTCCGGCGAAAGCCGGAACCCAGTCTTCCAAATGACTCTCTTTCGCCTCTGGATACCGGCTTTCGCTGGTATGACGCGGATATTCGTGCATCGACGCCTATCACATCTTCATCGCTCGCATTCGATGCTGCGCACCTTGAGGGCGAACTCGCTGGCGCCGATGTCTTCGTCAATACCTTCTGGATTCGCTTACCTCACGGCGGCGAAGATTTCGCGAGCGCCGTCGAAAAGTCGCGTCTGTTGATCGAATCAGCCAAGCGTGCAGGCGTGCGCCGGATCGTGCATGTGAGCGTGAGCAACGCTGCGGTTGGTTCGAATCTCGGTTACTACGCTGGCAAAGCGCAGGTTGAGGAGATCGTGCGCGCTTGCGGGATGTCCTACGCCATCGTCTCGCCGACGCTGGTGGTCGGGCCGAACGATGTGCTCACCAATAACGTGGCGTGGTTCCTGCGGCGTTTTCCCCGCGAGGAGTTCCTGGCCGCGCTCGGCCTCGCTCCCACGGACCTGCCCGCGCCATTCGATCGCTTCGTGCCGCGCTGCGTCACGCGGCGCCCCGAGGAACGCTTCGCGGATGCGCAGGAAGCGCTGGAGGCGCTCTCCGGCGGCAGCGGACGGC
>JABWBM010000226.1 GCA_013360495.1 Planctomycetaceae bacterium
GAATAAGGGGCCGGAGCCGCAAGGGTCATCTGTTCCGTTCCGACCGCTCCGGCACCCCATCGGTTTATCGTCAGCGGTATGTCAGAACTGTAGAGAACCGGGGCAGTTACGCCATGGCGTTCGCGCACGCTGAAGTACAAGCATATGTTATGGCCGCGGAGCGGGCCGATTCATGGGCATCCTCCTTGAAAATGGTCAATGTTCATTAATCCGTATTCCATTAATCCGTATTCTTTGAATAGCCCTCTTTGACCATCCGCGTTAATATCGCGTTCGCCGGGGCTCCCACTATGACCTCCGTTCAACACACCATCGATCGCTTCCTCGCCCGCGCGGGACGACGCATCGCGTTCAACGCTGCCTTGCGCCGCGCGAATGGAACGCTGCTGCCGGGGACCCTTGCTGGGGTCGTTCTGGCGGTTGTTTATGGCTCAGCCTGGTGGATCATCGCTCTACCTTTGACTCTTGCGGCCCTATCCAGCGCTTGGGGCTGGATGGCTGCGACGAATGCCCTCAACAGCGATACTGCCCGGCGCGTCCTGCTCAAACGCCTTGACCGCTCAGCGCAGACGAAAGATGCCATTTACACTTACGACGAGATGCCGGACTCGCTCTTCGTTGAAGCAATCGAACGACGGCTGGAACCGCTATTGACTGAAGCGGCGAGCGCAACGGCCACGCCGTCTCTCGATCGCCGGGCTATTGGCCGCGCCTCCTTCGCCCTCGTAATAGCCACATTGCTCACCATGCTCTGGACTCCACTGGCGATCGAGCGATTGGGTGACACGAATCGTTCAAATGTTCCGCACGCCAGCGAGAACGGCAAAGGGGACGCCCCCGTTGGAACTGATCGGAACACACCACCCACAAGCGGCGCATCTTCCGCAAACGATACCAGCGGACAAATAAACCAGCCATCGACGGGACAATCGGAAGGCAATAATCCTTCCGCTGGCAACGAGCCCGGCTGGAACGCGCCAGGCAAGCCATCGGACACACCTTGGCGCGCCCCGAACCAGCCCGCGCCGCCAAGCCTAGACCATGGTCCTGCGACCAACGGTACGAACACGGCCCGGCCACTCAACATCCAGTCGAAGGATCCGCGCGATATCCCTCAGTTTAAGGAGGAGAAGGAGTACAAGGCCCGTGAGGTGCGTATCCGTCCGATGTCCGCCGATGGCGACCGGAAAAATATCGTCACGGTGAAGGAAACATTCGACCCATTGGCAAAAAATCCTTCGCTTTCTTCGCCTCAAGGCGCCGGCGAACCATCGGCGTTTAATGGCTCCGAACCGGCCTTTGGAGGCCTTGGGGCGGGGTCAAGCCCCGCTGACCGCACCTGGCTGCGCGAATGGTTGAGAAAAATCCGGTCTCGCGATTGAATTTCCGGCTCCTGCCTGCCGATCCTAACAACGTACGGACTGAAGAATGCATAGCCCCCAGGGGGAGATGCTGGTCTGTGCCGTTCGGGAATGGATGCCCGTACGGGAAGCAAGACAGAGAGGGATCGTATGTCACCCAACGCAACGGGAGCGTTCCGCTCCCAGGTGGAGGCCACGGAAGGCCGCACCACCGACCCACTCAATCACGGCCCGGTAGACCCCGCGTTGACCGCACGCGTGGCGGACGCCATTCGCCGGCAACTCGCCGACCTTGAAGCGAGCCTTGCCAGCGCGATGTTCCGTCTGCACAGCGCGTCACGCGACGGTGAACTCAGCGCAGAGGTCGAAGACCTGCGCGCCGAGCTTCGCAGCCAGAAAGCGGCTCTCAGCGCGCTGGCCGTCGAAACGGACGTGCCTGCTCCCGGACCGGTCAATGCCGCGAGCCTCGTGCTCAAAGGCAACACCGCCTGGAACGTTCTGCTCAACAAAACAGCATAGTTCTGCGTGTCGGGAGCCGGCCAACGGTTTGTTGATACCGCGGCCGGAGCTTGAACGAAGAAGTCAAGAGAGGGGAATGCCGTCGCCCCGTCCTGGCGGCAATTGTGCCCGGCAACGGATTGCCGGGTTTGGCGAAGAAGGATCTTACCATGCCAATTCCAATGCAAAGTACCACAGGGGACGCGACGTTCCGTGCGCAGAACAATTCCGTATCTGCCATCAAGCGTTTCTCTCGCGCATCGGCAGATGCCGCGCTGAAGCTGAACAACCGTGAACGGTTGATCAGCGCTGGCGACGACCCGCTGTCTTTCAACGTGTCGCGCCGGATTCGCTCCGAGGTTGCGTCGTTGAAAGTCGTCAATGAAACCGGCCAGCTCAACATCACCGGTCTCAGCCTGGCGATTGACGCCCTCGAAACGATCAAGGTTCAGCTCGACAAGTTGAAGATGAAGGTCGTTCAGGCTCAAGTTGCCGATGACTCCGAGCGGGACAGCATCCAGTCGGAGATCGATCTTGCCCTCGCGCAGATCGACTCGACGGCGAACAACACCAAGCTCGGAAGCCGTTCGTTGCTCAACGGTGACGCAACGATCAACGCGTTCCGCAGCATCACCAACGCCGGCTTGGAACGCGACTGGGGCATCCGCGCCAGCGGTATGTCGCTCATGGCGTCGGCGGGCATTCAGAACGTTCGTGTAAATAAGATCGGAAACGGCGGCCCCGTTCGTAGGATCTCCACCGGTCAAACCGTGCTGAGTCTGAACGTGTCCATCAAGTCTCTCAACAAAGCCACTCGCGTATTCATGTCCTATATCCCCGGCGCGGCTGCGGCCGACTTCGCCGAATTCCGCATCACCGGAAAACTCGGCTCGGCAACTATCCGCGTGAACAGCTCCACGATCTCCACACTCGGTGGCGCCGCGGGAATTGGGGGAGTCGCGACTTCCTTCAATATGCTTGCTCAGGAAACCGGCGTCGTGTTTACATCCTCAACCGGCGGTCCGGTTGGGTTGACAACGGTCGGCTACGGTTCAGATGAGTTCATCAAAGTTGAACTGCTTTCTGAAGGCGGCACCACGATTGGGTTCGGAAACGCTGCAGGAGCCGTTACTGCTTCGGACACCGTCGGTACGGTGCTGTCGCAGTACGGAACCGGCGGATTCGCGACGATCAATGGAACCCGCGTCGAACTCGGCGGAGAATATGGTTTGACCGCACGCTACCTTTCGGGCGGTTATGACATCGAGATCGACTTTGGCACGTTGAACATGGAACCGGCGGCGGCTCCAGTCGCGATTACCGACAGAGTCAACGTCGACCTCGGACAAGGCGTTGTCGGTCTGCTTGGTACCGATGGCCGTCAAGGCGACATGCTGAAGTACGGCTTCGGCAAGTTCACCACCGAAAACCTCGGGCGTGGCTTGGCTCTCAACACCATGACGATGTATTCGGTCGGTTCAGCGATCTACACCGCCAGCGTGTTTTCGAACGGTAACCAAATTCTCGGTCGCGGCTCTCTTGCCGATGTGGGAAGCGGCGGATCGCTCTCCCTCAAGACCGGGAATTTTGTCGGCACCTTTGCCATGATCAATCGCTCGATCGATCAACTCATCAAGGAACAGACCCGTCTTGGAACGATCCAGGGCAACTTCATCGACGCCATCAACCGCGCCGAAGTAAGCATCGGAAATCTGACTTCCGCCGATGCAGACATCGTCGGGGTGGATGCGGCGACGGAAATCACCAACATGGTCCAGGCTCAACTTGGCATCTCAACGGCAAGCTCCGTGCTCGCCCAGGCCAACGCGATCCAGGCCAACATCTTCAGCCTCCTCAGAGGCTAATAGCGGAATCCGACACGGCCGATCCGCATCGGCAGGGGCGTTCCTTCGGGAGCGCCCCTTTTTCTTTTTAGAGCGGATTGCAGGTTGGTATTCCGGAACGGATGTAGCGTCACGCGCCCCCGCATGACGGTCTTGTCCGGCTGTAGGCGCCATGCGACTCGCCTCGGCGGAGCCAATCACCGGGACGATTGCACTCCCCCACAATATCTGGTAAACATCTCCGCGCGCGCCCACTATCTTGTGTGGTCGCGCCATTCCCGTGCGCCGCCGACAAGGGGTAATTCATGCAATGCCCGTTCTGCAAGGCCGATAACGACAAAGTCGTCGATTCCCGCAGTTCCGACGGCAACCGCGTCGTGCGCCGCAGGCGCGAATGCGTCGACTGCGGCCGCCGCTTCACGACGTACGAAAAGATCGAGGAACTCCCCTTGCGCGTGATCAAGAAGGACGGCTCGCGCGAGGATTTCGACCGCGCAAAGATCATGGGCGGCATCCGCAGCGCCTGCCACAAGCGCCCCGTGAGCGATACCGATATTGAAGCGATCGTCAACGGCATCGAGACGGATATTGAGCAACATTTTGACCGCGAAGTTCCCGCCACCTATGTCGGCGAGCAGGTGATGAACCGCCTGCGCGAGCTGGACAAGGTGGCCTACGTGCGCTTCGCCTCGGTTTATCGCGAGTTCAAGGATCCATCGGATTTCGCCCGCGAACTGGAGG
>JABWBM010000227.1 GCA_013360495.1 Planctomycetaceae bacterium
CAGCTCGAGCATTGCCGCCGCAAGCAGACATCCTCGGCAAACCTCGGCGTGAACCGCACCCTCGAAGACATCGTCCTTGAAGAAGGGCTGATGTCCAACGACGAGGTGGGCAAGGTCCAACGCGCCCAGCGCCAGTTCATTCAAGACCGCGAGAAGAAAGCCGACCTCAAATTCAAGGGCTACGAAATCATCTCGACGCTCGGCGAGGGCGGATTGGGAACGGTCTATAAGGCGCGTCAGGTCAGCCTCAACCGTATGGTGGCCCTCAAGGTGCTCCACAAGCATTGGATTAGCGACGACGAATTTCGCAAGCGCTTCGTGCTCGAAGCGCGCATCGTCGGACGCTTGAGCCATCAAAACCTCGTGCAGGTTTATGACGTCGGGCGCGAGGGCGACTACTACTATTTCTCGATGGAATATGTCGACGGCAAGACGGCCGAGGAGTTGATCGATGAATCTCCGGGCAAACGCCTCGACATCGCAGAAGCCGTGGACATCGTGATCCAGGTGGTGCGCGCGATCCGCTATTACAAAGACCTCGACAATATCGTTCACCGTGACATCAAACCGTCGAACATCATGCTCACCAAGTCGGGCCTCGTGAAGCTCGGCGATTTCGGCTTCGTCAAATCGCGCCTCGACAAGGAACTCGGCGCCGAGGGCATGGTGCTCGGCACGCCGGACTACATCGCGCCTGAACAGGCCATGGGCAAAGCCAGCGTCGATTACCGCGCGGACATCTATGCGCTTGGCTGCTCGTTCTTCCACATGTTGACCGGTCGGCCGCCCTTCGAGGGCAAGCCCGACGAGGTGATGTTGAAGCACACCCGCGAGGAGCCGCCGAACCTCAAAGATCTCCGTCCGAGCATCAGCGACGACGTCATCGCCGTCGTGACCAAGATGCTTGCCAAAAATCCCGACGATCGTTATTCGAACCTGAACATTTTATTCACCGACCTCGAACGTCTTGAGACCACCCACCGCTCGAAAGCGCCCTTGCGCGTCGAGGTGGGCAAGTCGAGCGCGCTGCGCGCCCTCAAGATGGAGCGCGCGAAGCTCAACGACATGGAAGCGAGCATTCATCGCCTCGAAGCGCAGGTGAGCGGCTTCCGAACGCGCCAGATTATTCTCCTCGTGCTTGCCATCCTTGGCGCGCTCTGGGGCATTGGCGCCACTATCGCTGCACTGGTGTAGCGTTCTCGTACATTCTCCCCGATTGTCAATTTTTAGTAAATCCGCGATTCCGTTGCGTGGAATTCTTGCCAAGTCAGAATGGGCTTGGTACAGGAACAGTCATATGAGATTGAAGACCACCTGAAGGATCCGGCCATGAAAATCACACTGATCGCGGCGCTGATTGTTTTCCTTGCGCTTGGGTGCGGCGATGACGCCAATACCAATGTCGCCAACAATTCTGGCAACGCTACGCCTGCACCATCGTCATCCGACGCGAAGGCCACGCGCGACAAGGCAAACGCCATCGCGAAGAAGGCTTGGTCCTATCTCGAAGCCAATTACAACAAGTCAACCGGAAATCCACTGGACGACACTTGGGGGCCGAACTGCAACGTGGCATTTTCCGGCATGATCCTCCACGGCGCGTTGCGCTGTGGCCTGATCAAACCCGATGACCAGCGCGTTCGCGACACCGTCGATGCGATGGTCAAACAGCAGCAGCCTACAGGACAATGGACGCTCGGCGGCAGCAATGCCGTGTATACGACGTCGATCGCTTACCTGACGCTCGCATGGTTGCGCGACAACGGTGGCGCCGCTTATCGCGAGCAACTCAGCGGTCGTTTGGATAAGGCCAGGGAATATCTCACGAACTCCCAGGTTGGCGCGCCCAAAAGTCCCTTAGCTGACGTGAAGAAGGAAACCGATAGCACCTATGGCGGCTGGGCCTACAGCAAGGAAGAACTCGCGGACCCAAAGAACGCGGGGAAGCCAAAAGCGAATCTATCCACAACCTCGTTCGCCATCGAGGCAGCCTCGGCATTCGGCCTCAAACCCGACGACCCACTGTGGCAGCGCGCGCTCACCTACCTTGAGCGCAATCACAACAGCGCCGAAGTCAGCAAAGGACTCGTGATCAGAACCGCTGAGGGCAAGGAAGTCGTCGATCCGCCCGCGGGCGACCCAAACGCCGGCGGCGCTCGCTACAGCCCGGATACGTCGAAGGCGAATGAAATCGACATGGGAGATGGCAAAGTCATGCTACGCAGCTATGGCTCGATGACGTATGCGCTGCTCTCCTGTTATATGGCGGCGGGACTGAAACGCACCGATCCACGCGTGGAGTTGGCCTACAAATGGATCACGCATAACTTCAGCGTTTCGCGCGTGCCGGGGTATGTCAACACCGAGAACTTGCAGACAGCCGATCAGCAAGGGCTGTACTATCAATACATGCAAATGGGCCGGGCGCTCAGCCTCTACGGCAGCGACATGTTCAAAGATAGCAATAATATCGAAGTCTACTGGAAGAAAGATTTGGTGGCTCAATTGGAAAGGTCTCAAAAACCTGAAGGCTACTGGAAAAATGACAAGCAGGATCGCTGGTACGAGAATCTTCCGATGATCTGCACCGGCTACGTCTTAAGCGCGCTCGCCGACGTGATGAAATAGCGCCTGTTCGACCAAAGTTTTGCCATTCGTCATCCCGGCGAAAGCCGGGATCCAGGCCGAAAGATGGATTCCGACTTTCGTCGGAATGACGGCTGTACACAACGCCCTACTCCCCCACCGCATCGCGATAGAATGCCTTCATCGCGTCCGTAAACGCCTCGCGCGATTCGTCCCACGAATAGAACATGTGGCCGCCCTTGAAGTGCTTGAGCGTCAAGCGCCCGCGCTCGCTCTCCGGCAGTTTCATTAATCCCACCAACCGGTCCGACGAATAGTAGGGCGTGACGAGGTCGTAGTACCCGTGTGTGATAAACACCTTCATGTTGAGGTTGAGGCTCATACCGTAGCGTAAATCGTCCATCGCCCCCGGGATGCCGCCTCGCCCCTTCTTGTCGAACTTCCATGCCTCGTTCACTTCCATGCTCAACAGGCGATAGTCAAGCTCCGTGTCGATGCCGAGCGTGCTCCGCAGGTGATGGTTGATGCTGCCGCCAAAGAGCCGGTCGATGGACCACAGGGTTGGATCAGGCCCTTCGTGTGTATCGCGGTCGGGGTAGGGATCGATAGTCGTGACCGATCCATCGTAAAAGCCCGCGAGCTTGCCCTCGTCACGAAGAAGCAGGCGGCAGAACTGCTCGGTCTTGATGCGGCCGCCCGCGCGCAGCAACACATCTTTGGGAATGCCTGTCCAGTCGCTGAGTTTTCCGGCCGTCTTCGCGGTCGTCGCAGGATCAAGATTATCGCCAAGCGTGAGCCACTGGAGCATTTCGTTGCGCGCGAATTGCTCGGCATCGGGGAGAATCTTCTCGAGTTGCGTCCCCTTCTTCACCGCCTTGCAACGGCCATGGGCATGGGCCACGGCAGCCTGCGTCGGCATGTGGTCAAGCCACGCTTCGAGGGTGTAGTCCGTCCCCATCAACGTCGCCCACTCGATGGCGGGTGAGATCAGGATGGCACCGTTGAGTCCGACCCCATAGCGCTCCTGCACGAGCCGCGCGAGCTTTGCCACGCGGTAGCCACCGTAGCTTTCACCTGCGATGAAAACCGGCGACGACCAGCGCTTGTGCTTCGAAAGAAACGAGCGTATGAATTCGCCGAGCGATTCGAGGTCGCGGTCGTTCTCCCAAAACTCAGGGTTCTCCTTGTCGTCGGGTTTGCTGTCGCCGCCCTTGTCGCCATCCTTTTTCGGTGCGTCGAGGGAGCGGCTAAAACCTGTTCCGACAGGGTCGATGAACACCAGATCGGTAAAAGGCAGCCACGTTTCGTGGTTATCCACCACTTTCGCGGGCGGCGGCGGAACACTCCCGGCGTTGCCGAAGGCCACGCGCTTTGGGCCGACCGCGCCCATGTGGAGATAGGCCGACGCAGCACCCGGACCACCATTGAAGACAAAGGTAACGGGACGCGCCGCGAGATCCTTGACGCCCTGGCGAAAGTACGCCACGTGAAACATCTTGGCTAGCGCGCGCTGCTTCTTGCGCAGCGTGATCCAATCGGCGTTCGCTTCGTAGGTGAAGCGCTCCTTGCCCGCGGTCAAGGTATGCGTTGTGACTGAGGGTTTGACGGGAAGCTGATCTTCCTCGGTCTTCGAAGTCTTCATGTCCTTGGCATCGGTCTCGTTCTTCGACGTTTTGTCTTTGGTTTCGGGCATGGGTGCTCGCTTTGGTTGGTGCGCTTGTGCGCGTGTTTCACATGGTAGCGCCACGCGCCCTCGCGTGGCGGCTCTTTTACGACCGTCGTCACGCGGGGGCGCGTGACGCTACGTT
>JABWBM010000040.1 GCA_013360495.1 Planctomycetaceae bacterium
CTCGGCCTGCCATGGTTACTACCGTGACGTGGTTGTTCTGCATAGCACCGCCGACGCCTACGACGCCGGATATGAGGATGGTTACTACGATGGCGCGGTGAATAGCTACCGGCGCCAGCTCAGCCGGCCGGTATTCACCACCAACGACGCGACGCCGTCCACCCGCCCCTTCAAGTCAGAATATGAAGAGATGCTTGACGATGGAGCCAAACAATTCCGCGATGGCGACTACGATCGCGCCGTGGAGACCTTCAAGGACGCCGTCGTCGCCCGCCCCCTCGACGCCATCGCTAAACTCAACCTCGGCCATGCGGCGTTCGCGGCCGGCCGCTACGATCTCTCGGCGTTCTCGTTGCGGCGCGCGTTGATTCTTGACGAGAGCCTGATCGAGCGCGCCGCCGAGTTGAATCCGCGTGGCCGCTACGCCGATGCCTCGACCTATGAGCACCAGTTGCTACGTCTCGAGGAAAAAGCCAAGGATGCGACCGGCGAGGCGGACCTTGCCTTCCTCCGGGGCTATCACTATTTCTTTGAGGGACGCATCAAGGACGCGATTACGGCTCTTGAGGAAACCTTACAGCTCGATCCCAATGACAAGGCCGCGAACAAGCTGCATGCGGCTGCCCTGAACAAGCTTGCGAAGTAGCCGCGCGCGTACTTCTTTTTCGCCTGCCGGCGGCGACCGTCAATACGACACCGCGAAGACCACTTCGCGCTCGCAGTCCTTGCCGCTCGCGATACATTTCCCGCTCTTGGCGCGCATGTCGCGCGGCTGATAGATCAGGCGCACCGTAGCCTTGGTGTCGGCCTTGACCTTCTCCTCGAAGGCGTCGTCCTCGGCGAGGAAGGCGCGCACGAAGCCGCCCTTGGTTTCGAGCGTTTTGTAAAGCTCATCCTTCGTCGCAGCGACATGCGTGTTGGCCTCACGGTATTTCAGCGCGCGCTCGTAGAGCTCATTCTGGATGCCGTTGAGCTTCGCGTCGAACCAGTCGCGCGTGATCGCCCCGAGGTCGAGAATTTCCTTCTCTGCGCCAGTGCGATACTTGACCACGAGCTTGCCCGAATCGGCATCGCGCGGGCCAATTTCGAAGCGGATCGGGACGCCGCGCTGCTCCCAGTGGAAGTGCTTCTCGCCCGGGCGCATGGCATCGCGCAGGTCAAGCGTGATCGATTGCGAAGTCGCGTTATCGTAGAACACCGTGAACAGGTTGCGCTGGCCGAGGTGATTGCGCGCGGCCTCAAGCTCCGCGTCGTCGCAGAGTTTCGCCAGCAGGCGGTTGCAGTGCGCGATCACCTTGGCGCGTTCATCGTCGTTCTTCCAGATTGGAACGATGGCGGCGAGCGTCGGCGCAATGCGCGGCGGCAGGATCAGGCCCTCGTCGTCGGAGTGCGTCATTATCAGCGCTCCGATCAGACGGGTCGAGACGCCCCAGCTCGTGCCATAGGCGAATTCGCGCTTCTGGTCACGGCCTTCGAAGGAGACATTGAAGGCCTTGGAGAAGTTCTGGCCGAGGTTGTGGCTGGTGCCGTTCTGCAGGGCTTTGCCGTCCTGCATCATCGCCTCGATGGTGTAGGTATGGTTCGCGCCGGGGAAGCGCTCGCGCCTGGTCTTCTCGCCTGCGAGCACAGGCGTGGCGAGGAAGTCTTCGCTAAAGCTCTTGTAGACATCGAGCATGCGCAAGGTTTCTTCCTGCGCCTCCTCGGCGGTTTCGTGGACGGTGTGGCCTTCCTGCCAGAGGAATTCCGAGGTGCGCAGGAAGATGCGCGTGCGCATTTCCCAGCGCATGACGTTGGCCCATTGATTAATGAGAATCGGCAGGTCGCGCCACGACTGCACCCACTGGGCATACATATGGCCGATGACGGTCTCCGACGTTGGGCGCACTACGAAGGGCTCCTCGAGTTCGTTCTTTACCACGAGGTCATCGCCCTTCTCGTTCTTTGCGAGGCCCGAATGCGTCACCACGGCGCACTCCATGGCGAAGCCTTCGATATGCTTTGCTTCCTTGGCAAGGAACGAGACGGGAATGAGCAGCGGGAAGTAGGCGTTGATATGGCCCGTTTCCTTGAAGCGCCGGTCGAGGTCGCGCTGGATCCCCTCCCAGAGCGCAAAGCCGGCCGGCTTGATCACCATGCAGCCGCGCACCGGCGCTTGATCGGCGAGGTCGGCGGCTTTGATCACGTCCTGGTACCACTTTGAGTAGTCTGCTGCGCGCGTCGTAATGTTCTTGGCCATAGTCGTTCCTTATCGGTGACGGGCGCAATTTAGCCACAGGCACCACAGAGAGCACGGAGAAAGCGGGGACATTCGAGTCCGGCTATGCCACAAAACTCTCGATAGCATCCCCTTCACCTGCTATATCGCTCGAACAACGGCGAACAACAAAACGAGGGAACGTATGAACATCGCGGTGCTTGGCAGCGGACTGGTGGGCGGGACCATCGCCCGGGACTTGGCGGAGGATAAGAGCTTCAAGGTCACGGTGATCGACCGCTCTGAAGCTTCCCTCGACAAGCTTGGCAAGAACTTCGCGGGCAAGCGTCAATGCGCCGACGCCGGCGACATCAAAAAGGTCGCGGCGCTGGTGAAGCCTTTCGATATCGTCGTTGGCGCGCTGCCGGGCTTCATGGCGTTCAACGTTATTCGCGAGATCATCAAGGCTGGCAAGCATACGGTCGACATATCGTTCTACCCCGAAGACCCCTTCGAGCTTGACGCTCTCGCGCGCGATAAAGACGTTATCGCTATCACCGACTGCGGCGTAGCGCCCGGCATTCCCAACATCATCGCCGGTCGCATGCAGGAAGAGTGGGACGAGCTCACGGACTTCACCTATTACGTCGGCGGGTTGCCCGAGGTGCGCGAGCAGCCCTTCGAATATCGCGCCTGTTTCTCTCCCATCGATGTGATTGAAGAATACACCCGCCCCGCGCGCATGATGATCGATGGCAAGGTGGTCACGAAGCCGGCGCTCAGCGGTATCGAGACCATCAATGTCGAAGGGCTTGGCACGCTCGAAGGATTCAACACCGATGGACTGCGCACACTGCTTCGTACGCTCAAGTGTCCGAACATGAAAGAGAAGACGTTACGCTACCCCGGTCACGCGCGTCTGATGGAAATCTTTCGCGAGACCGGGTTGTTCCACGAGGATACGGTGGATGTCGGCGGCAAGTCCATTCGCCCGGTGGACCTCACGGCGAAGCTCCTGTTCCCGCTTTGGGAGCTTCCCAAAGGCGAGAGAGACCTCGTCGTGTTGATCGTCGAGATCGAAGGGCGCAAGGGAAAGAAGCCGTTCAAGCGCCGCTGGCAGATGGTCGATCACTACGACGTAAAGAATCACGTCACGTCTATGGCTCGCACCACGGGCTATACCTGTTCGGTTGCGGTTCGGGCTGTCGCGCGAAAGGTGTACACGACGCCCGGCATGTCGCCGCCGGAGTTCCTCGGCAAGGACAAGAAGGTCCACGACTTCATGCTCACGGGTCTTGCCGAACGCGGCGTGGTGCTCAACGAAGCCTGATCCCATCTGTGTCAGCACCTGTCACACATCTCATGGCGGATAGCGTGTTCTTTCTTCGTCGCTGCTCGCAGTTCGCGGCGTAACTCGCTTATTTGATGAGTCTTACGGCGTTTCGCCCGATGCCCTGCTGGGTCTTCGGTTTTGTGGCGTGGTTCTTGCGATTCCCAAACCTCAAAGTGTGACGGCCGGGTTGTGGCCGCGAACGAGGAAAGGGAACCCAGCATGAAAACGGGGATGTTTTTTGGTGGGGCGTTCGTGTTGGTGGCGATGCTGACCTTCGCGCTGAATGTTCCGCGATATCAGGCAAGCGAAGAGCCGGAACTCATTCGCACATCCGATACTGATGGCGCGGACGCGCCGAGCGGCGGATTGATCCTGCGCGTTCCCGCCGCCGGGCCGGTGAACGATACGCATGTTCCCACAACCGAAGGCGCTGAGCCGCCGGCCGAACCATCGGAGCCGGGCATCGAAGACGCCGGGGAACCGGCGCCGCCATTTTTTAACGAGCCGATTGCGGGCAAGTGCATCTTTATCATCGACGTCTCGCTTTCGATGAACAACTCTGACGTGGGAGGCGGCGAGGACTACGACGGCAACGTGGTCGCCAATATGAGCCGGCTGATGTGCGTGAAGACCGAATTGATTAACTTTATCAAGCAAGTTGAGCCTGGCTTCTTCTTTGACATTGTCTGGCTCGCCGGCGCGACCAACGTGGTTCCCAACACTGACGTATGGAAGGGGGAGCTCACGGAATGCACCGACGAAATCCGCGCCGAAGCGATCGAGACCGTCAAGGCGCAGACGACGTGGTGGGGAACGCCGACGTGGAGAGCGTTGCAGCGCGCCTGCCTCGACTATGACGACGACTTGAGCGTTCTCGTGTTCCTGACCGACGGAACGCCCTTCCCCTTTGGCGCCGGCGAATGGGGAGGGGAGAGCCATGTGAATTCGATCCATAAGGATTTTCCGGTCTGGTTCGCAGGAAAGAAGGCAAATGGCTGCAAGCTGATCGGCGTCCACGTTGGTAAAAACCCCAACGCCGGATCGTTCATGCAAGACTGGTGCTCCTTCAATGGAGCGTCGTATACGCATAAGTAGACCTTTCCCACGATCACAATTTCCACCACGAGGAAGGCCCGCCAACCTCGTGGTGTCTTTTTAGCCTTAGCGGTTTTGTCCTCGATGTTGCCGTTGGGCTACCTAAGGGCGTGGTGGTTCAGTAACAATCGCAGATCAGGGGCGCGTAACGTCAGCATAATCGCCCTAGGGCGAAGACGTAACGTCCCATAAGTAAATGAGTTATAGAGAATGCCCGGCGGCGAAATACCCAGCCGCTGTTTATGGCACCGTTGTTGCTTTACCTCCTTCGGCCTCCCGGCCAAACGAACGAATATGGAGATCGCCATGAAACGCACACTGACACTTCTGCTGGCCCTTCCTGCTGCGGTGCTTGTTTTCGCGCTTGCCGCGAACCAGCAAGCGAGCGCACAGGATGCCGTCGAACCGGGCCTCTTCCGTGGCACAACCGGAACGGGCGCTGACACGCCGTCTGGCAGGTTGATGCTCCGCGTGCCGTCCACCGATGGCACAGGCGTTCCGCGCGCCGGCATCGAGCGGCCCGTTGAGCCTCCGGCGGAACCGACGGTGACGCCGCCCACAGAGCCGGAGCTCCCGCCTGTCTGTGGAATCGAGATCGTCGGCCACAACGCGATCTTCGTCATCGACGTGTCGCTCTCCATGGCGGTGAAGGACGTCGGTTCTGGCGAGGACGCCGACGGCAACGTGATCAGCAGCATGTCGCGCCTGGAAATGGTGAAGGCCGAACTGATCAAACTGATCAGGGCACTGCCTGAAACTTTCAGCTTCGACATCGTCTGGCTTGCGGGGCACGCCAGCGCTCATCCGATCACCGATGCGTGGATGGACGAGTTGGTGCTCTGCACCGACGAAAACCGCGAGGCTGCCATCGAAGCGGTGGAGAGCCAACACATGTGGTTCGGCACTCCTTCGTGGAACGCCCTCAAGCGCGCGTGCTTGAACTACACCGACGAAATGTGCAACTATGTGTTTTTGTCGGATGGCGCGCCGTACCCTGCCGGTGCGGGAGAATGGGGATCGAACCACAAGGAAGCGATCTTCAGCGACTTCCCCGCGTGGTACAAGGGCAAGAAGGATTATGGTTGCAAACTCCATTGTGTTCATGTCGGCAAGAACCAGAATGCCGGAACGTTCATGCAGGAGTTCGCGGATCAGAACGACGGCGGCTATACCCATCGCTAAGATTGCGGGTTGAAGGGAAAGGCGGCGCTTCGGCGCCGCCTTTTTTCCGTATGACAGAGCCAAGACACTGGCGGGGAAAAGTCCGAAACCCTTTGGGTTCTTGACCGCAAAAGATCATAATGGAGGATGTTCCCCGCCCCCGAAGGTTGTGAGCGAAAACGATGGGGATGCCCGTGCGTTCCAGACACCGTTCCCGGCGCAATGCCCAGCGCGGCATGTTGTTACTGATGGTTCTCGCCATCCTCGTGCTGCTCAGCCTGATCGGCATCGCATTCGGATATCTGGTCAGTTCCGAGCGGCGCTCGGCCCAGAACGCCCTTGACCGTTTCCGCGCGTTGAGCGTCGCGAAAGACGGCGAGGCATACGCCATCGCGTCGCTCAGGATTCTTGCGACCTATACACACTATGAGTTCGAGGGGACATGGAGCTTCAACCGGCGTGTAGCGCCCGACGGGCGCCTGATTGGCCTGAATGGCGAGAGCGAGGATCATGAGGACTATCTGCGCCGCGGCTTCCGCACGCCGGTGCTCGGGATCAATAGTCCGGAACAGATCGTTTCGCTCTCCCGTTCGCACTCGTCGAACGCAGGCGAGGTTCCCGATGCCAATTGGGTGGACACGAACGGCAACGGCACGATCGAACCCGACGAAGACGACCTCGCGCGCGATCTGCTTGCGCCGGGTACAGCGCCGCTCAATCGCGTGAGTTACTTCGCGGGCGACGGCGTCGACATGCGAACGCTGCGCACCAATATTCAATCGGGCACCTACCGCGAGCTTGGCGATCGCGCGCGCCTCAAGATCATCGACACCAACGCGCAACTCAATATCAACGACTACGCCGGCGAGCAGTTGCGCTTCATGCTGATGGTGCTCGGCCACGAACTCGCGGCGCTTGGCAGCAACATCGGCAATCCCTTCCCGCCGAATGTCGCGGGCGACATCGTCATCTACAAGCAACTCAACGGCGGCAAGATCCAGTCCAAGGGCGACCTGAGGCAATTCTTCGATAACGAGCAGCTCTATCAATTCGCCATGGATTTCATAGCCGTCGAGTCGTGGCCGCTCCGCACCAGCGATAGCGGCGTGGCGGGCGGGGCGCCCAACTTCGTCAACAGCCGCAATCCAGGTTTGCGGAGAGACATAGCCGATCCGAGCGCGACGGCGCTTCCCAACAATGAACCGTTCCGCAAGAAACTCGGGTTCCAACCTGGTTCGCAGCAGGGGCAGGACGGGAACCCTGAGGAATTGCCGACAGGCAACCGCTCGCCGGCTTACGCTCCGGTAAATATCAACACCGTGTCGAAACCGGTGCTGACCACGTTGCTTGCCGGTATCGAGGCGGAGGCGCGCTTCCTCTATTTCCCGCGCACTGAAAGCCTTGTCGACACCGACAAGTGGATCCACAACATCAAGCAAATGAAGATCGGCACGACCGACTATGGCCGCCAACCTTTGCTCAACGCCGTTGGCCAGTCCAGCGCCGAACGCGAACTGGCGTTTAAGGATACCGGCGGGATCGACAACCTCGCCATCTATCAGGTGATTCCGGTTGGCCCGCTTGGCCACGCGATCAAGCCGCTCTGGAAGACGACAGAGGAGGATTCCGAAACGATCGCGACACAGGCGAAATGGGACGGACACCACGCGAGCAACCTTGCGTCGCTGATCATCCGCGACCGGGAGCGCTTCGGCCCCTTCAAGTCATGGATGGACTTTGACTACCGTATCTGCCACCAGATTTTGCTCGGCTTCAACAAGGGGATATCCGAGAACGTCGCCGATCTCGTCAACACCCAGCGCACGAGCCGCATGGAGCAGCTCGCGACGACCCTCGCCAACTATCCCTGTGGCAGCGGAACGGGCGATCGGAGTTTGCTCCCTGACCCCCGAATCCTGCGGCATCCGGCTGGGTCGGCGAATCAGTCCGCCGATCATTCGTATAGCGCGCAGGAATTCGACGCGTGGTACTGGCGCGCGTCGGTTGACATGATCCGCGCAGCGCTCAATCCGAACGGCTACCTCAACAAGTTCAACCCCGACGCGCCCTATTACACCACGGTCGACTCCACCGACCTGCGCTATGCGACGGCGCCAATCTGTTTCAACACCTGTGGCGTCTACGAGATCGTCACGCAAGGCGAGATCGCCCGCGAGCAAGCCTCCGCCGGCGGGACACATACAGAGACCATCGTCGCGCGGCGCACCTTCCGCTCACTGGCGGAAATCTACCGTATCCTCGAGCACACCACGCAGCAGGATTTTCTCAAACCCATTCTGCGCCCGAACGACCCGACGGCCACCAGCGCCCCGACTCAGAAATTCGAGAGCGTCGTGACCCACGACCTCAACGGCACCCAAACATGGCCAAACTCCATCGATCACAGCAAGATGTCCTATGCCGATAAGTTCCCGGCGGATCGCCGCCAGAGCGTAACCGTCATGGACGGTTCAAGCACGAAGATCGCCGAGCTTACCGGCGGGTATTTCAAAACCAGCGCGGCCGACAGCCTCTTCGGCTGGGTGTCACTTTACCCCCTTGACCGCACGCCCCATGAGATGACGGAGAACGACGCGCTACTCAATTTCCACGCCACATTTGTCAGTCTCGAAGCGTTGCGGCGCATGGGACGCGGCAACAAGAGTCCCAAGGGACACGTTCCCTTCTCCGGCGGCACGGTGCCGCAAAGCTCCGACATGTGGAGCTCGGCCACGCCTGACGCGAACCGCCAAGATCATCCTTCGACCGGTACGGGTTTTCAGGGCGCCGCGGGCCAGGACTCGGCGAATTACGCCACGCTTCGGCCCGATGGGGCGCTGCTGCGCGGCTGGCACTTCAACCCCATGTTCCGCCAAGGCGGAAGTTTTTCCAAACAATCCACGTATGGTCAACGCAAGGAAATGCGTATGAGCCGCCTTGCCATGCTTCGATATCGCGCGGGCGCCTATGGCGACAATCCTTATTCCCCCGTTGGCGGGGCGAATCCGAAGCAGGATGATGAGATTCACAAGGGCTCAGATATCGAATCAATCGTAACACGCCTCGTTGGCGCCGCGGATGCCTCGCCAAAGCCCGGCGAGGGCGGCAAGCAAGGCACCGACCAGCAAAACATCAATGTCCAGGATATCCGCCAGTTTAATTCGAATTTCCCCTATTACCAGGGCTGGATCGATTTCTGGATCAAGTGGGAGTTGCCGCCTCAAGGCACGACCGGCAAGGTCGCCTGTGCCGGCGAGATCGACCCGGCAAGCGCCAATTTCTCCGGCCTGATCGGCGCGTGCAGTTTTGGCCGCTTCGTCGAGCAATCTCATGGCGCCATGGACGAAAACACCGACTTCGAGGGATGCGAATTCTTCGTCTTCAAGGAACCCGGCGGGATTCTTCGCATCTCGCAAATTTACTTTACCCGCGCGTGGAAATCGGCCCAGTGGGCGGCATATGAAGAGGGGGGCAAGGGTTCTGGCTATAGCTATCCAACCAACTGGGCGCGCATCGGCGACCGTTCACGGATTTCGGGGAAAGATCCTTCCGGAAATCCCAACGGCAACAACCAGCAAATGAATTATGACGAGTACGCGGGAACGAACGACATCGCGTCCGGAACGGGAGATTTGGGCTTCTCTTACGCCCGTACGGAAAGCTATGTGAATCTTACGGAGCTGACATCAGCGGCGGGGGTCGAACTCGTTACCCACAACTGGTACAGGCTCTCGATCAAGTATCTTTCGAATCATCGTTCCGGGGGTGAAGTCCTTCCGGCACCACCCCACGAGGTGATGATTGATGGCCGTCCGCTCGAGGTGCAGTTCACCGTCCCCGACCCGGCAGACCAGAATGAGGCGACGAACGTCATCAATACCGGAGAGCTGACCGATCCCACGACGGGGCAGCCATTGTCGTTCACCTGGATACCAGGAAGCGCCGAAGTGGACTACGACCTCAACCGGCGCGCGACGCTCCTGCTTGAGGTTGACCCCGAAGACCGGCTCACCATCGGTTGCATCTGCCGCCGGCAGCAACCCCAGATCCTCGACCAGATTGCTGCCGCTGCCAGCACCGAAGACCTTCCGCTCTTCCGCTTCGATACCAACCTCGTCGCGCCCGCCAACGCCACGCTTGACGACGTTCGCATCGCAGAGGGCATTAAGTCGCCGCTGACTGGCCAATGCACCTGGGACGAGCAGGCGGCATCCCGTGCCAGCCGCTTCGAGCGCAAGTCGCAAATATCCGACGATCAATACTACGAGAACGGATTCGTCGCGTCATACCGCGCGGGCGGGTTGGAGATTTTGCCCTTCCCGGTGCGGATCGGCTCGTTCACCTGGACCGAGTACCGGCCCACGTGGGACTCGTTCAAGCGCGTGCGCACCGACACTTCGGCAAAGAATTATGCCGAGTCGCCTCAAATCACGTTCGCGCTCGACGTGCTCAACGATATCCGCTCGCCGGAGTTCGTCACCGCGCTCCCGCCGCTCGGGACGTTCAGCGCCATTGACCGCTCGTCGCCGAACTTCTGGTGCGAGGGCGGCGTCGTGCCGGAACGCAGGCTCGGCAACCCGGTGACGCTCAACAATCTGATTAACGCCACGGGCAGTTCGCGCGTGAGTATGCTGCGTTACCGCGCGTATTTCATCTGCCCGAACACATCGCTTTATCCCGTGTTGAATATGACGCCCGTTCTCGACGACGTCCGTATGACGATATTGACGCCGCCGAAACGGCTGATGACCGAGGAAATTTATCAGTAGTCGAGAGGAAACGGCCATGTCACCCCGAAATGTCGAAGGCGCGAAGCGCTATCCTTTCTCATTGATGAAGCTCGTATTGTGCGCGCTGGCGCTGACTTTTGCGGCCAATCTTCGCGCCCAAGCCGATGACGAATTTCCCCCGGCCGACAAGGATTCCCTGAGCGGAAAGCGCCGTTTTGAATTGATGCAGCAAGAGCCAGATCCGCACGATCTCAACCTTGGCGGGCGTATTTTCTTTGTCAGTGTCGAATATGCCCCGCCGGTCATCGTCGCGACGGCGAAGATCGTCTGGACCGACGGCGCGAAGCCGATCCCCGGCATGGTCGTCAACGCCAAGCTGCAGGTGAAAGACGAAAAGCAAAGCACCAAATATATTGATGTCGAAGATATCAAGCCCGGAACCGGCAAGACCGACGCGCGGGGTTGGGTGACGATGACGATCAATCTGCCCTCGGAACGGGGTCTTGTCCCCGGCGAATACCTCGTGGTTGGTGAAATGGTCTACGACTCGCAGCCCAAGTCCGTGCAGGACGCCATGCCCAGGGATCCCACCATTTATCCCAAAGATCCTGACGATCCTTTTCTCGCCCGCAATCCGTCGAAGCGCGCTCAAATGTGGAGGATGGTGACCAAAGGGGACACCAGGATCCCCGTCACGTCGCTCAAGCTCTATGTTGGCGCCACGCCTGCCGATCATTGGCTCGACGACGGCATCTTCCACGACTTTCAGGAATTGAAGCAACGCTCCGAGCAGCCCCAGAGGCTCAAAGACAAAAAGGCGGGCTTGGAGAAGAAGCTCAAAGACGGGAAAGATGACAATGGAAAACCCGCGACGGAGCAACAACTTACCGAATGGCGGCTTGAGCTTGATGGTATGGATGCGCGAATCGAGCTTGCCGAAGATATCCTCGATCGCACGGGGGGGGCGACCACCGACGCCGATCGAAAAGCTGTCGAAGAGGCGAAAAAGAGCAAGAAGAACGCCCTCGATAAGCTCGACGCCTTTGACGATACGCTCGTGACCAAATACATCCATATTGTCGAGGGCGACTTCGTCTACTGGAAATGGAAGATATCCGACCTCTATGGCGTGCATATCGACGCAGCCCTGCGCAAAGGGAAGATGCCGTGGGAGGAACCGGCGCTCAAACTCCCAGCAGCCACCGAGGCCGAGTGGAAGAAGTACCTCAAGCAGCGGATCGAAGCCCGCTGCAAAGGGAACCCGAATCCTCCGAAAGACCAGAAGCGCACCGCCGCTGAGTTCAGCGAAAAACTTCGCACAATGATGCTTGCCGACGTTGAGGCGTTCAAGATTGAGGACTTCATTGCAAAAAATGCCGGAGGCAAATACGAACTGAACGAAGCGCGCTGGATTGAGTTCGAGCAGCAGATCCTCGACACCATCCACTTCTTCCCCGACTCAGCCGAGGCTCTTCAGTTTCATCCCTTCGGCGCTGACGCCAAGACGCAGCCGCAAACCACCGGCGATCGCGTGCGCGCGCTCGACGTTTCCATCGAATACGGCCACAGGCCTTCGCGCTTTCCTATGGCGCTCGCCGCGCTCAATGAGGGCTTCGTGCAACTTGCCTATTTGCCGAAAATCTACCGTTATACGTGGTATTCGGACCGTGAGATCATGAACCTTCCGGGCGCGAAAGCCCTCGAACAAATGGGCGATTCGAAGGCCTTCCCCGTCGCCGTGCAGCACTTCGCCGGCATCGCCATCAACAAAATCAGCCACAAGGTGACGCGAGGTGACTCCGAAGTGAAGATCGGGCTCAAGAAATCCTTCTCGGCCTCGAAACTCGAAAGGGTGAGCTATACCTCCCACCCTATATACGCTCTTTGGTTCTATAGCGTCGGCGGCGGGCGCCATTATCCCCCGGAGGCGAAGAAAGACGGTGAGGACAAGGCCAAAAAGGAAATGGCCGAACGCCGCGCCGACGTTCTCAAATAGCGCATGGCTGTTGACACTGGCGTCGTCCGTTGCTCTTGCAGGCGTGCGCTTTCTTTTCCTTTTTCAGCACGCTCGGATTCTTCTCCACTTATAATGGAGTCATTCCACAGGTGGGAGAACAGCCATGGCCGAGCAAAAACCGTCAAGCGATTCGCAACGCCGTAACCTCACGGACGCGGTGCAAAAGACCAAGGGTAACGTGAAAGACATGATCGCTGCCGCCTTCGAGTTGGCCGAAGAAGACCCGCGCGGCACGATGGAACTGATCGAGCCGCCCCTGACCATCGATATCAAAGGCCGCCCGCCTGCCGCGCTTGAAAAGATGAAGAAGCAGCAAGCTGCCTCGTCGCCCGCGCCAAAAGCGAAAAAGAGCGCGAAGTAGCTCTCGCGATTCGAGTCTCGCTTTTACTGGCGGCGCACATATAATCCCCTGCCATGCGTACCACAGTCATCGGAATCATGCTGGCTTCGGCCATCGGTGGGTGTTCGCTTCTTGGCGTCGACGACGAGCGCGAACCCGAACCTTTCCCTGCGCCAACGAATATCTCCGGCAGCGGCATCGAATCGAATGTTCCGCCAACGCTTCCACCGGCTTCCGGCCCTGATCTGGCAGTGCTGCCCTATGATGAGAACTCGACGGTCGTTCCGTGGCCCGAAGACGCCGAGTTGACGATTGAGCCTTTCGACCCTGACAGCGTTGTGACCGGCGGCCCCTTCGCCGACCTCCCACCGCAACAGGCTGGGGATACGCCCGTTGTGGATATGGGTGGGACGAACCCGGCAGGCGACGCTCCCGCAGTGGTCGACGTGCACCCCGCAGACCCTGAGGTTGATGAGACATCTGCGTTGATGCGCGCTTCGCTCACACAGATGATCGCCGAGCTCGAGCGCCGCCGGGGCGAAGAAGGCGGCAACACGGTGGAGAACGCAAAGGCGCTGCTCGCGCTTTATCTCGCCCATGGCGTGAGCGCGGATGCGAAGTACGCGGAAGCCGCCGCGAAACTGATGCAGCATCTGCGCGAGCGGCCCGATTTCAGCGACAAGGACTGGCTCACGCTGCAGACCGCCGAGTTCAATCGCCAGACCGGAGAAGCCGGCGCATCGGCATCGGACCTGAAGGCCGCCTATCACGCGGCGCTGAAGTACGTTCCGCTCGAGGTGACGACGCTCTATCACTCCACTGGGAATTTCAATTCCACGACGGATGAGTATGAAATGGTGATGATGACCGACCCGAGTGGCGAGCGCCGCGAGAATACGGTCGTGAAGCCCGGCGCCACGTTTTATATCGCCTTCAGATTTCGCTTTCTCAATTCTGGCGCGAAAGAGGGCGAAAACCGGTACAGCTATTCGATAAAGATCGTCCCCGAGTTGACGGCGGATGAGAATGGCGAAGCGGTTCGTGGCTTTAATGGCCAGCCGTATGAAAAGGCGTTCAGTGCTGGCGCGCCGGATCAGTACGTGCCGGGACATTTGAAGTACGCGCTTCCTGTGGACATCAAGCCCGCCGACTACACGCTGCGGCTCACCTTTTACGACATGAACCGCCCCGAGCCGGAGAAACACCCGGTTTCGATGACCGCGCCCGTCAGAGTCCGCGGCTAGAGCGCTTCTCAGGACGACTTGCAGAAGATTCGCTACGCCATGGCTCTCGTAGCGCCATGCGCCCTCGCATGGCGAACCAATCGAGGCACAAGAGGTCATGCGAATTGCATCTGCTCGCTTCATACCATAGCGTCTGTTAGACTCACGCCTGTAGGGATTGCCGCGGTTAATGCGCGCATCCTTGGCCGGTTCTCATGCGCCCGTAGCTCAACGGATAGAGCATTCGCCTTCTAAGCGAATGGTTGCAGGTTCGATTCCTGCCGGGCGTACCATCCGCAATGAGTTAGAACCGGTTCGTTCCCGTTGGCTTTCATCTTTTCCCATTCGGCGTTGGTAAGCCCTTGGAAAAGAGATGACGCTCCCACGTATCAACCGGCAGTTTCTTATCTCTTTCCTTGAAGGTGCCGACTCAAGACGGCCGTCAGTCCCGGCGCCGCACGCGCAAAAGCGAACCGGGCCATCGAACTTCGCAACGCACTGCAGCAAATAGCCCCGTTATGCACCGACGAGCGACTCATCCTTGCCTATGACCGGGCGTGTGTGCTCCTCGAACGAATGTGCCGCAACCCCATGAAAGCTGCCGACATTGCAATCGACATTCTGATGCGAAACTTGCCGAAAGGCTCTCAGATTGACGCCGAGTTCTGCCGCGAGGCGCAGTCCTGTATTATCATGCTCGTGCAACTGGGGCGAGCAGAGGAGGCACGCGCGTTGTGCAGAACGGCGCTGGCGTTGGCGGAACCCACGCAGGCGGGAAGCGACGATTTTATTGCCCTCGTGTGCATGGACGGCAGGCTGGATATGCAGCTGGGCGATATTCGCGCGGGATTGAGCAAACTTCAAACCAACTACCCGCGCATCGCGAGCGGCACCGACATGTCGAGGGTCATCTATACCGATTTGCTTAAAGCGCTGGAGCGTCGCCGTCACCCCACGCATCGCCGCTTGATCGACAACCAGTTACCGCACCCGGAACATAGCAACCATGGAGATTATCGAATATTTGGTCAGGTCTTCGCGGAGTTTGTAAAGTCCGTTACGTTATTTGTGGCGCCAGTATTGTTCAGCAAATAATTCGTAAAGCGATCCATGACAAGTCTCCCTTACCCGATCATCGGCCGCATGAGATTGGTGCTTGGTGTACTCGCCTTGAGCGCCCTTGGCGATCTCCTGTCACTTTACCTCGGAAAAATCTATTTTGAGGCTCTTGAGCGCTGGAAAGCGGGAGAAGACGTCAACGACGAGTGGGTGGCGGTCGATGAGACATGGGGCGCATTAGGCAATGTTCAATTTCTCCTAACCATTGCCTGTGCGATCACGTTCTTTCTTTGGCAGTACCGCATCGTTCGAAACCTTCCAGCCCTCTTTGCCGACGGCCGAAAATTCACTCCCGGTTGGGCGGTCGCATGGTGGTTCTTCCCGATTGCGAATCTCTGGAAGCCGTATCAGGCGATGCGGGAAGCGTGGCGAGCGAGTTCGCCGCGATTGACGTCAACTCCGACCGACTGGAAGAAGGAAGAAAACTCGGCGATGCTCCCGTTGTGGTGGGCGCTTTGGATCGTTTCGAACGTGCTAGGGGCCGAGGTTACTCGTCTCAGTTTTAGGGCCGATACAACCGACGAATACATTACCCTGAACGAATTTGCCCTGGCGTTTTCAGGAGTCAACGTTCTCGCGACTTTTGCCGCAATGTATATCGTTTATCATCTGACCATGCGTTTGCATGCCCGCGCGGAAGTTGTTTTCAACCGGCCTATCGCCGGGTCAGAAAACGACCCCATGCGCCCATACGGCGAAGCTCCGGCCAATGGAATGAATACGCACCCGTAAAAATCTTCTCTCTGTATCCCACGCCCGAGTTATGCTCCGCGCCATGAAATATGGCGTTGCAGCTGTCGTTCTTTTCGCGCTCCTCGCGGCGCCATCCTACGCGCAAGAGGAAAAGTCCGCGCCCGTAGATTCAGCCGATAACGCGCGCCGCCTCGACCAGCTCGAAGCCGAACTTAAGGAAGTGAAGGAAGAGCTCGATCGTGAGAGGCGCGCCCGCGAGCGTGACGATATTCTGGGGAGCCGCGCGCTCACCATCTATGGCGACCTCGGCTTGCGCTGGCAATACACTCTGACCGATGGCGAGTACGACTCCGACACGCCGGATACCAACAACACAAGCCGCCTTGAATATCGCGCGCGTCTGGGCGCCGCGGGATTCATCTATGACAGCGACAAGCATCGCCTTAAGTATGACCTGCGCATCGCGGCGCAGGGCCAGGGCGATTACGACGTGGCCCCCCTTGGCGCGCCTGCGGTTGGCTGGCGGCCCTTCGACCCGCTTGGCGCATCCGCCGAGATCGCCTTCGACCGCTGGCAATTGAACCACACGTACAAACAATGGCTACGCGTTGGCGCAGGGCGCTTCGGTTCGATTTTCCAGGGGACAGAGCTGATTTTCGACGACGATCTCGGACTTGCGGGCGGCTATGGCATCGTCGACGTAGGCATTCTGGCGGGACTTTACGAGCCGCACAACATCGACGACTGGCTCGTGCGTCAGGAAAGCTCCCACGGCGGAGTCACACATCTGCAGCTTCGGGCGGCAGCGTATTATCTTGGTCAAAAGGAAACGGGGTTGCCTGTCGCGAGCGATGAGCGCAGACCTGTTGGCCTCTCGCTGCAGGCGCCGTCAAAAATGTGGCTCGATCTGCTGGCGTCGTCGTTACTGATCGCGCCGGGCTTTCACTATTTCGACGGCGAGGACGCGATCGCGGCCAACATTGGAACGGGCAATACCTTCACGACGACGGCGACGCTCGATGGCGATGGCACACCGGCTGCCAAGTACCGGGTAGGCGACCTTTATCTGCAGTTGATGTTTTTCGAGGACCGCATCGCGGCGCTTAAGATTTATGGACACGCCGCGCGCAACTTCGACGCGCAGTCCGCGCCGACGAGCGACAGCAACCGCGCCGATGGATTCATCGCAGGCGTGGAGTGGGGCGCTATCGAATTTTCCGAGATGGGAGACTTCCGTCTTTCCTACAGCTTCCAATATATAGAAGCGGACGCGGTGATCCCGGAGTTCAACAACGACGTATTCAACACCAACTACACCGGGCATATGTTTTCGCTGCAGGTGAATGTGCTTCCTGGCGTCACGGCCTTCGGATCGATGTACTACGGTTGGCGTCTGGTGGAAGAGATCGGAGGCGTCGGGCGTAAAGATGACGGCATGCCGGGCAACCCTTCGGACGATCACGAAACGCGCTTTCGGGTGGGCATCACCGCGCGGTTTTAGATGCTTCACCGCAGAGGCGCAAAGAACGCGGAGGAAAAGAAGACATGGAGCCGCAGATGAACGCGGATTCACGCAGATGAAATGGCCCTCACAAAAGCGAGAAAGAATAAAATTACGAGCGGAAGTTTTACGCCCTTCAAATCTCGACATCGTTCCTTCATGACTATTTCCATATGTGGCTGACATTCTTCTTCTTTCTCTCCTCTGCGTCCTTTGCGCCTTTGCGGTGAAAATCTTCCCGGTTTTTCACATCGGCGATGAACCATGCGCGTCATGGCTCGTTTGCATCTTTGGGTGGAATTCAATCCCTACTCAAGGAGCAAACCCATGGCTGGACAAGAACACTTCGAACACGGGTACGGCGTTCAGGCGGTGATCGACGCGGAAGACGCGAGCGATAACACGGGCGAGCTCGAATCGGGCGTGGACTACAGCAAGACGGACGGCGTACGGCCGCTACCGTGGATGGCCATTGCCATCGCGCTGCACGCGATCCTGCTCGTAATCTTTGTTTTCGTCGTGACGGTGCAGCCGAGGGAGGAAATCTTCCCGCCGCCAGAAATCGACCTGGCCCAAGATTCCATGATTCCGATCCCCGAAGACGAACCGCCACCAGTCGTCGTGGTGGACAAGCCGGAGCTGATCGTCGCAGATCCGTCTGTCACTCCAAGAGTAGAAGACACAACCGACACCGAATTTTCTGATGACGAGGACAAACCCAACCCCAGCCCAACTCCGAGCCCGAGTGAAACAGACTCGCCTGACGATAACCCGAGTCCGGTCACTGGACCAAGTTCCCCATTCGGTCCTGGTGCGAGTGGGGATAAGGGCGGGAAAGGTCCGAAGGGTGGCGAAGGTGGACCTTTTAAAAGCCGTCCACCGGGAGGTTGTGGTCCCGTTCATCCCGACAACGTCAAGGCCGGCCTGCAGTGGCTTGCCGATCACCAGAACGACAACGGCTCGTGGAGTTCCACCAACTTCATGGACGTGTCCAAACGCCTGAAAAAAGGTGCAGCGACCACCGGCATCATCGAGTTCGAGCGCGTGGGCGAAGCGGGAACCGGCTATGCCAACAGCGTTGACGTCGGCCTGACCGGTCTTGCTCTGCTTGCCTTCGTCGGCGACGGCTACACCCTTCGCAAAGGAGAGTTCCGCGAAACGGTGCGCCGCGCGTTCGATTATCTCGTGAGTGTGCAGGACGCTGAAGGCTGCTTCGGCATTAGGGACAGCGAAGAGTTCATGTACAACCACGCCATCAGCGCCATGGCCGTGATCGAACTCTATGCCATGACAAGCGAGCGCACCATCAAGCCCCATGCCCAACGCGCCGTGGACTTCATCGTCAACGCGCAGAACCCCGGCATGGGCTGGCGCTACGACGTCAGGCCCGGCATCAACGATTCGTCGGTGACCGCGTGGATGGTGCTGGCACTCAAATCGGCGCGCATGGCGGAACTCGACTTCCCCGAAGCCGAAGTGTTCTCAAGCGCCATCGCCTGGTACGACAAGGTCACGATCGACGAGGACGGCTATGGCCCCGTCACCGGCTACAACAGCCCCGGCAGTCTCAACGCGCGGCTCACCGAAAGCAAACACGAGACCAACCCTTCCATGGATGCCTGCAACATCATGGTGCGCATCTTCACCCACGAGCGCAACACCGACCGGATGTTGAAGTCACAAGCCTCGCGCATCAACAAGTGCGCGCCGAAGTGGGACCATCTCCACATCGACTACTACTATTGGTACTACGCTTCGCTCGCGCTCTTCCAAATGGGCGGCAAGGAATGGAAAGAATGGGAGAAGTCACTCATGAACCCCGTGCTGATCGCTCATCAACGCGGCTTCCACGCCGACGACGTGAAGAAGTTTGGCAAGGGCGTTACTAGAGTTAGCGATGGTGACGATGCCGGGCGCTGGATGCTCGATGAGCATGGCTCATGGGATCCGGTGGATGCTTGGGGCGCGGCAGGCGGGCGTGTGTATGCCACGGCAATCAATACACTTACGCTCGAAGTGTACTACCGGTATCTGAAGGAATATCAGGCGAAATAAGATCCGTGCAATGTGCAGGGTGCAACGTGCAAGGTGGGGAAAAGCCACTTTGCACGCTTCGTTGATAGGACTTTTCGCACAACCGTAAACTTTTCGAAATTCATGCTTTGCTGCCATTGACACGTGGTTTAAACAAGCTACATTCCCCGGCCCTCGTACATCGGGGTTGCTCTTTGGACAACTGGCATCAGGCTCGCCGGAACTGCATGGATGTGGCCCGGCAGACATGAATCGGAAGCGGATTTGTCGCCACTTGCCGCGCGCCCCACAGCGGGGTTGACAGCGGCACGCGACGTGATAGATTTCGATAGTTCCTGAAGTACATCGACGATATGGCCGGTGAAGACTGGCCTGCTCGCCGATCCCCGAACACAGAATGAAGGCGCGGGATTGAAAACGCGCGTCATCGGGGTGCCAAGAGATTGGCCGCGTGTTTCGCGCGCGCTGCGTGCGAAACGTGAGGCCGTCGTTCTTTGACATTTGAGAGAAAGCCAAACGCGTGAGAGTGTGAGGCGGAGCGGGGCATGGGCCTTTGGGGCCGTACTTGTACGGTTCCGGTAAGGAGGTCTGCTGTACCCGTCACCGCGCCGACATGGGTTGCAACGTCTCGTACGATGCAGTTTCGTGGCGGAGGAGGACTATCTCTGATGACATCGGAGATTGGGACTCGAAACAAATCCCACCGTGAGCGCGGCTATGAGTACGGTTCAGGGGGCGACTTCTGGATCGGAATGCATGGCGAGCGGCGCGGAGAGCATAATATTCCTCCCAAACACTTTTCACGTATCGAAAACCTATACCTCATGTCAATTGACATGACCCAGGTAATTTAGCTACGCAAAGTGATTGGGCTTTGGAAAACAAACTTTTTCTTGTGAAGAGTTTGATCCTGGCTCAGAGTGAACGTTGGCGGCGTGGATGAGGCATGCAAGTCGAGCGAGAAAGTCCGCAAGGATGAGTACAGCGGCGAAAGGGCGAGCAATGAGTGGCTTACGTACCCTAAAGTGGGGGACAACCTCGAGAAATCGGGGCTAATACCGCATAAGACCACAGCACTGCATAGTGCAGGGGTCAAAGGGGGCTTCGGCTCTCGCTTATGGAGCGGGCCACTTGATATCAGCTAGTTGGTAGGGTAATGGCCTACCAAGGCTACGACGTCTAGCCGGTCTGAGAGGATGGCTGGCCGCACCGGAACTGAGACACTGTCCGGACACCTACGGGTGGCTGCAGTCGAGAATCTTTGTCAATGGGCGAAAGCCTGAACGAGCGACGCCGCGTGTGGGATGAAGGCGGATACCGTTGTAAACCACTGTCAGGGGCTTTGAATAAGGTGCATGACCTGCACTGATGACCTTAACCCCAGAGGAAGTCGCAGCTAACTACGTGCCAGCAGCTGCGGTAATACGTAGGCGGCGAACGTTACTCGGAATCACTGGGCTTAAAGGGCGTGTAGGCGGCTTGTCAAGTTGGAGTTGAAATCCGGCGGCTTAACCGTCGAAGTGGCCCCAATACTGACGAGCTTGAGTCGCGGAGGGGATGCTGGAACTCGTAGTGGAGCGGTGGAATGCGCAGAGATTACGAGGAACACCGAAGGCGAAGGCAGGCATCTGGTCGACGACTGACGCTGAGGCGCGAAAGCCGGGGGAGCAAACAGGATTAGATACCCTGGTAGTCCCGGCCGTAAACGATGTGCACTAGGGAGGGGAGGACGCCTAGTTCTTCCTTCCCCAAGGGAAACCGTTAAGTGCACCGCCTGGGGAGTATGCTCGCAAGGGTAAAACTCAAAGGAATTGACGGGGGCTCACACAAGCGGTGGAGCATGTGGTTTAATTCGAAGCAACGCGAAGAACCTTACC
>JABWBM010000228.1 GCA_013360495.1 Planctomycetaceae bacterium
GGGGCCGGAGCATTCCAGCGCGCGTCTCGAGCGCTTCCTGATGTTATCCGCCAACGACAATATTCAGGTGGTGGTGCCGAGCACGCCAGCGCAGATGTATCACGTCCTGCGCCGCCAGATGCTGCGCAAGTGGCGTAAGCCACTCGTCGTTTTCACGCCAAAGAGTTTGCTGCGCCATCCGGAGTGCGTTTCATCGCTCGCCGACCTCGCCGAAGGCTCGTTCCAACGCATCATTCCCGACGATATCAAACGCGACAAGCCGCCCTCGCGCGTGCTCCTGTGCGCCGGGAAAATTTACTACGAATTACACGCGCGCCGCGCGGAGCTCAAACGCGATGACGTTGCTATCATCCGTGTCGAGCAGCTTTATCCTGGCCCTGAAGACGAACTGCGTCAGGTTCTTGCCGGAGTTCCCGATGGCACACCCACTGCATGGGTACAGGAGGAGCCGGACAACATGGGCGCTTGGCGACATGTGCGTATTCTTTTCGGCGAAACGTTGCTTGGGCGGCTGCGGCTTACCGGCATCTGCCGCGCGACGTCGGCGTCGCCCGCGACAGGTTCGCCCTCGCGGCATAAAGCCGAACAGGCAGAGATCATCAACAAGGCGTTTTCAGAAAGCTAAACGGAGTATACATGGCCATTGAATTGCGAATCCCGAGCGCGGGCGAATCTATCAGCGAAGTGCAGGTCGGCATGTGGCTCAAGAAGGAGGGCGACACTGTCCAGCGCGACGAGCCCGTCGTAGAGATCGACACTGACAAAGTCTCGATGGAAGTCACCGCCCCCGCATCCGGAACCATCACGAAAGTCCTGATCCCGTCGGGAACGACGGCCAAGGTCGGCGACGTGGTTGCCGTGATCGAGGAAGGCGCTGTATCGTCCTCCACTCCCGCAGCTCCCGCAGCCGCCCCGAAGAAGGCTCCCACTGCGCCAATTCAAAAACTTGCTTCCGCGCCAGTTATGCCGGCGGCCCAGCGCGCCATGCATGATGCCGGCGTTTCGCCTGCCAATGTTGACGGCACGGGACGCGGCGGCCGTATACTGAAGGAAGATGTCGAACGCGCGGCGGCGAAGGCCCCGGCAGCAGCACCCGCCCGGCCTTCCGCTCCGGCACCGAGGCCAACGTCGGCTGGCGGCCCGCGCGATATCGAGGTGGTGCCGCTGACACCCATGCGCCGCACCATCGCCCAGAGGCTCATTCAGTCCCAACAGAGCACCGCGACGCTCACGACTTACAACGAGATCGACATGTCGCGCACCATGGAAATGCGCAAACTTTATAAGGACGCGTTCAAGGAGAAGTACGGGGTCAACCTCGGCTTCATGTCCTTCTTCGTCAAGGCCGCCATCGACGCGCTCAAGCTCGTGCCGACAGTCAACGCCGAATTACGCGAAGATGGCATCGTCTACCATAACTACTACGACATCGGCGTGGCCGTCGGCGGCGGCAAGGGTCTCGTCGTCCCGATCATTCGCAATGCCGAGCGCTTGAGCTTCGCCGAGGTGGAGATGACCATCGCGGACTTCGGCGCGCGCGCGAAGGAAAACAAGATCAAGCTCGAGGAGCTGCAGGGCGGCACCTTTACCATCACCAATGGCGGCATCTATGGCTCGATGATGTCGACGCCGATCATCAACCCGCCGCAGACCGGCATTCTCGGCATGCACGCCATCAAAGATCGCGCATTGGTGGTTGACGGGCAGGTCGTCGTGCGGCCGGTAATGTATGTGGCGCTGAGCTATGACCACCGCCTGATCGACGGCCGCGAAGCGGTCACCTTCCTGAAGCGTATCAAGGAGGGGATTGAGGCGCCCGAGCGCATGCTGATCGAAATTTAGGAACCAAAGATTTAACCACGGAGAACACGGAGCGCACGGAGAAGATCAAGATTGTCTACCAGGGGGAATACGGGGATTCACGGGGAATAAAATCGGCTCATGAAAAAACCTCTATGAGTATGTTTACCCGGATCTTTCTACTGCTCCCGTGCTACACCGTGTTCCCCGTGGTAAATATCTTTCTTCTCTGTGCGCTCCGTGTTCCCCGTGGTTAAATTCTTGAAGTGAGAAATGCTTCCATGGACACACACACCTACGACCTGATCGTCATCGGCGCCGGGCCTGGCGGCTATGTGGCCGCCATTCGCGGGGCACAACTGGGCCTGAAAA
This sequence comes from Planctomycetaceae bacterium, assembly GCA_013360495.1. GTDB lineage: Bacteria > Planctomycetota > UBA8742 > UBA2392 > JABWBM01 > JABWBM01. The sequence continues at coordinate 2,173 of JABWBM010000228.1, forward strand.
CCGCCTGCATCGAGAAGGAGCCGGCGCTGGGTGGCACCTGCCTGCGCGTCGGCTGCATCCCGAGCAAGGCGCTGCTTGAGTCAAGCGAACGTTACGCAGAGGCCAAGCACGCGCTCGGCAAACATGGCGTCAATGTTTCCGGCGTCAGCCTCGACCTCAAAACCATGCTTGAACGCAAGGATGGTGTGGTGAAGGCACTGACCAAAGGCATCGAGGGTCTACTCAAAAAGAACAACGTCACGCGTTACTTCGGCCATGGCCGCTTCACTGGCCCCAACACGGTGCAGGTCAGCGGCAAGGATGAGGTGCTTCTGCAAGGCAAGCACATCATCGTCGCCACCGGCAGCAAGGTTGCCCCCCTGCGCGGCGTCGAGATGGACGGCGACCGGATTGGTGGCAGCACGGAGGCCTTGAGCTATTCCGAAGTGCCGAAGCATCTCGTCGTGATTGGGGCCGGCGTGATCGGGTTGGAGCTTGGCTCCGTCTGGGCGCGGCTTGGCTCGAAGGTGACCGTGCTCGAATACATGAATCGCATTTTGCCCGGCATGGACGGCGACTTGGTGGCAGAAGCGCACAGGATCTTGAAGAAGCAGGGGCTCGATTTCCGTCTCGGCGTGAAGGTCGCCGGCGCGAAAGTGCAGGGCGACGGCTGCGTCGTCACCGTCGAGGGCGCGGAGCCGATTTCCTGCGACCGGGTCTTGCTCGCCGTCGGGCGTATCCCTAATACAGACAATCTCGGCCTCGACGCCGCCGGCGTCAAGACCGACCAGCGCGGCCGCATCGAAGTGGACGATCATTTCTCGACGGGTGTGGGCGGCGTCTATGCCATCGGCGACGTGATCAAGGGCCCGATGCTCGCCCATAAGGCAGAGGAAGAAGGCATCGCCTGCGTCGAGCGCATTGTCACCGGCTACGGTCACGTCAACTACGACGCTGTTCCCGGGATCGTCTATACGCATCCCGAGGTTGCCACCGTCGGCAAGACTGAAGAACAGCTCAAAGAGGCAGGTGTGGCATACAAGACCGGGAAGTTCCCCTTCGCAGCCAATGGCCGCGCGCGCGCCATGAACGAGACCGACGGCTTCGTGAAGATTCTCGCCGACGCATCCACCGACCGACTGCTTGGCGTTCACATCATTGGGCCGCGGGCGGGTGATTTAATTGCGGAGGCGGCTGTCGCCATTGAGTTCAGCGCCAGCGCCGAGGACCTCGCGCGCTCATTCCACGCGCACCCTACCCTCGCCGAATGCGTCAAGGAAGCCGCGCTCGGCACCGCAGGCCGCACGATTCATCTTTAAAGCACACCGCCCGGCAATAACCGGGTGGCGCACTTCACATCGTTGAGCCTATCAGTCAAGAATCAGTAGACGCGCACGGTTGACGTCCGCCTCGCTGGCGGCGACGGCATCGGTCATACCCGGCAGCAGCACCATCGAAGCCTGACTTGCGCGTCCGGCTTGGGCAAAAGAGACATCACCACCCCACCAGCCATTGCCGTAGCTGGCCGTATCCGTCGACTGTTCATGAACGATGACCGCCACGTCGTCGCCATTGGTTACGGCGTCAAAGCCAAACCAGCCGACGGCGTTGCAACGGTCGAATGAGACGCCGTCGGTGGAGCCTTCCCACCAATCGGGCACCTCGCCGCCGCCGCCGATGTATTCCACCGCATAGAGCACGCGTAATTCGAGAATGCCTGCGCCGCCGTTGAAATCGTCCCAATGCAGATTCCGCAGTTCGTTTCCTCCGCTCGTGCTCTCAAGATAGAGCAGGTCGCAACGTGTGACCCCGTCCTGTATTCTGGCGTGCATGCTCGGCATGAACGCGATTGTTCCCGCTCGCGCGACTTCGGAAAAGGTAGCGCCGCCGTTGTCGCTATAGGCGAGGTGGATGCCGTCGCTCATTTCATAGGCGTAGAATATCTCCATCGCCGGCCCTGAGCCGAGCAGCGCAACGCTTGGGTCGAAGGGCACCACATCGTATTCGCTGTCCACTTCGATGTCAGTGAAAACGCTTTCTTCGGTGTAGCGAATGGCGCAATGGAAGTGCGCGCTGATTTCCTGCATCCATTGGTCATCTTCCAATACTTCCCACATGTTATAGCCGTAACCGACGACCACATCGCCTGCGTCGCTGTATTCGATATCCATGATCAGAGGTATCACATCGTATCCGGTGTTATGGAGAATGACCGCTGGCCCGAACTCGAATCC
>JABWBM010000041.1 GCA_013360495.1 Planctomycetaceae bacterium
CGGCGCCGGCCCCGGTTGCGACGGGCAGGTGCTGGTGTTCCACGATATTCTTGGCTTCAACCCGGACTTCAAGCCGAAGTTCGTGAAGCAATATTTCGATTTCTATGGTCAGGCCTCAAAAGCGCTCAAGAGCTTCCGCGACGACGTGGTGAAGGGCGCCTTCCCCGGCGACGAACACAGCTTTAAGTGATCGATGTGATAGGATGTATGAGCCACGCGTGGTGCGTTGGGTGAATCGTCAACAAAATACGTCGCTCGTCATGCCTGCGGAGGCGGGTACCAGACTTCTCTTTGGCTCTGGATCCCCGCCTTCGCGGGGATGACATTGCGTAGCGAGGCGTTTTACAGAGCAAGGACGTCACGACGCTATGTCCGCGCCGGTCAGTCCGTTATCATGGGTCTATGGCTTACGACGAAGCGACAGCTGAGCGGATTCGGAACGTCTTCAAAGGGCGCAGGAATGTCGCCGAGAAGAAAATGTTCGGCGGGATCGCGTTCATGTTCAACGGGCATATGTGCTGCGGCCTCGTGAAGGACAAGCTCGTGCTGCGCCTTGGCGAGGAAGGCGCGGCCAAGGCCCTCAAGAGGAAACACGCGCGCCCGATGGATTTCACCGGCAAGCCGATGAAGACGATGGTGTATGTCGATCCGGCGGGCTATCGCAACGACGGTGACCTGAAAGCCTGGGTCAAACTCGCCGCCGAATATGCGGCGACGTTGAAGCCGAAAAAATAGGGTGCCACGTCATTCCCGCGCAGGCGGGAATCCAGATTCATTCTGATTCTTCAACGCGTTGAGTCCTTTTTCGTGACGCCTCCTGATCAAGTCATTGTCAAATTCTGCGCGTCTTTGTCTGATTCGAATGATCGCGCCAACCGCTACTCCGGCACCAAGTATGGTTATTAGGATTGGAAGAGAAAAGAATATCCAGCCCCGCGTTTGATTTGTCTCCGCTTGCTCAATCCGCCAATCCAGTAATTCGGCCATCTCCATGAACGAAGGGATGTTAGGATGAACGAGGGCCTTAACCGTTTCCGGCTTGGATGCCTCAAGATATGAAAAGTAAGTTTCAGGAAGATCGAGAGTACGCGTGAAAGACTGAAATGGATTGGGGTCGTAAACGAGCTTGGCGGTGTACCGATGGACTCGTCCGCCTCCGCCGAAGCGCCCTCCGCCAGTACGCGCGTATCCGTGATTCAATTCAGCGAGTTTGACATCAACTAGGAGACCGGAAGATTTTAATACACCGAGCTTTTCGGCGTGTTCGATGCCTCCCAATTGATGGTTGATCATGACGAGTGTGATGGCGACACCCATGATGAACATGATCGCGTTTCATCTTAACGTGCATATCTTGAGGCCACATTCCAATCCCGGTGCGTATTTGGAATCGAAGCGAATTGTTGGGCAATCAATTCAAACGATCGTTTTACTTTATGTTGACAGTAGCCATTACATGCGGTATATAGCGGTTACATTCGACAATCAATCGTTTGAATTACTATGACGCCGGACGATAAATCTACACGGGATCGGCTGATTGATGCAGCCGAGTTGCTCTTTGCCGATCAAGGCATCGAGGCGACATCCTTGCGCGATGTGACGGCCAAGGCCGGCGCGAACATCGCGTCGGTCAACTACTACTTCCAATCGAAGGACGGGCTGGTTCAGGCCGTCTATGAGCGCCGCATCGCGCCATTAAATGAAGAGCGCCTTCGCCTGCTCGACCTCGCCGAGCGCGCAGCCGCCGACCGTCCGCCATCGTTGGAAGCGATCGTTGAGTCCTTCGTCGAGCCCTCGATCCGCTTTTGCGCGAGCCACCCAAACTTCATGCGGGTGGCGGGGCGATTGCAGTTCGAGCCGAACCTCGAATTTCGTTCGCGCTTCATCATGCAATTTCAGGAGATCGCAAAACGCTATGAGGCGGCTCTGCGCCGCGCACTGCCCGATATTCCGGTGGAGGATCTCTTCTGGCGCATGCATTTTCTGATCGGCGCGATGATCCATACCTGGAGCAACGCCTGCGACGTCGAGCTTGTGTCGCGCGGCAAGTACCGCTTCAGCGGCGACGCGGACATGGCGAAGCGCCTGATCGATTTCGCCGTGGCGGGCATGCGCGCGCCAGTTGCGAAAAAGAAGAGCACGGGAGGCAAGGGATGAAGCGCGCGTCATTCCGGCGGAAGCCCGAATCCAGCCTCATTGACCGTTCGGTCCTGGATACCGGCTTGCGCCGGTATGACGTTCCAGCAGTGCGGGCATTTACGGTTATTCTATTCGTTCTTACTGTGACCTCCTGCGCCTCTGCGCCGGAGGTTGATGCGCCGGATCTGCCCTTCGATGTTCCAGCCGCGTGGGCGGGGGACAAAGGCGCGAATGCCGGCACGCCGCGGGATCAATGGTGGCGCGACTTCAATGACGAGCTACTCAATAAGTATGTCGACGAAGCGTTCGCCAACAATCCCGGGTTGGAGGTAGCTGCCGCGCGCATCGATGCCGCGAGCGCACTTGCCCGCATCGCCGGGGCGGGCGAACTGCCCGAGCTCATAGGTGGCTTTCGCGCACAGCGACAACAGCAGATTTTTACCGGCATCCCGACGCCGTCGGGTGCGCCGCTCAAATCCCGCGCCGATACCTTCGGTCTATCGCTCGATTTAAGCTGGGAGCTTGATCTGTGGGGCCGGGTGCGCTCGGAACACGCGGCAGCACTTGCCGATGTCGAGGCAAGCGTGGCCGACTACCACGGCGCGCGGCTTCTGCTGGCGGCGCATGTGGTCAAGGCGTATGTGCTGGTCTATGACGCGCAGACGCAGTTGCAGATCGCAGAGGAGAGCCTCGCGAGCGCGCAATCGGTCGTCTCAACGGTCGAGCGGCGCTTTAACGCCGGCACGCGCGGCGCCATCGATGTGAGCTTTGCCAAGAGCGACGAAGCGACTCTGCGCGCTGCCATCGAGCAGCGCAAGCAAGCGCTCGACGCCTCACGGCGCGCGCTTGAAGTCTTTCTTGGCCGTTACCCTGCTGGCGCGATCGAGGTGACCGAGGACCTGATCATGCTGCCGCAGTCGCCTCCGGTTGGCTTGCCCGCCGGGGTTGTTGCGCGTAGGCCCGACTTGATCGCGGCTGAGTGTCGGCTTGCGGCCGCGTTGCAGCGCGTGGACGCAGCCGACGCGGCGCTCTACCCGCGCATCGCGCTCACCGCATCTGCCGGGACAACGAGCAACGAACTGGAAGATTTACTCGACGGAGATTTCTCGGTGTGGAGCATCGCGGGCAATCTGTTGCAGCCGATTTTCAACAACGGGCGGCTAACAGCTGCCGTTGACCTCGCGGACGCGAGGCAGGCCGAACTGATGGCAAATTATGCCAACACGGCGTTGACGGCGTTCTTTGAAGTGGAGAGGGCGCTGGCGGCGCAGGCGTATGTGGTGAATCAGAACGCGGCGCTGCGCGAGGCGTCGATGCAGGCGGAGCGGGCGCTGGGGTTGGCGCAGTCGCGCTATGAGAGCGGGACGGGCGATATTTTGAGCGTGCTCGAGGCGCAGCGGCGCTCGTTGCAGGCGCGGAGCCAGCTCGCGAGCCTCGATCGGGCGTGCTCCGAGATTCGCGTGGAGTTGCATCTGGCGTTGGGCGGAGGGTTTGGAGGGTAGCGTCACGGTTTGTGGCGTCATGCCCGCGCAGGCGGGCATCAAGAAAGACGAAGAGAAAATGGATTCCCGCCTTCGCGGGAATGACATGAAAAGAATCGTTCCCGAGGTGGGAGTTGCATATGAAGTCAGGGTGGAAGCAGTTCATCGCTGTCATCGTCGTGTTGCTCGGCGGCGTCGGCGGGGCGTGGGGATTGGTGCTCGCCAAGGACGAGGTCAAGACCGAGCGTGCGGTACCGCCTCTGCCCTTGGTCCGGGCCGTGATGGCCACGCGCACGCCGGTGCAATTGAACGTCAATCTCAACGGCGTGGTTAGGCCGACGACGACGCTTACCCTAACCGCCGAAGTGTCAGGGCGTATCACGGTGCTATCGCCCAATCTTGACGAAGGTGCGTTCGTCAACGCGAACGAGACGCTCGTCACCATCGATAGCCGCGATTACGACATCGCCGTGGCGCAGGCCAACGCGCGAGTGACGCAGGCTGAATTCAAGCTCAAACTCGAAGAGACCGAGGCGAAGATCGCGAAAGACGACTGGGAAAAGTACGGCACGGGCAAGCCTGATCCCATGGTGCTGCGCGAGCCGCACTTGCTGGCCGCGAAGGCTGAGGTGGCATCGGCGCAGTCGGCGCTGGCGAAGGCGATGCTCGACTTGAGCCGCTGTAGCGTGAATGCGCCGTTCGCGGGGCGTGTGCAGACCAAGCATGTCGAGGCGGGTCAGTTCGTTCGCGCGGGCGAGCCGCTCGCGGTGATCTACGCCATTGACGGCGTGGAGATCGACGTGGCTGTGCCGAACGATCAGTTGGCGTACCTTGACCTAGGACTTGGCGCTACTCCTGGGAAAACGACAGAAGCGAGTATTGTTGCCACCATCGCGGGTGAGCGCGCTACATGGCAGGGACGAATCGTGCGCACAGGCGCGGAGATCGACGCGCGCACGCGCTCGGTGAATGTCACCATACGCGTTGACAAACCTTATGGCTCGCAGTCGCCGTTGTTACCCGGCGCGTTCGTGAGCGTCGAGATCACGGGCAAGCGCGTTGAGGGCATCTTCGAGATTCCGGCCATCGCCATGCGCGACGCCGACACGCTGTTGATCGTGGATAAAGACAGCCGCATGCACCGGCGGGACGTGGATGTGCTGCGCCTGACGGCCACGACGGCGCTCATTCGCGGCGGCATCAGCGAGGGCGAGCGCGTTTGCCTCACGAGTTTGAGCGCTGTGACTGACGGCATGGCCGTGCGCGTGATTGAGGACGACGTTAAAGGAAGAGATCAATGAAAGGCGTCGTCTCTTGGTTCGCCGGTAACCGCGTCGCAGCCAACCTGTTGATGATTACGCTGCTTTTCGGCGGCGCCATGACGCTCACGACGGTGAAGCAGGAGCTCTTCCCCGAGATCGCGCCTTCGATCATCACGGTGTCCACGGTGTATCCGGGCGAGCCGCCGGAGTCCATCGAGGAAGGCATTACCGTTAAAATAGAAGAAGCGGTCTACGGCATCGAGGGTGTCAAGCACATCGAGTCGCGCTCCACTACGGGCGTTTCGGTCGTCACCATCGAGACCGAGGAGGGCGCCGACCGCGACGAGATCCTCAACGATGTGAAATCGCGCGTTGACGCTATCGCCACGCTCCCCGAAGACGCCGAGCGCCCCGTCGCCGTGAAGGTCGAACTCCCTCAGCGCGTTTTGAGCCTGGCGCTGTGGGGCAAGACCGACTCCGAAACCATTCAGACCGTCGCCGAAAACGTGCGCGATGAAATCGCAAGATTGCGCGAGATCAGCCGCGTGGAGATTTCGAATTCGCAGGATTATGAGGTTGCCGTTTCTGTCTCAGAGGAAACGCTGAGGCGTCACGGGCTGACCTTCGATCAGGTGGCGGATGCCATTCGCAGGTCGTCGGTGGATGTCGCCGGCGGAACGATCAAGGCCGAGAGCGGCGAGTTCCAGCTTCGCACCAAGACTCGCGCCTATGTGCGCAAAGACTTCGAGAAGATCCCTGTGCTCACGCGCGCGGACGGCACGTCGATGACGCTTGGGGAAATCGCCGTTATCAGCGACGGTTTCGCCGAAGCGACGCAGCAGAGCCTGCTCGACGGCAAGCCGGCCAAGATCATCGACGTTTACATGACCGGTGACCAGAGCCTGCCCGCTGTCACCGGCGCAGTCCACAAGTACATAGCTGAAACGAAGACAAAGCTGCCGCAGGGGATCGAGATCGCGACTTGGAAGGATGCGTCGAAGATGTACGACGACCGCCTCGACCTCGTCACACGCAACGGTTTGATGAGTCTGATCCTCGTGTTCGCGATCTTGGCGCTTTTCCTGCAGTTCAGGCTCGCGGTCTGGGTGACGATTGGCTTGCCCATTGCCATGCTGGGCGCGATCTGGCTGATGCCCGCGCTGGATGTGTCGATCAACCTGCTCTCGCTCTTCTCGTTCATTCTGGTGTTGGGTATTCTCGTTGATGACGCCATCGTCGTAAGCGAGAACATCCACTACCGCGTGCAGAAGGGCGAATACGGCATTATCGCGGCGCGGAAAGGCGTGCTGGAAGTGGCGCTGCCGGTGGTGCTGGCGGTGACGACGACGATCGCGGCGTTCATCCCGATGGCGACGATTCCGGGCGTTACGGGTCAATTCACGCGCTCGATCCCACTGGTGGTGATCCTTTGTCTCGTGTTCTCGCTGGTTGAATCGGTGTTCATCCTTCCGTCGCACCTAGCGCACTACAAGCCGATCCACTTGCGCAAACGCGCGTGGGGGCCATTCGGGTATTGGCAGGATTTTCAAGGCGTGTTCGAGCGCGGCATGGAGTGGTTCGCGAATCATCTCTACCGGCCCGTGCTGATCAAAGCCATGCGCTGGCGCTATCTGACGTTGGCGATCGGTATCAGTGGGCTGATTCTCGTTGCCGGCATGGTGAAGGGCGGCGTGATCAAACAAGTATTCTTCCCGCCGATTGAGGGCGATCAGGTATTCGCATCGCTCACCATGCCGCCGGGCACGCCGGTGGAGGTGACGGCGAAAGCGGTGGCGGCTCTCGAAGCGTCGGCGGCGAAGGTGCGCGCGGAATACGACGCGAAAACCGAAACGAGCGTTTTCAAGCACACGCTCGCCTCCATCGGCGCGCAGCCCGAGCAGATCGAAAAGGCCTGGATGAAAGGCAATTCGGGGGACTTCAGCGCGGAGCACCTCGGCGCCGTGAGCATGGAATTGATCCCGGCGGAGCAGCGCACCGTGACATCGGCGGAAGTTCTCAAGCGCTGGCGCGAGTTAACGCCGCCCATACCGGACGTGATCGAATTGTCGTTCGATGCCGCTCTTACCCACGCGGGCAAGCCGATAGAAATTGACCTCAAGGCCGACGACCCGGCGGTGTTGCGCGCGGCCGCCGACAAGCTCAAGGCGAAGCTTGCGGAATACCCTGGCGTGTTCGATATCACCGACTCCATGCGGCCGGGCAAGCGCGAACTGGAACTGACACTGACGGAGTCGGGGCGGGCGCTTGGCCTGAGCGAAGCGGAGCTGGGTAAGCAGGCGCGCCAGGCGTTCTACGGCGAAGAAGCCCAGCGGCTGCAACGCGGGAAACACGACGTGAAGGTGATGGTGCGCTATCCGCTCGACGAGCGCAGGACGCTCGCGAACCTCGCAGAAATGCGTGTGCGCACGCGCGATGGCGTGGAGATTGCGCTCGGTGAAGTGGCGACGATCAGCATCGGGCGCGGCGATTCCGCTATCGAACGCTCGGGGCGCATCCGGTCGGTGACGGTGATCGCCGACCTTGACTTCACCAAGTCCAACGCGAACGAGATCATGGCGAGTCTTAACGCCGCGTTCTTTCCCGAATTGCAGCGGGAGTATCCGAACCTGCACTATTCTTTCGAGGGCGAGCAAAAGAATCAGGCTGAATCCATGGGCGGCATGATGCGCGGGACGATGCTCGCGATGTTCATGATCTTCGCGATTCTTGCGCTCGGCTTCGGTTCGTTTTTGCAGCCGCTGATTGTGATGTTCGCGATCCCCTTCGGTTTGGCGGGCGCGATCCTCGCGCACTGGATGCTCGGGCTACCGATCACGTTGCTCTCGGTTATCGGTATGCTCGCTATGGCGGGCGTGGCGGTGAATGACAGCATGGTGATGATCTCTTTTATCAACCGCTATAGACAAGAAGGCCATTCGATGTTCGAGGCCGTGATCGAGGCTGGGCCGAGGCGCTTCCGGGCGATCATGCTGACATCGCTGACGACCTTCGCGGGGCTCGGGCCGATCATTCTGGAAAAGAGCGTACAGGCGCAGTTCATCGTGCCGATGGCGGTTTCGTTGGCATTTGGTGTGATGTTCGCCACCGTGATTACGCTCTTCATCGTGCCTGCGGCGTACCTCGTGCTCTACGACGGGATCAAGCGCGGCGTCAGCGCGGTGAGCGCGGTGTTGCGTCGGGAAACGCGAATGCAGGTGTAATGGTGATGTCGCTTTATAACGCCACAACGCATGGCAACGTCATTCCCGCGAAGGCGGGAATCCAGTCTTAGATCTTTCACTTTTGCAATGTCTCTACCGAGGTTCTGGATCCCCGCCTACGCGGGGATGACAAGACACAGCATATCTTACGACGACAGCAGGCCGGCGCCGGAGAGGGCGAAGCCACCGCTGCCAGTGAGGAGGGAGATCAGCGCCAAAGCATTGTTGAGCGAGTTCTCGTTTTTAATGTCTTCAAAGAGTTGCAGCGTGGCTTGCGTCGTTTCGATATTCGTAATCTCCGAGTCGATGGTGGTGACGAGATTGGTCGCGTTGGTGGCGATCTGGCTGCTGAGATTCGAGTAGGTGTTCAGCGTCGTCAGGGAATTTTGGACGATGTCCTGAGCGTTGAGCAAGGTATTGAGCGCAGTGGCGGCATCGGTCGAGTTTGAGAGATCGAGGTCGTTGGGAATACCAAGGGAGCCATAATCGAGCGCTCCCGCGCCGACCGTGGCGAGCAATTTGCCGTCCGAACCGACGATCTTCGCTCCGGAGTTGAAAACCGTGAAGGTGTTCGCGTTACTGTTTGCGGTGTTTTCGGCGAGAATTGTCGCGTCATAGAGATTGATTTCGAATGACACGCCAGCGAGCGTCCCGGTAATGCCGGTGCGCGAAGACTCGGTGATGCTGAGTGTGTTCGATCCCTGCGTGACCGTGATGTCGACATCGGTTCCGCTGTCGGACGTTGTGCCATTGAGAAGCAGGGCGCCCGGATCGGATATTTCCTCGAAGGTCACCGTCTTGTCCGAGCCGAAACCGGTGGTGTAGAGGTCGATCGTGAATCCATCGAGTTCCGCTGTTACGCCCGTGGATTCGGTTAGCTCATTGATGTCATCAACGATCGTTTGAAGCGATGTTCCCGTCGTGTATGCCAATGTCCCTGTTGATCCATCTGGGCCCGTAATGCTGAACGAGGCGCTGTTATCGAGCGAGGCGTCCGAGTTGGTGACAACATTGGCGATGGTCCCTCGCGATCCGGAGTCGGTGATGTTTACGGTGAAGGTGAGGCCGCTCGATGGAATCGACGCCGTCGAGTCGATATTGGTGACGGAGAGTGAATCGATGCCGGGGTCGGCGCTCTCGTTGGCGACCGGAGCAGTGATGTATACACCGGTCGAACCTTTGGCTTCGGTCAAATCCGCCTGGATCGTGGCAAGGAGCGAATTGAGCGCCGCGGTGTTCGCGGCGGATGGCGTGCTGATGGAGTCAGTTGCAAGTTGGATAGCGTCGTCCAGCAAGGTATCGACGCCTTCCAGGGCGGTGACCGCCGTGTCGATCTTGGCGTTAGTGGCGGTAACGATATTCGCGATCGCGCCGCTAAAGCTCGACTGCGATTTCAATGACTGAAGTGTTTTATACGTCGTCGAATTCGGCACCGCCGGAGCGTTGAATAACGCATTTTTCGCGGTAGCGAAGGTGTGCACGGCTTGCTGAAGGAATTGAAACGAGATGCTCTGCGAAAGAATCGTGCCAAAGTTAATGCTGCTCACACCGGCCATGGCTCGTCTCCTTACGATGCTGACGTTGGATTCCATTCCAACGGAATGAGCCAGCAATCTTACCAAATGCCAGAAAAACAGTCAAAGGAAACGCTAGGATTTTAGAAGCATACGGGCGATTGGTTTCCACGGCCTGTCCTGTTAGCGTGCGGCGGCAACGATGCAAATCCTACCCTCCAATCCCGTGATGCCAGAGCCTCAAGGCTTGTACCGCGCCATCGTCCGCCGGCCGGTCGCGGTGACGATGGTGGCGCTGACTTTCGCGGTGTTCGGCTACACGTCGCATGACAGTCTCGCGCTGGCGCTGATGCCGGATTTGAGCTACCCGACGATTACGGTGCGCACCGCCTATCCATCGGCTGACCCGGCGCAGGTGGAACGGGACGTTTCCGAGCGCGTCGAAGAGCGCGTGGCGGCCGTTCCCGATTTGATCGGACGCTCGAGTGTTAGCAAAAGCGACATGAGCGAAGTGACGCTCGAGTTCGCGTGGGGGACGGACATGATCCGCGCGACGGCCGCCGTCAGCGAGGCGCTCGAACGCACGAGCTTTTCGAATCCGCGCATCGAGCGGCCGCAAGTGCTGCGCTATGACCCGGCGCAAGATCCCATCGTTCGCCTGATGCTCTTTACCAACGAGCGTCAACCGGACATGGCAGAGCTTCGCGCCTACGCCGAGGACATCCTGAAGCCGGAGCTTTCCAAGCTTTCAGGTGTGGCAGCCGTCAATGTGCTCGGCGGCGTCGAGCGCCAAGTCCGCATCTACCCCGACGAGGATAAGCTCAAGCAGTATTCGCTCTCCGTGACAGGTATTGTCGCTGCCGTCCGAAACGCGGGTGTCGATCAGTCGGCGGGGCTGATCGTATCCGGCGATCGTGAAGTCTTGTTGCGCGTTGCCAATGTCTATAGCACGCAGGAGATGCTCGAGGATCTGGAGATCGTCACGCCGGCTGGCGAGCGCATCCGGCTTGGTGAACTGGCGAAGATCGAAATCGCCCATAAGGAGCCGGAGACGATCACACGCTACGCCTCGCCGGTGGGAGGCTTTGAAAGCCGCGCGGGAGTGTTGCTCGAGATTCTCAAGGAGGGCGACGCCAATATTCTCGATGCGGCCAGGGCTGTGCGCGAGCGGCTCTACGGCAAGTTCCTCGGCGACGTCGAAACTGGCGGGCGCTATCCGGAGCGCAAAGACCGCGACCTCGAAGTGGAAAACATGGACCGCGATGACCGGCGCGATTTCAATCGCGACCAGGAGTTCGGCCTGCTCGATCGCTTGCCCGCGCATTTCGAATTGACGCTCCTGACAGACGAGAGCCGTTTCATCGATGCCGCCATCAAGGACGTGCGCGACTCGGTGATCTTCGGCGGGATGCTCGCGGTGCTGGTGATCTTCTGCTTTCTCGGGACGTTGCGCGCGACAGTCTTGATCGGCATTTCGATTCCTCTGTCGGTAATCGCGACGTTTATCCCGATGCAGCTTACGGGCATCAATCTCAACCTGATGTCCCTTGGCGGTCTTGCGCTTGGCATCGGCATGCTGGTCGATAACTCGGTCGTCGTGCTTGAATCCATCGCGCGCTGCCGCGACGAGGGGGACTCGATCATAGACGCTGCCGCCCGCGGGACGAAGGAAGTCGGCGGCGCGATCTTCGCGAGCACCATGACGACGGTGTGCGTGTTCTTCCCGATCGTATTCGTTGAAGGGATCGCTGGGCAGGTGTTCGTGCCGATGGCGCTGACCGTCGTGTTTTCCTTGCTGGCGTCGCTCGTCGTGGCGCTTTTCATTGTCCCGGCATATGCGGCGCTTTCAGCACGCGCGCACACGGGGAATGGCGTCCGCGAGCAATGGCGCAAGACGGGTGCAATCCTTGCCGCAGCAGGGTGGCCGAAGGAGCGGCGCGGGAAGCCGTGGTGGTGGCCGGCGTTGCTGCTCAACTCGCTGGTGATGCTGATGGCGTGGCTGATCGTTGCGAGCGCCGCACTCGTCGTGGTGATCGCGGCTGGCGTGATCCGCGTGTTGCAACTTTGTCTCGGGTGGTTGGGAAGGTTCACGCTCTTGCCGTTGGCCAAGGTTTGGAACATCGGATGGTCGGGCGTCACCAATATCTATCCGCGTGTGCTCGACGCCGCGCTGAGCAGGCCGGCCGCGACCCTGAGCATCACCGGCATCGTGAGCATTGCGGCGCTGATGCTGGCGATGCGGCTTCCGTTAGAGCTGTTGCCATCGCTCAATGAGCGCGACCTGTACGTCGATGTCGCTTGCAGGGATGGCACACCGCTTGAAGCCACCGACCGCGAAACCCGGATCGTGCTGAACGATGCGCTGTCGGCGGGAGGGCTCGCGGGCAGCATCACCGGGATCATGACCGAGGTGGGCGGCGGTATCGACGTCGTGAGCCGGCCGGTGGGGGAGCACCGCGCGCGTTTCGTCGTGTCGCTTGCGAGCGGCGTTCCGGACGCGGCCGACAACGTGAAGCAGGCTTTCGGCGCCAGCATCGGCGGAAATCCCGCGTTCGTCGAGACGCCAGAGTTTCACGCGCCGACGCTGTTCAGCACGACCGATCCCGTGGCAGTGGAAGTGCGCGGGCAAGACCTGACACGCATAGAGGAAGTCGCCCGGCGCATCGCGAGCGCGCTCAAAGAACTGCGCGCATCGGAGGGTGGGCCATTGCTCAAGGATGTGCGTACGTCGATGGAGCGCGGCAGGCCGCAGGTGCGTCTATATTTTGACCGCGAGAAGTTGTCGCGCCTGAGGCTGACCAACGCGGGCGTGGCGAACGAGTTGCGTATGAAGATCGGCGGCGAGGTAGTGAGCGATTTCGAATACCGCGGCGAGAAGATAGACGTCTTCATTAACCTCGAAGAGCCGGATCGTGCGTCGCTCACCGAGCTTGGCGATATCGAGATTGCGCCGGGGCAGAAGCTCAGTGAAGTGCTCCTGCCCGGTTCAACGCTCGATGCCGTGGAGGCGCCCTCGGAGATCAGGCGGACGGGCAATGAGCGCGCCGTGGTGGTGACGGCGAACCCGGAGGCTGGTGTGCCGCTCGGCGTGGTGCGTGAGCGCATCGGTGACGCGCTGCTGCGTAACGAGGTGAATCTTCCCGGAACGCACACCGCGCTGACGGGCCAGCAGGCTGAGCTCGAACGTTCGTCGTCGAGTTTGGTTCTCGCGCTGTTGCTCGCGGTGTTTTTGGTCTACGCCGTGATGGCTATCCAGTTCGAGAGCTTCATTGATCCATTGTTGATCATGGGGGCGATGCCGCTCGCGGGCGTTGGTGTGGTGTATGTGCTTTGGGTGTCGGACATTTCAGTGAGCGTAATCGCCATGCTCGGCATCATCGTGCTCGCGGGCGTGGTAGTGAACAACGCTATTGTATTGGTGGACTACGCCAAGACGCTGCGCCGGCGTGGGGCGCCCGTGCGGGAAGCGGTGCGCGAGTCGGCTATCGTGCGCCTGCGGCCCATCGCGATTACCACGTTGACGACGGTGCTTGGCCTCCTTCCCATGACGGGGTGGCTGCATGGCCCCTTCGGTGCGCTGGCGTCGGCGACGGAATCTGTGCCTGTGCTTGGTGACGTGCTTGGGTTCATCGCGGGTGGAGGCGAGGGTGCGGAGATGCGCGCTCCCTTGGCGATCACGATTATTGCGGGTTTGACGAGTTCGACGCTTTTGACGTTAATTGTTATCCCGGTTTTGTATTTCCTTGCCCATCGTGGCGTGTTGGACAATTCCCGTCCGATTGAGGTGACGAAAAATCCTTGAAAAATAAGGGATTTTTCCGGCCTCAGCCCCGGACACCGTGTAGAATCTGGATATGGTTCGATTGCCTTGAGATGCCTGTAAAATGGGCTATTGGGGCTTATGGCTCTCCAGGAGCCGCGCAGAATGGGGGTTTGACGGCGAATTAATTTCAAATTTTTTCGAAGTGCGGCTTGACAACGAAATCGAATGCATTACACTTCTCGCGCTAGACAACAACATATGGGGTCGCCTTGGACTCCATGATCTGTAAGGTTTTTCTGATGGTGGTGACTGGAATCTCAGGAACGGCAAGAGTGTCAGTAACTCATTCTTCGGGACGTCTATACAACACATAGTGCCCGTGACAGGAGTCACGGATGTGGCGATTTTTTTGTCAATGTGATCGGGCATGGTGCCTGATCACACAGAACATGAGGAGTAGAGATGAACAAAGCGGAATTGATTGAAGCGTTGGTGAAGAACAAGAAGAATGGCTTCGAGAGCAAGGCTTCGGCCGAACGCGCCTGTGACGCGGTTCTCGAGGGCATCGAGCAGGGTCTCAAGAAGGACCAGAAGGTCCAGCTCGTGGGCTTCGGCACCTTCGCCGTCCGTCAGCGCAAGGCTCGCACCGGTCGCAACCCGCAGACCGGCGAGCAGATCAAGATCAAGGCCAGCCGCACCGTCAGCTTCAAGGTCGGCAAGGCGCTCAAGGACGAGATCTAAGTCTTTGAGTCAGGCTTGAATGCGAGCGCGCGGGGGAGTCTCCCGCGCGCTTTGCGTTTTATTTAGATTGGTGTTAGCCACTTCCAGGTAATGCACGTAGGATCCCGTAGTATCGAGTAGCGCCGAAGGCGCAAGGGTGGCCGCATAGCGGCCCAAGAAGTTAGTCCACGGCTTTAGCCGTGAGAACAAGTCGTATCCAGTTCCTCCCGCGCCCCGTAGGGGCGCAAGACTTCTTCATCGGAACTGACTCGCGCCCCTACAGGGCGCATAATCCCTGTTGAACGGGATTCCCACGGCTGAAGCCGTGGGCCATACACTTCGGCCGCTCCGCGGCCTACTCGACACTATGGAGTTCAGCATCACAGCGTCTCTGCCCAGCGCTCCGGCGATATTTCCAGCGGAGCATCTGTGTCGAACTTTTCGCCCTTGTGCGCGAGCCATGCGCGCCACTCGGCTTGCATCTCCTTACGCACTCCCTCGGGTGAGCGCGGGCCGCTCGCGTCCTTGAGCGGCACAAAATCTCTGCGGCGGGGTACTTCGAGAGCGACGAGTTTCTTCGCACGCGGGAACACGTCGAAGATGAAGCGTTCGAACTTGTAGGCGTTGGGCTGAGAAGGCGTAACAATCTTCCCTGCCTCATCCATATGTGGCACCGCCTTGAACGCCGCGTGCCAGGGAAGGCTCTCTCCGGCAACACGTTCAAGAAACGAGCGGCGAAACACATGGATCGCCGTGTTGCCGGCGCAGTATCGTAAGCGCCCTTGAGTATCGCGCTCGTTCGTTTGCGTCTCGCTCAACTCCGTATACTCAACGACAGATGCGTGGTCGTCCCGCTCGACAAGTACGCCAACCTTCTCGCCTGGCTCCTGCTTGCGCACGACCTTCACGCCGACGTCGGCGTCCTTCGATGCCGTCACGCCAACCAACGCGGGGTCGCAGACGCGCTCCATGGCGTTATCCACCTGAAAATAATAAATCCACTCGACGCCGCGCTTCTTCATATCGTCGAGCATCCGCGAGCAGGCGAGCGCTTCGATACAGCCCCCGTGGCCGTCGGGACTGCGGACGATGCGGCCGGAAGCGTCAGGCAAAAGTCGCCCATCGGGGGCGAGCACGGGGCTTTCACCCTGCGTGAAGAAGGAGATGTTGACGGGGTTCAGGTCGTAGTGCTTCGCTTCCTTAAAACCTTTGACTGTCGCATCGTGCGTCGCGCGCGAGGTCATCACGTACCACGGCACGGCTCGACCGAAACGCTTTTCGATCACACGCAATTGCGCCGCGAACCCGTCGAAGAGACAGCGGCCACTGACCGGATAAATAGGGAAGAATCCCTTGGGACGGTTGAAACCGAGCCGCGTTCCCTCGCCGCCCGCGACGACGAGTGCCGCAACTTTGCCTTCGCGCAGGAGTGTTTCGCCATGCGCTGTTGCTTCGCGAGCGTCGCGATGGAGGCGGTAGGGAAAGTTGGCGTCCTCGAGTTCGAGGAATGGGAAGGGCGTGAAGGGGATGTTGGTTGACGCCTGCGGTTTCATCGCGGCGCGTAGTGTTGCAAGCTGCCCGGCTTCGATCGCATCGATATCGGCGAACAGCGCTTGCCGCATGCTGTCGTCGAATCTTTCTGCCCAGCGCAGCAGATGCTCCTGACCCAGCGCGGCGAGTTTCTTGCGGATATGGTCGGGAACGGCAGCCATGGCGGGAGTATAGCTTAGGTCAATTGAACCTTCTGCGCTCGCAACCGTTTACACTATGCATGGGATGGATGGCATGCCTTATTGCATTTGTGTGGCTTGCGATGTCGGGGTGTTCAAGCGACGTCACGAATGTCGCGGCACCGGTCGCTCATCTTCCCCAATCGACAGCGAAGACAACAAAAGAAGAAGCGCCGCGCTATTTGCATGACCCGATACCAACAGGCGACGGCAAGCCGTTTACGTTTCTGGATAAAGAGTTCCGTTCTGCGGAAATGGAATATTTCAGTCCCGAGTGCGAAGGCATAGCAGTTCGGCTTGACGCTTCCGGTGAGTGCCGGATTCAAGTTCGCCGCAAAGCGACGGAACAGGACGTCGCATACGGAGCGCCCACTTGGGTTGGCCATCCAATGGCCGACGAATACAGGGTGCAGCTAAGCGCACAGGAGTTATCTCAGTTCATCGCGAAAATTCGTGCGTGTTCCTTTTTTACTGCTGAGTTTGATTATCCCGCCGCGGACGATCAGAGCGAATTCGGAGATTTTATGGTGCATCTGAAGTCGGGAGTCTGTCGCGTCTGGCCATTCATCAATAAAAGTGAACGGCCAGAACTCAAAGAGATTTTCCAGTTCATGCTCGATATCAGCAAGCGAACGAAAGGCATGACTCCGTCGTGGAAGAACTATTCACCGTTCGGAGGATGGTACGGAAGGTAGTGCTATGCCGCGACGACGCGGTTGCGGCCGGATTCTTTGGCCACATAGAGCACGCGGTCGGCTTCCTGATAGAGATGGTCGGCGCTTTCGATCGCGGGCGAGACGCTCGCTACACCGAGGCTGATCGTCACGTGCATGGTATCGCCGTCCTTGTGCGGCACCTTCGACGCGCCCATATCGATCTGCAGCGCTTCGACCGCTTTGCGAAGCTGGTCAGCTTTGGCGACAGCGGCTTCTGTCGAAGTTTCAGGCATCAGGATCGCGAATTCTTCGCCTCCCGTGCGGCACACGGTGTCAAGGTCGCGGAAGCTTCCGCCCATGAGCTTGCCGATGGCGGAGAGTACGGTGTCGCCTTGGGCGTGGCCGTGGACGTCGTTGACTTTCTTGAAGTGGTCGATGTCGAGCACGATCAAGGCGAGCGAACGGTTGTAACGCGCGGCGCGCTTGAATTCGCCCTCGATCTTTTCGTCGAAGTGGCGGCGGTTGAAGAGGCCGGTGAGCTTGTCCTCGACTGCCTGCAACTGGATCTTTTCGCGCAGCTTGATGTTGGCGATCTGCCCGCCGATGAAGTCGGCGATGGCCTTGATCACGTTTTCGGCGCCGCGCCTGACCGGGTCGTCGGTGGCAAAGATGCGTTCGAGCGTGCGCCCGATGCCGACCTCGAGAATACCGATGATGCTGTCACGATCATGGATTGGCACGACTCGATGGCCTTCGTCAGTGACGACCATGTCGACCTTGCCGTCGAGCAGGTTACGGAAAGTTTCGTTGTCCTTGGTTGAAACGGCGCTGGTCATGCGGAAGGGATTGGCATAAGCGACTTCGAGTTGATCGCCACGGCTCATATAGATCACGCAACTGCCGAACTGCAGGCCGGTTTCCTGATTGGTGATATAGAGGCATGCCTGCTTGATGACTTCGTTGACGTTATCGAGGGCGGAGAGCTGCTTGCTGAGATCGGGGACAGCTTTAAGCGATTCGACCATCTGATAGAGGCGGTTGTTGGAGGCCGCCATTTGCAGCATGATTTTGTTGTCTTTATGGACCTTGGTTTGGGTCGCTTCGCTCTTGCCCTTGAGGCGCTTTTCGAGCGCGAGTTGCTGGGTGATGTCCTGCAGCGATGCGATCGTAACGCGGCGGCCCATGTATTGCACTACGCGCAAGCGGGCGTCAACGTCGCGCGTTTCGCCTGTTTTCGAGAGCAAGCGGAACCGCATACGCTTGGGCGCGGTATCGACTTCCTGCGTCTCATGAAAATCGATGAGCGTCGGGCGGTCTTCGGGATGAATGAGGTCGGTATACTTGCAGCTTTCAGTGGTGAGTTCTTCCTCGGAATATCCGGTGAGGTCCGTGAGCGCTGGGTTGACTTTGAGGAATACGTCGCGATCGACATCGACGATAAACTGCGCGTCGGCGGCGTTTTCCACCATCAACTGCAGAATGTTGGGCCGGATGCTTGTGGTCGTATGTCCGATCGTCACCATGATTGTCTCAACACTCGCGCTGTGTCTCTATTGCTGTGAACGCTGCGCTGTGGTTTCTAACTCCACGAATAATTTTCGTACCCATAAACGGCGTGCAAATAATTGCACGCTGCTTGCTATCACATCTGATGAAGATCACCCGCAGAAAGTGGCGCACGTAAACTACAAAATTCTGCGACTTAATCCTCACAAAACTCAGAAATCCGTTACCGCTCAAAATCAAGACAACCTATTGTCCAATAATGACTTATATCGAAATAGAATAACATCTGTCAAAAAATCACAAGTTGACCGGCTTCAGCAAATTCTTGAATGCCTCAATCGTATATCGATATTACATATGGTCAAGTCTGTTGTTCGCGCGGCATTACACAATGATGAAGAACCAGCATGTCGGCAACCAGCTTGGGGTTGGCGTTGGCGTCGAGAGACCCATGAAGCTTTCGAAAGTGATCGGAAGAACCGCCACCATCCCGCGCATGCGCATCGCGTTCAAGCAGGTCGATCAAGAGGTGCAGCCGCTCGCGTAATGGCTCCTGAGTTGTGTCCTCGGCGCGGGAAAGATGGGCGAGGATTTTTTCCGATGCGTCGAAGGGAGTGGGCTTCGCACTCGCTGCCCCACGCACGATTTCGAATGCCGCGAACATGTCCTCGCGAAGCAGCGACATGTAGCGCCCGGGTGAACCCTCCGCGAAATCCAAAAGAAACTCTCGCTCGTCCGTGCCGAGCGAGCTTTCCTCGCGTTCAGAAGCGATGGTTTCGACAGCGCCTTTGAGCGGCCCACGGACCAGGCGCTCCACATCGTCGCGCTTGAGCGGCGCGAAGCGCACGTCGAGGCAGCGCGAGCGGATCGTCGGCAGAACGTGGCCGCTGCGTCCTGAAAGAAGGAACCAGTAGGTTCCTGCGGGTGGCTCTTCAAGCGTTTTGAGAAACACGTTGGCGCTGGCGTTGGCGAGGAATTCCACATCGAGCAAGATACCAGCTTTCGCTTTCCCCTCGCGCGGCGTGCGCGCGGCCCAGTCAAGAACGCTCTCGCGCATATACTCGGCGCTATAGACAGACTTGTCGCGGGAAAACACTTGAACGTCGGGGTGGACGCCGGACTCTACCATCTTGCATTGGCGGCAGCGCAAGCACGGGGCGCGATCGTCGGGCTGCTCGCACACGAGAGCTTTCGCCAACGCGAGAGCAACGAGACGCTTGCCGATGCCGCTCTGCCCGCTGAAGAGATAGGCATGGCCAAGCCGGCTCGTGCGCAGCGCGTGGAGCAGGTCCTGCTGCTGACGCTCGTGGCCGGCGATGGCGGGGTCGAGGATGTTGTCAGAGATGATGGGCATGATTTGTTTTCTGTAGGGCCACGCGCCCGACTCGAATGAGCTCGTCGCAGGCTGGCGTGGTGTCTTTCATGTCATTCCCGCGCAGGCGGGAATCCAGTCTTGCCTTCCTTCCCTCATTTCAATCCTTTCTGAGGCTCTGGATCCCCGCCTTCGCGGGGATGACGTCACGCCATAGGCGTAACGTTCTCTCCCAGTAAATCCCGCGCGATCACCAATTGCTGCACTTCGCTCGCTCCCTCGTAAATACGTAACGGCCGGATGGCGCGGTACAAATCGGCAAGGATGCAATTGTCGAGCACGCCTGGACCTCCCGCAAGTTGTTGGCAACGGTCGATGATGCGTTGCGCCGCCTCCGTCGCATACCACTTGGCTTCCGCGCTCGAACGGTCGTGGCGCTCCTTCGGCGCCATGTCGAAGGCCTTCGCCGCCCGGTAGATCAGCAGGCGCGAGGCGTCCAGCTCGGTCACCGATGTGGCGAGCATGGACTGCACGAGCTGCTGGTCGGCAAGCACGCCGCCAAAGGCTTTACGGCGCGACGCATGGCGTATGGCTTCCTCGATGGCGCGCCGCGCGAAGCCGCAGGCCGCCGCTCCGACGCTGGGGCGGCCGCGCGCGAGGGTTTGGAAGGCGAGTTTCAGGCCGTCGCCCTCTTTGCCGATCAAGTTTGCGATGGGGACTTCCATCTCCTTGAATTCGAGTTGACCGAGCGGGTGTGGCGTCATGGTGGGGGTCTGCCGGGCGCTCAGGCCCTTCGTTTCCGCCGGAACGAAGAATGCGCTGACGCCCTTCGGCCCTTCGGCAGTGCGCGCGAACACGACGTAGTGCGTCGCAACACCGGCGTTGGAGATCAAGCGCTTGTTGCCGTTGATGATGTAGGAGTTGCCGCGCTTTTCGGCGCGTGTCTCCACGGCGGCTGCATCGGAGCCTGCGTTTGGCTCGCTTAGGGCGAAGGCTGCGGTGAGGTCGCCCGAGATGACGCCGGGGAGGAAAGACTTCTTCATCGCGTCGCTTCCCGCGATTTGCACGGGCAGCGAGCCGAGGGACTGCATGACGAAGGCGAGGTCGCCGATGATCGAATGATAGGCGAGCAGTTCGCGGCAGAGCACGAACGCGGTCAGGTTGAGCTCTCCCCTGTCGGCGACGGTGTGCTTGAGCAGGCCGGACTTGCCGAGGAGTTTGACGGATGCGGTGAGCGCCTTCTCGCCATTGGCTTCGGGTTTGGGGAAACGAAGCCCCGAGATGGTCTCGTTGACCATCTTGATGTGATCACGATCCGCGTCGGAGAAGAGCGGGAGCGCAAACAGATCGTCGAACCTCGTATTCACAGAATGTTCCTCTCGAGGGTATTCGCGGCTGAAACCGTGGCACCATGGGCTTTCACAAAAATGGTGTGATGAGATATTTTTTCTTCTGTAGCGTCACGGCTATGCCGTGACGTCTTGCCCCGCTAAATCAAGCGGCGGATCGAAGACGTCACGCCACAGGCGTGACACTACGGCCACTTGCCACGACCTTACCCGTCTGCCCGCGCCGCGCAAGATTTCTCTAACGCGGGCGTCATCCATGCGTACAATCTGAAAGCACTATGGCAGTCAAAGCATCACAACAGAAGAAGGCCGCCAAACCAGCGAAAGCTGCGGACGAGCCCAGGCGCTGGAAGAAGATATTGCTGTGGAGCGGTATCGGCGTTGGCGCGCTGATTCTCATCATCGGCGGCTGGATTTTTGCGCTCTACCTCGGCGCGGATAGCGAATATGAGGGCGAACTGGAGAAGCTCGTCCCCGCCGAAGCGCTTCTCGTTACGCGCTTCGATAATTTCAGCGACGCCTTCGATGAACTCGATAGCAAGGTCCAGAGCCATTTTGTCGCCAGCAAGTTGAGCAATATCGAGCGCGCGCCGCTGATTCGCGAGGCGCTCGCGGGCGACGACAAGAAGCCCGCGCCAACCATCGGCAGCATGTTCCAAAATGACCTTCGCCCCGCGCTGGAACAGGCGGAGGAACAGGTGCGTTCCATGCCCTTGAGCCTCGACCTCTACAACGATTTGATCGGCACGCAAATGCTGCTCGCCATGTTCGGCGGTGCGGATGGCGAGTCACTCACGCCACTGATTCTCACGCGCGTGAGCAAGGATGTGCGCTTCTACTGGGAGTTCAAGGGCTGGGCCGAGGGGCAGCAGGGCGAGGTCATCATTCGCGAGGATGGCGACTTCATCGCCATAGAGAAGGAAGAGAGCACGCAGTTCATCGGCCTCTTCGACGATGTGATGGCGATCTGCTCCGAGCGCGACGTGCTCCAGCGTGTGGCCGCATTGCACGAAAATGGCGGCTCGTCGTTTGCCGATCTCGACGCCTATCAGCCGGTCCACACCACACTCACCGAAAAAGCCGGCGAAAGCGGAGCGATCAAGATCATCGCTAACATCGATGCCGTCCGCGATTGGCAGGGGAAGGATCCCGAGGATTCCGATAAGCGCGCGAAGATCGACCAATTGTTCAGTGTGCCGCTCTCGCTGATGCAGGCGAGCCAGGAAATCATGCCGACGCTCAACACCGCGCTGGAACACGCCATCGACACACGGGTCTTCGCCATGGCGGGCTGGGTGATCGATCTTGGCAACAAAGGCCGGGTCGACATCGATCAGTATCTCTACACCAGCCCATCGAAGCTTAACAAGTTCGATTACCTGCAAAAAAGCTGGAGCCAGCCCTCGGCGCCGATGGATTTTCTTGGATATCTGCCCGCCGATACGTGGATGGTGACGACGGTGCGCCAGCCGTTCGAGGTGCTGCGCGAGGCTATCGCCCCGGAATCGCGGCCCGACCGCAACGGCGCCCCCGACACGGTTGGCACCTTCATGCTGGCGCTCGGGGATAACCCGGACATTCGCGGCTACGGCATGGCGCTGCTCGCCGACCGCTACGCGCCCGAGCACACACCGGCGCAGATCGTTTCGCGTCTGCCATTTCCTCCCTTCGCGCTTTTCATGCACTGGCCGGGCATGACTCTCGAACGGGCGAAGCAGGTCATGACGGAGCAGTTGGTGCGTCAGGGAATCGAGAAGTCCATGTCGATTGTCGAGAAGACGTCGGCCACGGGTGAGCGCTATCTCGCCGTCAACAACACCAACGTCACCGAGAA
>JABWBM010000229.1 GCA_013360495.1 Planctomycetaceae bacterium
GTTGGGGGACATATACATAGCTTGGACCAGCCATGTGTGCTTCCTTCTCTAATGGCACAACAGTCAGGACATGCGAGGGAACCACCACGATCCACGCCCGCGCCGGAGAGTCTACGGAACCGACAGCTTCGAGGCTATTACAACTTCGCTCCAATTGTGGAATCGCTCTCCACTGCGTCCATCATCCCCATAACGGCGGCGCGCGCTTCGCGAATACAGTCGGGATACCAGTGCCTTTGAAACCGCCGCCTATCAACGTAAGCCACCTCCTGCTCACAAATTTTTTACCTGTGGGTCGAAGCTTCGATTCCTTTCGGAAGGACTCGCTTCAATCAGAAAACGATTGGACAAACACGCCGATTCAGAGTTCGGGCTCGGGCGTGTGTATGCCGTACCCACAACATTGGCCATTGCCGCAGGCATCAAGCCGCACGTGTCTACAGGTCTACAGGCAACGGCCTTGGAGTGTTGGAGCGACTATAGTAACCTGCCGAAGGGTAGGGGTATGGGGCTTGCTGCGCAAAGGTCATCACGGTGGCTGAAAAGATTCTTGTAGTCGACGATTCCAAAGAGCTGCGCACCATCCTCGGCGCGCAGCTTAAAAAGGCGGGTTACGAAGTTCACCTCGCCGTCGACGGACAGGAAGGGTTCGAAAAAGGCAAAGAGCTCAAACCCAACCTGATCATCATGGACATCATGATGCCCCGTATGGATGGCTTTACCGCCGCCAAGGCCATGCGCGGCACCTCTGAGCTCGAAAATACACCGATTATTCTGCTCTCCGCGTTGGGCGGCGAGGAAGACATCGTCAAGGGTATCGAAGCCGGCGCCGATGACTATCTGGTCAAGCCGTTTAAAGCACCGGAACTTCAGGCGAAGGTGAAGATGCTGCTGCGCAAGGCTGGCGGATTTACCAACCGTCCGGAGAAGGAGACCAAAGTTCTCACCAAGGGCGAGGACAAATCGGTCAAAGAGATCAAGGAAACCGGCAAGATCGTCTCTAAGGAATTCGCGGGTTTCACCATCGTCGGCGTGCTGGGCCAAGGCGGCTCGGCCGTGGTCTATCGCGCCATCGAACCGATCCACAACTCGGCCATCGCGCTCAAGGTGGTGAGCCCCTTCATCAGCCAATCGCCGGGCTTCGTGGATCGTTTTCAACGTTCGAACGAAATTTCTATCCGCCTCAAACACCCCAATATCGTCAAGTGCTACAACATCGGTCAGCACCAGGGCGTCCACTTCCTCACACAAGAACTGGTGGAAGGCCCGACGCTCGACAAGGTGCTCGATAGCTCCGGCCCACTTGATGAGAAACGCGCGCTCGGTCTGATGCGGCAACTCGTCGAAGCTTTCGTCTATCTCGATTCTCAGGCGCTGATCCACCGCGACATCAAGCCCGAGAACATCTTCGTCACCAAAGACGGCGACGGCCGCGAAGTGGCGAAGATCGCGGACTTCGGTCTATCGCGCGCTACGCAAGATATGGGTCAAACGATCGAAGGGCATGTGCTTGGCACGCCGCACTATATTTCGCCCGAACAGGCGCAAGGAGCAAAGAATCTCGACATCCGCTCCGACCTCTACAGTTTGGCGGCCACCTTCTACCACCTCCTCACCGGCCACACGCCCTTCGAGGGCGATAACCTCTCGATCCTGATCGTGGCGCACGTGTCACAGAAACCCAAGGATCCCCGCGAACACCGCTCCAACCTGTCCGAAGGCACCGCGAAGCTGATGTTGCGCCTGCTTGCCAAGACTGCGGATGAACGCGTGGCGAACATCAGCGATGCCATCGGCTTGATCGACGATGCCATCGCAAAGATCAGCTGACCGGGACACGCTCACGCCTGAATACTGGCGATGCTGGACGGGGCAGTGTTGATTGCGCAAAAGCGCTGCTATCATACCCCACATGACACGCGCCTTGATCTGTTCTCTTTGCCCGCTTCTCACGGCTGCGTTATGCTACGGTTGTGTCGAACGGCGCATCCGCTTCGAGAGCAACATTCCAGCGCGCGTCTACCTCGACCGCGAGAACATCGGTGTTACCCCGGTGGAGATCGAATTTCGTAACTATGGAACGCGCGAATATACCTTGCGCGCCGACGGCTATAAGACGACCAGCGGGACCGTTAATCTTGCTACACCATGGTATGAATATCCGGTGATCGACTTTTTCTCAGAAGTATTAATTCCCGTGGACATCGTCGACCAGCATACCGTAATAGTCACGCTCGAGCCTCTCGCCGCGCCGGAGTTTGAGGGTCTGCGCGAACGCGCCGAGGCCCGGCGCGAGCAGGCCAACCGCGAGCTTGCCCCCCCACCGGACAAATGAACACTGCTCCACTGAATCGTCGCGCAATCGTTATGGGCCTTGGCCTCTTTGGAGGGGGCGTGGCGGCAGCGCGCTTCCTGATCAAGCGCGGCTACGACGTGTTAGTAACCGATCTCCGCAAGGAAACGGAGTTGCGCGAAAGTATCGAAGAACTTGCCGGATCACCCGTCACCTTTTGCCTGGGCGAACATCGTGAAGACGACTTTCGCGACGCACATCTGGTAGTAAAGAACCCTGCAGTCAAACCTGGAAATCCATATGTCACTGCTGCACGCGAGACGGGCGCCGTCGTCACCAGCGAAATGAACCTCTTTTTTGAGCATTGCCCGGCGACAATCATCGGTATCACCGGCTCCAACGGCAAGACCACTACGGCATATATGACGGCGAGGATGCTGGAGGAGTGCGGAGTCGTTGAACAGACAGAAAGCAAGAGACAGGACGCGGCACGAAAGAGAATTTGGCTTGGGGGGAATCTGGGAAGACCGCTCCTCGATGACGTGGAGAAGATCGCGCCCGACGATATCGTTGTGCTCGAAATGTCGAGCTTTCAACTGATGGATCTCGACGCAGCCGGCCGCTCGCCAGCGATCGCCGCCATCACCAACATCACACCCAACCACCTCGACTGGCACAAGGACATGGCCGAATACGTGCGAGCGAAGTCTGCCATCTTTCGGCATAGCGCGGGAACCGCCGTGCTCAATGCCGAATGCCCGATCACCGCGCGCCTCGCATCCCATGTGACTGGGAGTCTCCTGCGCTTCGGCCTCGGGGAAACTCGCGACCGTGAAATTTTTATTCGTGGGAATTGCGCCGTCCTTCGTACGAGGGGACTTGAGACGACGCTCTTCCTTGTCGACGACGTACGCCTTCCAGGAAAACACAACCTTGCCAACGCGCTATGCGCGGCGGCGCTTGCTCATACGGCCGGCGCAACGCCTGAAGCCATCAGCTCAGCCCTGCGTGAATTCCGTGGAGTCGAACATCGACTTGAATTCGTACGGGATGTTCGCGGAATCCGTTACTACAACGATTCGATCGCGACGACGCCCGAAAGCACCATCGCTGCCATCAAAAGTTTCGACTGTCCGGCATTCCTGCTGCTCGGTGGCAGCGGCAAAGGGCTGAGCTACGACGAGCTTTCAGAGACCATCGCGGCGTCTCCCCACATTCGCACCGTGTATGTAACCGGTGGTGAAGCCACGCGCATCGCGGACGCAATTCACAGTGCGTGCCGCCGGCATCCGGACCCAAAACGCGCGCTTGTGGTGGAGCCGGTGGCGCGCTTCGCTGACGCAGTGGAGCGTTCAGTACGCTCAGCGCCTCCGGGAGCGGTCTTTTTAATGTCCCCCGCGTGCGCGAGTTTTTATGAGTATGAACCGGGAAAACGCTTCCGGAACTTTGAGCACCGGGGAGAGTATTTCAAGGAGTTGGTGGCTTCGCTCAAATAGGGGTTCGCGCGTGATTTGGGGTCATTTCCCCCACCCTGTATCCATCGCGTGGATGAACGTGCATAGACATATGTGGGATGCCTTATCATGGCCGCCTGGACGGCCATATTTGTCCCCGACTCTCAAGCATCATTTCCCCGTGCTTCCCCATCTATCCCGTGGTAAAAGCCTCCGGCTTGCCCAATATATTTCGAAAGACCCAAGGAGATGGCATGAATCCGCAGCAACAGCAGGCGTCGCTCGAACAGATCACCTTCAACAACACGGTGAGCATCGAAGCGCTGCTCGACGCTCTGATGAAGAAGGGCGTTATCACCGAGCAGGACTTTTTCGCCTCGCGCCGGGTGATCGAGGAAAAGATCGTTGCCGCCAACCAGAACGCCGCGAAGAAGTAACACCTCCATCTTTGTACGTTTCCGTTCGTATTAACGACAATGAACGGTTCGATGGAGGGGTGCCATGCATCATACCGCGCTATTGATTTTCTTCTCATGGTTCTTCGCTCTTCCGGTGTCCGCCGCGACGGTGACGGCGCTCGACCGTGAAC
>JABWBM010000230.1 GCA_013360495.1 Planctomycetaceae bacterium
CGGTCGGTCCAGATGTTCTTGCAGGCGATGCTGCAGGTATGGCACCCGATGCACTTGTCGAGGTGGAAGACCATCGAGACTTGAGCGCGTACGTTCATGGTTGACTCCCTCTGCTCTTCTGCCCTTACCACTCCAGTTTCGGCAATTTCCGAACGACGAGGTGCGTATCGCGGTTGCACCCTGTCGGGCCCCAGTAGTTGAAGTGGAATGTGAACTGTCCGTAGCCGCCCGCGCACAGATTCGGCTTCAAGCGAATACGCGTCAGGCTGTTGTGGCCGCCGCCGCGCCGCGCTTTGCCGCGGATCTGCGCCTTCGGTATACCGTAGGTCCGCTCGGGCGAGTGATAGACGATGCAAACGCCTGGAGGAATGCGGTGCGACACGTTGGCGCGCGTCACCAGCACGCCGTGGTCGTTATGCGCTTCGACCCAGTCGTTGTCCTTGATACCGAGTTTCTCGGCGTCGTTCGGATTCATCCAGAAGGGCTCGCAGCCGCGCGACAGCGTGGTCATGCGCTCGTTGTCGCCATAGGTGGAATGGATGTGCCATTTCCCGTGCGGCGTCAGGTAGTTCAGAATGATCGTATCCTTGTTGGTCGGCGTGAACACGAGATCGCCGTAAGATGTCGGCGTCGGCGAGGGCTTGAAGGTCGGCAGGTGCTCGCCGAACTGCAGGTACATGTGATGGTCGAGATAGAAATGCTGGCGGCCGCTGAGCGTGCGCCACGGCACATCATGTTCCACGTTGTAGGTGAACGGTGAATATGCGCGTCCGTTGCTTGGCAGGCCAGACCACATCGGAGAATTATGCTGGCGGCGAGGCTGGGACTGAATGTCAAGATAGGACATGCGTACCGCGCGGTTGGCGTCAGCAAGCTGCGTGAGCGGCACGCCCGTTTTCTCCTCCATCTCTTTGTAGCCGCGCCAGGCGTGTTCGCCGTTGGTCACGGACGCGAAGCCGAGGATGATGTCCGCCCCATGCTCGGCGAACTCGATGGATGGGTAGCGTTTTCCGCCCCAGGTCACCGTTGGGCGCTTGGCGTCCTTGACCCAGTTGTCGTAGGTGTCGGCGCAATCGAAGTGTGTGCCGTGGGCGCCAAGCCCCTTGTCTCGAGCGACCGGACCAAAGGAGATGTATTGGTTGTAGAGGTTCGTGTAGTCGCGGGTGATGACCGTCATCTTCGGCATCGTTTTGCCCGGAACGGCGTCATCTTTGCCCTTCCACCATTCCGGCATGTTCACCTGCGACACTTCGTCGGCGGAATCGTGGGAGAGCGGCATGGACACCACGTCCTTCACAGGCATCGGGAAATGACGCTTGGCGAGCTGGCTGGTTTCCTTTGCGACGGCTTTGAAGATGTCCCAATCGCTCTTGGATTCCCAGCAGGGCGGAACGGCTGCCGACAACGGGTTGACGTAGGCATGCATATCGGTGGTATTGAGATCTGCCTTTTCATACCAAGTCGCTGCCGGCAGCACGATGTCGGAATAGAGCGCGGAAGTATCCATGCGGAAGTTGAGGTCGACGACGAGGTCCATCTTTCCCCGCGGCGCGTGCTCGATCCAATCGATGTCGCGCACGGCGTCGCGGGCGACGGCCTCGCTGGCGATTTCCGCGTGGTGCGTTCCGAGGTAATGCTTAAGGAAGTATTCGTGGCCCTTGGCGCTCGCCATCAACGCGTTGCCGCGCCAGATGTACCAGACGCGCGGCCAGTTGGCCTCCGCGTCGGGATTCTCAACGGAGAAGCGCAGTTTTTTATCTTTCAGTTGATTGACGACGTGCTGAACGATGTCCTGATCGGTGCGCGCGCCGTTGCGCTCAGCTTCCTTCGCCAGTTCGAGCGGGTTACGCTCGTACTGCGGGTACATCGGGATCCAGCCGCTGCGTACCGCGCGCACATGGGTGTCGGCGGTATGGCCGGTCGCGAGACTACCCTCGGGCTGGTTACGCGGGACGACGTGGTAGTCGGTGAACTGCTTTTCATAACGCCACTGATCGGTATGGATGTAGTGCCAGGACGGCGCGTTCTGCAGACGCATGCCGTTGTTCCAGTCCCGGGCGAATGCGATAGCGCTCCACGGTTCGCCCGGGGCGAGCTTCTCCTGTCCGACGTAGTGGGCAAGGCCGCCGCCGGTTTTGCCGACGCAGCCGCACAGCATGAGCGCGCACATGCCCGCGCGATAGATGAGATTGTTGTGGTACCAGTGATCGCAGCCGGCGCCGATGATGATGATGTTCTTGCCGCCGGTGAGTTTTGCCGTCGTGTACCATTCGCGCGCGAACTTGATCACCTGCTGGCGGGAAATGCCGGTCTGCTCCTCCTGCCAGGCCGGGGTGTAGGGCGCTTTTTCGTCGTCGTAGTCTTTTGCATATGCGCCGGGCATTCCACGCCCCACACCATATTGAGCCATCAGCAGGTCGAAGACCGTGCAAACCGGGACTCGGCCCTCGGACGTCTCGACAAAGCGAACCGGGACGCCGCGAAACACAACGCCGGCCTTGGCGAAATCGTCAAAACGCACCTCCGCGACCTCATCATGCTTGGCGATGAAGCTCAACTCCGGGTCGATGGCGCTGCCGTCGACGCCGTCTTTGAGCAGGAGATTCCACTGGCCCTTCTTCTTCTGCCAGCGCTGGCCGATGAAGCCCATCGGCATCTTCGCGCCGTTCGTGGCCTTGTCCCACATCAGGAACTTCCAGTCCTTGAGTTCCTCGTCCGCATACTTCTTGATCGTTCCGGCGCGCAGATAGCGCCCGGGAGTATAGCCGCGATCGGCGCGTTCCAGCCTGACAAGCAAAGGACAGTCGGTGTAACGTTTGATGTAATCATTGAAGGATTCCACTGAGTTGTCGGCGTAGCATTCCTTCATGATCACGTGACAGACTGACGTCCAGAACGCGCCGTCGCGGCCCTGGTGAATCGGGATCCATTCGTCGGCGAACTTCGAGACCTGGCTGAAATCCGGGGCGAACACCACCATTTTGGTTCCGTTATGGCGGGCTTCGGCGGCGAAGTGGCAGTCGGGCGTGCGGGTCATATTGAGGTTGGAGCCCATGACCGCCAGAAACTTCGCGTTGTACCAATCGGCGGACTCATGTACGTCCGTCTGTTCGCCCCAGATCTCCGGGCTGGCGGGAGGAAGATCGCAGTACCAGTCGTAGAAGCTCAAACACACACCGCCCATCAATTGCAGGAAGCGCGCGCCCGAGGCATAGCTCAGCATGGACATGGCCGGGATCGGAGAGAAGCCGATGATGCGGTCGGGACCCCATTTTTTGGCGGTATAGATATTGGCCGCCGCGATGATTTCGAGCACCGTCGCCCAGTTGGTGCGCCTAAATCCGCCCTTCCCGCGCGCCTGCTGATACGTGCTGCGCACGGCGGAGTTGCCTTGAATCGACGTCCAGGCATCCACCGGATCCTGGTATTGCTCGCGCGCTTTTGTCCACGCATCGAGCAGCGCCCCGCGAATGTAGGGGTATTTCACGCGCAATGGGCTATAGAGATACCAGGAATAGGAGATGCCGCGCTGGCAGCCGCGAGGTTCGTAAGGCGGGATTTCGCCGGCGAGTTCGACATAATCGAGCGCCTGCATCTCCCACGTGACGATCCCCTCCTTGACGTAGATGTTCCAGCTGCAGCTTCCGGTGCAGTTGACGCCGTGGGTGGAGCGCACGACGCGGTCGTGGGACCAGCGGTTGCGGTAGAACTCTTCCCACGTGCGAGTCTTGGGGTCGACAATATCCTGGATCCATGAGGTCATGGCTATCCTCCCTGGTATGTTTCTCTGATTAAGGGTTTGCGCACGGCATCGAAGCGCTTGACCCACACCATCTGGCTGAGCAGGATCAAGTCAACGGCCCCGAACACAGCGAGCGCGATAAACCAGAAACCGCTGACCGGTTGCTCGTCTTTTTTCGCGACATCGCCGAGATAGGCGGAGAGCGCGACCACTTCGTTTTCCGTCAGGGGCGCCTTGGCGAAGATTTCCTTCATCACGATGAACTGCGGGCTGGTCAACGCCGCTTGCAGCCCCGCCACCCCACCATTCCTGTCAGCCGCTTTGGTGAGGTCCTTCGCAAGCGTTCCACCACCCCAAAAACCCGCATCTCCGGTCGTGTGGCAGCTTATGCAGGCGGGTCCGCCATTGGCGAGCCGGACTTCTCCCATAAACAGTTGCCGCCCAAGAGGGATGTCGGTGGTATTCATTTCGCGGAGCTTGATTGCCTGCAATCCCGGGCCGCCCGCCTCGATAAAGTCGATGATGTCGTCGATCGTCGCGTCGCTCAGGTCTTTCGACGGCGTCATGAG
>JABWBM010000231.1 GCA_013360495.1 Planctomycetaceae bacterium
AATTCCACCGGCGTGTCGTCGGACTCGGGGTCGAAGCCCTCCATGCCGTCCAAACTCGCGGGCTTCTCGCCGCTGTTGCGTTTTTGCGTATTGCGGCGGCTTAATTCCGTCAGCACCACATTTTTTGCGATGGCATAGAGCCATGTGGAAAATTTCACGCCGCGCTTTTGGTCGAAGCGGGCGATTTCCTTGTAGACACGGGCAAGGGTTTCCTGGCTCACGTCCTTGACGGTTTCCTGGCTGAAGTACCTATTCGCAATGGAACCGACGATGCGCTCAATGCTCGGGCCGAACACCTCCCAGAGCTCATACCAAGCCGAGGCGTCCTTGGCCTTGAGCCGCACTAACAGGTCCGTATTGACGTTGAGCATTGTCCCACCTTTCACACCGTGCGCTTGCGCGCTCGCATGGCGTCTTTCATGTCATTCCCGCGACACGAGGCAAGCGAAGCGTTACGCCGAGTGCAACGGGAATCCAGTCTTGCTTTTTTGTCCCTTCAACAGCCGCTCTTAAGGCTCTGGATGCCCGCCTTCGCGGGAATGACGCCCCCGCGTTCTTCCGGTCAAAGGGCGCATTATTTCAGTTTTGCGCCATAAACGCGCCGGAAAAAGCGACGAGATTCGCCGCAGAGCCGCGGAGAAAGAACATTGAGCCGCGGAGGGGCTTCAAGAACATGGCCCATGGCTTCAGCCATGGGAACGAAGCGGGCATCCAACTTTTCGCGCCCCGTAGGGGCGCCACACCCCATCGTCGTCACGGGAGAGCGTGTCGGCAGACACATAATACCAATCCTCGAAAAGATGTTCGTTTTTACGGGCGTCATGCCGACGAAAGTCGGCATCCAGAAACCATGAAAAGATAAAGAGTTAAGATGGATTCCGGCTTTCGCCGGAATGACGCTATAAACGCAATTGTTTCTTAGGATTGGCATAAGCCGTTCTTTTTATGTATTTTTCGTTTCAAACAATGTGTTCTTTATCAATTTTTACGTTGCGTAACATTTTTGCCGCTGCTCTAATCCCCGCGCCTTTTTGGGCAAGATGCGGGTCTTGCACATAAATCTCTGTGATCATTGCTGACGGCTATCGCGGGAGCGGTCGCCTGTTTGGCTGGATGTTGTTGGTTCTTGATGTTGGAGACGACGGCTATGGCTTCTCTGCAATCGATCAAAATGGGCGCGTTGATGGTATTCATGGCGGCGGCGCTTCTGCTCAGCGCATGCAGCGGCAATGGAGGCGGAGACGACTCGTCGACGTCGAGCGAAACGGGCGGCATCACGGTTTCGGTAGCCGACGCCGCGCTGGAGAATTTCAGCAGCTTCGAGATGGATGTGATGCAAGTATGGCTTCACTCCGGTTCGGAAATCGAGATCGTGGTCAACCCTCAAACGTATGCGTCCGGTGTCCGACATTTGAACCTCCTCTCCAATCAGGGGCTCAGCGCATTATTTGGGAGCGTGCAAGTTCCCGAAGGCACGTATGATCGAATATCGATCTTTTACTTCAACGTGTCAGGACAAGATACCGGTGATGTCGATCAGACCATCAATCTTCTAGATAGATCGTATTCTGCGAGTGCCGGTTATGCGTCAATATGGCTTGATAATGGGTTGCCGTTTCCTGACCCTTACTATGGTGCCACAATTGCGCTCTCCTCCCCCCTTGTTGTTTCTGCCGACTCAACCCAATCGCTTTCCCTCGACTTCGACCTGAATAATTCCATCACCGCCACCGACGACCCGGATACCTGGAATTTCGCTCTGACCGTCGCCGCCAAGCCGCAGCAGAAGGCCGAGCCGGTCGAGTGCTTCCCTGTGCGGATTACGGATACGGTGAGTGACGCCGCCCAGGCGGCACAAATGGCGGCCGTAGCGGCGCTTGACGCGAGCACTCTCGCGCCGCTCGTTGAACAAGCATTCGGCTTCGAAGACACCGGCGGGCTTAAACTGAACGCCAAGATGTTGAGCGGCAAATCCTCCGACGCGACCGAAACCGGCGATATCGAGCTGGATTTCAGCGGCCACCCTTCCGGTTCGATGATCGCTGGAAGCGACGGCGCGGTATTCGAGCACGGCCATTGGATCGGCGCTTTGGGCGGAGCGCTTGGCGCCACGGACTCGAGCATTATCTGGGGTTCCGGCGGCGAGATGGAATACGTCTGCATCGAGGGCAAGCTGCTCAACGGCACGATCGCCGTCTCGCGCGTCACTGAATACAAGCCCTCCGTTCAGGTCTCCGATACGGCCGCCATCGGCGTCAGCTTGCGTGGCTGCATCGTGGACGTCGACATCGACGACGACAGCGGCACCATGACCGTCGCGGTCGACAAGCAGTCGGGCAACATTAGCGAGATCGACTACCTCGAAGAGGTGGACTTCAACGTCAACGAAAACACGACGATCAACCGCAGCAAGACGGCTCTGATCGCCGACGATCTCACACCCTATAACTATTGCGAAATCACCGCCAACGAGGCGAACGGCAATTTCACGGCGACCAAAATTTCGATCATTCCCTCCTTCATCGAGGGTACGGTGACGGCCTTTACCGAGGAAGCCGGCGAGAACGACGGCGACCTGATCTCCTTTACCCCAACGGTGGTCAACCTCTTTCGCGGCGACGGGCTGGACCCGCTCTTTGTTGCCAATGGAGGCAATTTGCCCGCGACGCTCAACTTTGAAGTGTTCAACAAATCCCTCGAGGCCGGCGACAAGGTCAAGATCATGGGCTTCTTCTCGCCCGACGGGGATGACGTCTCCAACCTGATCAAGACCAAGCAGTACGGCGGCGTGGCCGGGTTGCAGAGCGTCAACGCCGACTCCGGCGCCGAGATGTGCGTGTCTTTGACGCATTACAGCGACAGTTCCACGCACGACGATGGCTGGTACCGCTTTACCGGGGAAAACGAAGTCTTCTTCAGTGATAGCATCCCTTTTTCAGATGACGTACTCCTGGTGAGGATTGACGCCCAACTTGATCTTTCGAGGATGGTCTTTGGTGATGCGGTCGACTTGATTACCGGCGCAGGAACCCTGGGTGATGGCTCGACTCCCGCCGTCGTATGCGGAAGGCCGAACGGTGCGGGCACTCTCGTCGGCGACGTATTTTATTTACTCGACAGCGCCGATATCAGTCTCGACACCGAAAACACCTTCTCCCTCAACGGCTTTGCCCCGGCCAGCGCCGTAGCGACTGACACGACGCTCGATTTTACGATGCCCACAGACACCAGCAACTTTACCGTCAATGCGACTGATGCCACGCGCATCCGCGTTTACAACGAGAAGAACGTCCCGACGACCTTGACCCTCGAAGAAGCCGAGACGCGCATCAACTCCGGCGCTATCGAGTACGTTCAAGTGGTGAATCTCGAGTCAGTTGACGATTCGGATGGCAACGGCATTCTTGAAATGACCAAGGTGCTGGCCATCAACTTTGTCGACGTGCCGCCCGCAAGCAAGCCCGACCCGAAGAACACCGTGGTCCGCGGGAAGCTCTCTCCCTTTCCGGCATTCGACACCGATAATGACGGCGTTGCTGATGCCATTGTCATCGGTGACGACACTGAAACCGGCTTTGGTTTTATTCCCGATAACGGGACCGGGCTTCCGGTCCTCGTTGCATCTTCGGTTCCGGTGCTCCTTGTGGACAAGGAAGGCAATAGCACGGAGGTCAAACCGGCCAACCGTGTTGCGCTTTTTGAATCAAACCCCTTGGCTATCGAGGTGGAGTACTCGCCGGGGAACTCAGCCGTCGTCCCCGACGTCGCCGTGCGCGCCTACGGCAACCCCAACGTCGATGCCAACGACATCGACTGGGGTACGCAGTTGACGGGCGGATTGAATGCTCCGGACGACGTGGTGGAGCAATATTTCGCATTGGGTGGGGGCCAACAAACGCAAGCATCGGTTGATTATCTCCAGAATTACTTCCAAGGCGCTCTGGCCGCGAACGAATTGGTGATTTATGCCAGCGGTCCCGGTGGCGTATCGAAAAATATCACCTTCTCGGTTGACGGCGCCGCAGCGGTAGAAACCGTCGTCGACGGCGTCAAGTCTGACGCTGGAAGCGGGCTCAATGGTTTCGTTAGTGCTTGGAATTCCACCGTTGATGCCATGGTCGCCAATGGAAATTACGACAATCCGACCCTGACGCTCATCGGCTCGCAGAGCTACGGCGGCAAGGGCAATTTCAGCGCCAACGTCAAGGTCATCGTCTCCGACGGCACGACGCCAGCAGCCGCCGAAGACCGGACCTACACCGTGTCCGGCACGGTGTC
>JABWBM010000042.1 GCA_013360495.1 Planctomycetaceae bacterium
GGCAGCGACTGGAAACTCAGCTACACCGTGATCGGCGACACGGTGAACCTCGCTTCCCGTCTCGAAGGCGCCAACAAGCAATACGGCACACAGATCATGCTCAATGAAAAAACCTTCGAACAGGCAAAGGATATCATCGTCGCCCACGTGCTCGACTGCATCGCGGTGAAGGGCAAGAAAAAAGGCGTGCCGGTGTACCACCTGATCGGCCTCGTCGGCGAAGTCGAGCCAGACATCATCAAGGGCTGCCAACTCTACACGCAGGCCTTCGAGTTATATCAAAAGGAAAAATGGGCTGAAGCGATGGAACTGTTCAAACAAGCCGCGCCGTTGCTGCCGCCGCCCTACGATGTGAAGAAAGGGCCGTGCGAGAATATGATTGAGCGTTGCGAAGCCCTTGTAGGCGCTTCGCCGGAAAAGCGCATGGAAGTGCTGGAACTCGACACGCCCGATGCCGAATGGGACGGCGTCTGGCGTCTGCATTCGAAGTAGGATTTTTTGTGGTAGCGTCACGCGCCCCCGCGTGACGGACGAACGGAAGACGAATGTCATTCCCGCGAAGGCGGGAATGACGTGATGAAAGACGCCATGCGAGGGCGCATGGCGCTACTTGCGTCCGGACAGATACTCCTCTGCCGCATCGCGGAACTCAGGCGGCAGGCGGTCGAAGCCGGCCCGTTCGTCGTCCGCCTTCGCCGTCAAATCGCGGCCTGTGGTTTCGACCTTCACCGTCGTGTCAGGCGAGGAGCTCGTTGACCCCTTCCCCGCAACATCCGGCGCTTTGACGCGCGGCTTCCCGCTGACAAATTCCAGACGTTCCTGTGCCCGCTCGCGTTCGAGTATGACCTCACGGATTGCGGCGCTGCGTTCAATCAGTTGTTCGCGCGCTTCAAGCATCGTTGCCATATCATTGGCCGACGCCTTGCCTTGAAGCAGGGCCTGAGCCAATTCGCTGCGTTCGAGCATCTTTCCGAGCTGATCCATCGACGGCATGCCGTCTTTCCCGAGCGCCGGAGCGATGGCGGAAGCGATGCGCATCAGCGTCGCGGGATCAGGCCTTGTTCCTTCCTTTCCGCGCAATTCTTCGATGGTTTTGCGAATTTCCGGATTCGCGAGCGCTTGACCAAGCACTGCCAGCCCCTGGTCACGGCCGAGCAGGTCTTCAATGCGTCCTAATTCGGCGAGTGCCTGCCCTTGACTCAAGCCCCCGCGCTCCAAAAGTCCGGCAAGTTGGTTAGCTCCCGCAAATGCCGCAGCCATATCGGTAAGGCCAAGCCCGCGGGCGGCGTCGGCGAGGGGCTGCACCCCGCCAAGCGCGCCAGCAACCGTTTCCATCGGATCAAGACGAATCAGGCGCGTGTCTTCAACGTTGACGGAGGGTGGCGGTGCGGTCATCCAGACGAATGCCGACGCGCCCGCCATGACGCTGGCGAGCATGACGACGCCCAGCAGATTCCGGCCGATGTCGAGATACGGAAGGCGCGCTGTGCCCAACTCCTGAACGGCGGCTTCCGCACGAGTTCGCAACGGGCCGCGGAAAGAACCCTCGACAGTAAGCGCTGTGCTGATGGCGTCGCCGCCCGAGAGAACGTCAGCCCATCGCGCGACGGTTTCGGGCTTCTCCCGCAAAGAAAACACCACGAACCATGTGGCGACGAATGCCGCTAACGGGAGCATCAGAATCGCGGCCATAGCCACATCGTCCACCATTGGCGCTTCAATCTCGCCGGGCAACAAGACAGGAACGAGCGCCAAAACTGTGAGCGCAACGGCGCTTCCAAAGCTGGCGACGAGCATCGCTCGAATCGAAGCGCGCCACGCTTGTCGCATCCGCAGGCGGCGCTCCAGTGGTTTGAGCGTTGCCACGAATTTGTCACGAAGATCAACATTTGACGCCGCATCGCTCATAGGTGCTCTATATAATACGATCGAAGTCCCCGGTGTGTGGTGGAAGATCGCCCGATTGAAGCGAAACCCTTGCCGCGCCGGGAGTACCCGAACCATGGATGGTTCGGCGTTTCGCGAGGCGCGAGACAAGCACGCAGAGCATGCGTTACGTCGTGCGCAACCGAGCGAAACCCTGCTAAGGGAAGCGGCGGCGTATGGCCAAACAGGTCAAGAAGCGCATGGGTGAAGCCCTTGTCGAAAAGGGCATGATCACCCAGGATCAGCTCATCACGGCGCTGGAGTACCAGAAGTCCGTGGGGGGCCCGCTTGGTCAAGTGCTGATCAAGCTTGGCTTTATTACAGCCGTCGATCTCACCAACTTTCTCGCGGAACTGTTCAGTGTTCCGATTGTCGATTTGCCCGCAATGATCCTCCCCATTGATCTCGTCAAATCGATCCCATGGGACCTGATCAAGCGCCACAAAATCCTGCCGATCCATCAGGACGGCATGACGCTCACCATCTGCACCGCCGATCCCACAGACTTCGACGCCATTGAGGAAGTGCAATATGCCACGGGCAAGCAGGTTGACCTGAATCTCGCCCCCCTGCCCGAGATCACACGCACGATCATGCAGCTTGAGGCGCGCGCCAAGAAAGCACGGGCGCCCTCGGCGCCATCCGTCCCAGCCCAGACAGCGAACGCAAAGGGAGGCTCCACAACCAATGAAGACAAGATGGTGGAGGATGTTCGTACCCGCAGTGAGGGCAAGCTCTCGTCGCTCAACATGACCAAGGCGGAACTGCGCGAGGCTTTGATTCTGCTGCTGCTCAAGAAGGGCGTCATTACCCGCGCCGAACTGTACGACGCCGTGGCGGAACTCCTTGTCAAAAAGGGCGTTCTCGACGCCAAGGACGCCGACAAGCTCAAATCCTGAAGTGTTTTGTGGTCCGAATAATCCTGACGCCGCGCGGCGTCAGGCTGCGCTTATCCAACGTCCAGGGGCATGACAAGGAAGAAAGCCTTGTCCTTCGAGCCCTCGTGGAAAATCACGCCGGTTTCGTTGTCCTTAAACTCGCACGTGACATCGTCCGCTGTCATGAGCGCAAGGCCGTCAAGCAAGTAACGCGGGTCGAAGCCCACGCGGCAATCGGGGCCGGCATAGGTGACGGGAAGCTTCACCTCGGCGCTGCCCATGCCGGGACTGCGGGTCTTGAAAGTGATTTCCTGTTTCGATATTTCCATTGCCACGGACTGCGATTCGACACTGGTGACGTGGCCCGCAAGACGCAGCGACGAGATCAAGTCCGCGCGGCGGGCAACATAAGTTTTATCGTTGTTGCGTGGGATGACAGTCCAGTAATCGGGAAATTGGCCGTCGATCAACGCTGTCGACGCTATAGCGTTACCGGCCCGGGCGACAACCTCGTTCTCCCGGATGTCGAGGGAGATATCAGAGTCGGGCGCGCGCTCCGCCATACGGGTGAAAAGTTCAATGCCACGGCGGGGAATGATGATCGGAAAGTCGTAAGTCTTTGCCTTACCGGCGACCTTCATGTAGCTCAAACGGCGGCCATCGGTGCCGCAAAATTCAATCCCGTTCTTGCCAGTGGTGATCAGCACGCCATTGAAAGCATACCGCCCGCGCTCCGGTGAAATGGATTTTCCAGTCCACCCCAAGCCTTTGGCGAAATCCGATGCCTTGATCGAAAGAGCGTTATCCTGTTTGAATTCGGGAAAGCCCGGGAAGCCCTCCACGTCGGCGGTCTGGAGTGTGATCTTTCCGCGTTCAGCGCTCACCACGACCGATTCATCATCGGCGATTAATTCGACGGTTTCCGCCGACATGTCCTTAAGAAGACCGTTCAAACGCGCCGCCGGAAGAAGAACCTTACCGGCTTTCGAAACACTGGCGTCATTCAACTGATACTGCAATGACACTTCGAGATCTGTTGCTTTAATCAACAACCCCGACTTCGACGCATCGAGAAGAACATTTTGCACCAGTGGATTGGTATGCCGCGGATTAACAACACCGGCAACAATAGACATCACTTCCGAAAACACTTTTCGTTGAACTTTGATTTTCATACAATTTTCACTTTCGATCCATGCCGCCGCGCATAGCTGATCCCGGCTCAGTTTTTTATATATGTCTCATGTATACCATTGGATTTTCTCGCTGGTAGATTTTTCGAGACAACTTGCGAAATCCATCTACTTCTA
Organism: Planctomycetaceae bacterium; assembly: GCA_013360495.1. Lineage (GTDB taxonomy): Bacteria > Planctomycetota > UBA8742 > UBA2392 > JABWBM01 > JABWBM01. Next base: position 4,115 of record JABWBM010000042.1, read on the forward strand.
AACACAGACATAGAGATTCTTAAAGGAGAGGAATTAAATCACCGTATTCTTCATCAAGGGTGTCGAAGATGTCAGTAACCGGTTATTTTGAAAACTATTGTGGGTAAGACATCTTTTGGGTTGTGGAAAATTCTCTACCAAAGGTTTTTGAAAACCCCCTTCTTTCTGACGTCATCATTCATATTGAAAACACAACTAATGAATCCACAAGATTAAACGGCAACATCTCACACCACAAAAACTTTTTCTCCACATCAAAAGTCAGACAAAAAACTCTCCTGAAGAATCACTAACCACAACGAAGTAGTGCATATTGGATATGAAGGGTTATTGCGACCGCCGCTCAACCTCACGTTCGATCAACGCGACACGTTGCCCAAGTTCCTGACTCGTACCAATATCCTCGTTGATCTTGCGAATCGAGTGCAATACCGTGGTGTGATCGCGACCACCGAAGAAGCCGCCGATTTCTCCCAAGGTTTTATTGGTCAATTTTTTTGCGAGAAACATCGCCACCTGACGGGGCAGTGTCACGTTACGGCTGCGGCGCTGGCTCTGGAGGTCGGAGAGACGCACGCCAAAGTGCTTGCAGGTCATATCGACAATGTCGTCAATGGATGTGCGACGCACGGCGTCGAGGCCAACAGACTCCTTGAGCGCCTCCCGCGCCACAGAGATTGAGATCGGCTTACGCAACATGCCGGCCAAAGCCGCCACCTGTGTCACGGCGCCTTCGAGTTCGCGGATGTTCGAGGTGACGGTTTGCGCGATGAATTCGACCACTTCGCGTGCCAGCGAAACGCCGCGCCGCTCGGCGACCTTCATCACGATCGCTTCACGGGTCTCGCGCACGGGCGCGTCGATCTTCACCGGCAGACCCCACATGAAGCGGCTGATGAGGCGCTCCTCCATCTCGGGGATATCTTTCGGGGGTGAGTCGGAACTGATGACGATCTGCTTGTTGGCGTTGTAGAGGTCGTTGAAGGTATGGAAAAACTCCTCCTGCATCTGCTCCTTGCTCGAGAGGAAGTGGATGTCATCGATGATCAGCAGATCGATGCCGCGGAACGCCCTGCGGAACGAGGTGTAGCGTCCGCTCTTCATGGCGTCGATGAAGTCGTTGACGAATTGCTCGCATGATAGGTACCGGATCTGCGCGTCAGGTTGTTTGCTCTTCACGCCGTGGCAGATCGCCTGCAACACGTGAGTCTTGCCGAGGCCAACGCTGCCGTGGACAAAGAGCGGATTGTATGCCCGTCCGGGTTGGTCGACGACCGCGCGCGCAGCCGCCTCCGCCATGCGGTTTGAGGGGCCGACGACGAAATTTTCGAACGTGTATTCCGGGTTCAGTCCGAGCTGCCCCGAGCGGCGCGGCTCTGGAGCAACCGGCATGGGTGCCTCGTGGTTTGCGGCGACAGACCCGTTGACCGATTCGATAAATATACGCGGCACGACGCCGATAGCGTTGGCAAAGGCTTTCTCGAGCATGGGAACAGCCTCGCGCTCGAACTTTCCGCGCGGAATGTCCGTCGGGATCTGGAGCACGACGCTCTCGTCGCGCGGATCGTATTGCTCGAGACGAGCGGGCCGGATGTAAGTCGACCAGGTGTGTTCGTCGCAATGAAGCTTGAGCGCAGTTAACACCGTGTCCCAAATAGTGTTGGGACGCAAAACCTCACGGGACATTTCAACTCCTCATGACCGCGCCTGAACGCGGCGATATATCAGTCCAAAACATAGCCGGAGGCAGACGCGAGGTCGCGCACAACCCAAGATTTCATCGGGATTTACGAACACCCCTCTCGCGAAGAACTCCGCACCACGTTCTTAATCGTATGTGCGTTAAGTTATCCGGCGATGAAGCCACCGCAATAGCGATTTTTCACATTGCTGCGGCCGAGGTGCGTCAGGAACCTACCGAACCAACACGGTTACATAGAGATAAGGAATGTGCAAAAATTTTAAATGAGCATGAAGGCTGAAAAATGAGCGTCTTTACCATGAGACGGAGCTATAGCAAAAAATTCATACACCGCAGGCGATAAATGCGCTACCCTGCGCGGGATTTGGTCTCGGCTTCAACGAGCGAGGAAATTATGCGCGAAGGCAAGCTGATCCTTGAAGATGGTTTCACTGTCGACGGCGAACTTTTTGGCGCTGTTCGCGATTTTTCCACCGGCGAGGTGGTCTTCAACACCGCGCTTACCGGTTATCAGGAAATCATCACCGATCCGAGCTATGCCGGGCAGATGGTCGTCATGACTTATCCGTTGATCGGCAACTACGGTGTCACTCCGGAAGACAATGAGCGCGAACGCGTCCACATGCGCGGGTTGATCGTGCGTGAGCTTTCGAGCATCACCTCGAACTGCCGCGCGTCCGGCCCCCTCGACGAAATGCTGCGCGCGAGCAACGTTCCCGGCATCGCGGGCGTCGACACCCGCGCCATCACGCGCCATATCCGCGAGACCGGCGCCATGAAGGGCGCCATCGTCCCTGCATCCGCCGACACGACGAAAGTCATCGAAGCCGTTCGCACCGATCCCGGGTTGGTCGGCGTCGATTTTGTCAAACAGGCAACGTTGGCCGAAGCTTCCGGTTGGACCGAGGGCTATGTCAGCGACTTCGCCGATAGCTGGCACCTCACGGGCAGTGGTAAGCAACGCTATCGCTGCGCCGCCATCGACTACGGCGCCAAGGCCAATATCTTGCGCTGCCTCGTGCAGGCGGGTTTCGACGTGAAGGTTTTCCCCGCCACCGCGACGGCGAAGCAAATTCTCGCCGACGATCCGGAGTGCGTATTTCTCTCCAACGGCCCGGGTGACCCGGCGGTGCTCGACTACGCCATCGATACCGTGAAGGGGATTCTCAAGGCGCGTGTTCCGTTGTTCGGGATTTGTCTCGGCCACCAGCTTTTGACCCACGCGCTTGGCGGCACGACCTACAAGCTCAAGTTCGGCCACCACGGCGCAAATCATCCGGTGAAGGATCTCACCACCGGCCGCGTTGAGATCACCAGCCAGAACCACGGTTACGCCACCGACCCCAAAGCGCTCAACGACAATATGGAAATCACGCACATCAATCTCAACGACGATGTGATCAGCGGCATCCGTTGGACCAAGGGTCCGGCCTACAGCGTGCAATTCCACCCCGAGGCCAGCCCCGGCCCCCACGACAGCCTGCACCTCTTTCGCAGGTTCCACGACATGGTGGAGCGCGAATTGGCCGCGAAGTAGTTAGGGTTTAACAGAGACTTTTCGCCTAATGTCCGCCTTCGTCGAGGATGCCGGGACGCACGAGGAGCGCAACGGGCTTACGGGTCGAGTCCATCTTCTTCGCCATCTCGGCGATTTGCGCTTCCATCTTCTCGGCCTCGAGCACAGTGAAGGGGATGCCGAGGGTCTCAAGCAGCTTTTGGCTCACCGCACCCATCTGGATGTGCTCGGGCGCGTCTTTTCCTTGGTAGCCGCGCCAACTGATCACGAGCAAGAGCGGCGTCTCGTACATGATGCTCAGGCTTGAAAGCGCGTTGATCGACACCCCAAGCCCGCTGTTCTGCATGAAGACCGCGGGTTTCGCGCCGCCAAGGTAGGCGCCGCACGCCATGCCGACGGCGGAATCCTCGCGCACGGCCGAGACATAGCCGTAGCGTGGATCGGTGTCGAAGATTTTGATCACGCCCTTGAGCAGTGAGCACGGCACGCCGGAGAAATGGTTGAAGCCATTCTTTTCGAGCGCGTCGAGAAACTTTTGACTCAGGCTGGTGGTCGCGGTTGTCATGTGGTACTCACAATCGTTACTACCATTCGTCATGCCCGCGAAGGCGGGCATCCAGATTCGTCAAGTCAAGACTGGATTGCTCCGCGCACTTCGTCTCCCGCCTGCGCGGGAATGACATCCGGCGAGAGTATACCCTTGGTTATCAGCGCGATGCCACGCAAAGGTTTGGGAGGGTGACCGGAAACCCCGTAGCGCCACGATTTATCGTGGCGAACCCACGCAAGATCCATACTTTGTCAACCGCTCTCACCGAGGGAGAGGGATTTCGAATGTCACCCGACATCCAGTTACGGCATTGTTGAGAGTCCGCCTTGCAGAAATGCAATGAATTCGTGACTTTGGCCATCCGCGGCGCGGATTCGCGCTTTATAATATCTCGCGATGAGGGCGTGGCTTCGCACACACGGGATTAGCGGCGCACTGGTGGCGATCGCCATCTTGGGCGTGCTTTTCGGCGTGGCCGGGTTCTTTCTCGGCGCCAACTCGGCGTCGTTGATGACGTACAACCCTGACCCTGACGGCAACCGAGGCGATGCTGTCATGCCCGCGAAGACGGGACACGAAGTGCGCGGAGCAATCCTGTCAAAAGAGAATCTGGATGCCCGCCTTCGCGGGCCTGACGGCAATTCTGTTGTGCCATCGTCGAGTAGCGCCACGCCCCTGTCTCCTCCAGTAGCGAACCGCTTCGTGGCCCCCGATTTCCGCTCCGACCCCGACGACAAGGGCGACGCCATCATCGCGGGCCATGTCTATGACCGCTCCGGCAAGCCCGTCTCAGGCGTCGAAGTGACGTGCGTACACAGTGACTTCTGGATGCCGGGGTGTATAAATCTCCCCGATGTAGGCGAGAATCCTGCTGAACATTACGAGACAACCCGCATTTATCTTCAATCACTCGCAAAACAAACGCGAATCGCACGTACTGATTCCAACGGCGCATTCAAGTTTATGGGACTTGCCACTCTCGCATACGATCTTGCCGTTACTACAAAGACAATTGGTTGGGCTCGTGAGTGCAATGTCGCCAGTGGCGATAGCGCAGTAGAGCTTTATCTCTCCGGAACTGCCGCAGTCATTCGCGGCCATGTTCGATTGGACTCGGGCGAACCCGTATGCACATTTATGCTGCAAGCCGTCAAAATTATTCGAGGCGCTTATGACGACGATTACAGCAATAGTTTGAATGTGATCGCCAGTGACGATGGCAGCTTTGAAATGGGATTGCCGGAGGGCGGCCAATGGTGTGTGCAGGCTTACGCTCCGGGCCTCTACCAGATCAGTGATCGGGTTATGGGCGACAAGGAGGTAACGGTTGCTGAATCAGGATTCGCCGTTGCAGAAATTGTCATGACGCACGGCGTGACGCTCTCAGGTCGTGTGTTGGCGAATGGTCAGCCCGTGCCGAATATCGAGGTGAATCTTTGTTCCGAACGGGGGTTTCTCAATAATGCGACAAGCAATTCCCTTGGACGTTATCGTTGCCATGGCATCAAACCAGGGGAATATACGCTCTCGACAAAAATCGGAACATGGACCATGGAAGCGATTCCGCTCACCATCGGATCAGAGCATGTCGAAATGGACCTGACGATTGTCCTTGGTGCCACCGTGATCTTGAACCTCATGGACTCATCGGGCCGGGCGCTCATGGAGAGTTATACATCTTTTGTTCTGCTCTTGGAGAGCGGCGACAATTGCTATGTAAACGAGAGAATGATCAAAAGAAAGCTCGGAGAGTCCTGTTATGCGGGTTTTGTGCCGGGGAAGTATCGCTTGGAGGTGCGGGTTCGAGGGCGCGCGTATAAGACAATCGAAACCGATATTCACGAAGGCGAAAACATCATCACGGTTATTTTTCCTGAGCCGTGTTCGTTGCAAGGCGAGGTGACTCTAGGCAACGACGGAGTAGAAATCCGCTATTTGAATCTTCGTGTGGAAGTGCAGTCAATTCCGATACAACGTGGAGAAGAAACTGCAATTGATTCGTGCTCCGTTCGCGGCGATGGCGTCTATGCCTTCGATGAGGCATTAAACTCCGGTCAAGTCGTCCTTCGCGTCATAAACGATAACGAAGGCGACGATATCGTTTTGTACGAGACGATGCTGACGCTCGTACCCGGTGAAAATACGTATGGGATTACGCTGCCGCTGACAAATGTTTTGGTCGTCGAAGTGAATACTCCAGCCATAGATTCTTCCCACCTCGATATCGTTTCCAGATACAGCTACCAAATCCGTCTTTTCCCGAAATTGAACGATGGCGAACAAGACGCGCGTCGCGCATACAAGGAATTTGGCGATAGCCGCATATCATTTATTGGCATTCCCACCGGGACCTACACGCTTTATGCTTATTTGGGTGGCGGTATTTTTTTCGCCGAGCCCTTCGATGTCACCGTTGGGGAGGGGACGACGAACGTCACGGTGCAGTTCCACAAGGCCAACTGCGTGCGTGTGGAATACGTTTACCCCCATTCACAGGCCGCGGAGGCGGGCATTCGTGATGGGGACAAAATTTTTAGCTACAACGGTGAGCCGGTGAACAACGAGAAACAATTTAAGGAACTGATGTCGAAAACCACCGACGCCAACAGCGTCACTATTATGATCGACCGCAAAGGAACCACCTTCCCCCTCACCCTCAAGGGCGGGAGCCTCGGCGTCAATGTCACCAATGCGTTGCGGTAGGGAAGCCGTGGCGCTGCGTTGCCGAATGAATACGAGCAACCGAGAGTACGTTTCGCGTTCCTTTCGCGCATCTGACAACCAGCGGCGTAGCGCCCCGCGCGCCCGCGGGGCGTCTTGAGGTACAAACACACACACGTTGTCAAAGACGCCCTGCGTGCGCGCAGGGCGCTACACCCCCGGTAATGTTGGGTGCAAAAGTCAACGATTCGATTTCTGAAAAGGCTAAGACGTCACGGATCAGCGCGTGACGCTGCAAGAAGTTCGGCCGCCTGCAAGAAGCGCCTACGATATGGTAATGACATCATGGCAAATCCCTTCCCGCAGGGCTTGGTAATTGGCCCGCGTTTAATGTTGAATGGCGCTATGGCGATCGACCTCGGACCGAGACTGAAATCCTCCATCGACGATGCGCTGCATCGCGCCAAGATGGCGTGGAAGGCGGGCAAAAGCGAGGAGGCTGCCGCGAACTTCGAGTCCGCTTCCGAACTCATGTTCAAATTCGCCGAGTACGCCGGCGCGCGCGATCTCGAATACCAGCGCAAGCGCAAGGCCATCGAATACCGCGATTACGCTCGCCGCCTGCGCGAAACCGCATCCGAGGAAAACGCCCGCGCCCGGCGCGGCAAGCAACGAGTGATTCAGCCGGGAGATAACGTGCCGCCGCCATCGGACGATCCACCGCCCGGCCTGCGCCACGAGAACATCAGTAATAAATCGACGGGCGAAATTGCATCGGCGGTCGCCGCCATGGTGCATAATAGCCCGCTTACCTGGGACGACATCGGCGGCCTCGCTGACACCAAGCTCGACATCAAGTACACGCTCGGCCTCTCCCTGGCCAAACCGCCGGGCGAGCTCAAGATGCACACCTTCCGCAATATTCTTTTTTACGGCCCGCCGGGCACGGGGAAAACGATCCTCGCTGCCGCCACGTCGAACGCCCTCAAGAGCACCGAGGCGAGCGCCACCAACGCCATGTTTTTCAATGTCAAAGTGTCGGGGGTGATGAGCAAATACTTCGGCGAGAGCACGAAGATCGTCTCCGAAATCTATGGCACCGCGCGTGACAACTCGCCGAGCGTCGTCTTCCTCGACGAGTTCGAATCCATCACCGGCAAGCGCGGCGGCGACGAACAATCGGGCGCCGAGCGTCGCATCCTCTCCACCATTCTCTCCGAGCTTGACGGTCTGAGCGAGAAGGGGCGGGGCGACATCTACGTGCTCACGATCGCGGCCACCAACCGGCCATGGGACGTGGACCCGGCGGTGTTGAGCCGTTTCGAAAAGCGCATCCTGATCCCGCTGCCCGACGCAGCAGCGCGCAAGGAAATCCTCGATATTCTGTTTACGCGTCGCGGGTTCCAGACCTCGGCCAACATGCCCGAAGTGGTGAACATGACCGAGGGGTTTTCCGGCCGCGAGTTGGAGCGTCTCGCCAAGGAAGTCACGACCAAGATGATCCGCGAGATGAACCGCGACCTGCCCGCCGTGGTGGACAAAGGCCTTGCCAACGCCCGCAGTTATGAGGTGAAGATCCGCCCGGTAAGCATTGACGACTGGCGCGCGGCTATCTCACGCATCACGCCTGCCACGAGTTCCGCCGATATGAAGCGCTACCTCGAATGGAACGACGCGGCGGACGATGCGTAGGGCATTTCACGATACCGTAGCGTGTTCTTCGACCGTCGGGTCTTTCTCGCCGGGCCGGCCCATGCCGGTGCGCTTGTAGCCCTTCATGCGCTCGCGTTTGAATTCCTCGGCGAGCTTCGCGTCGAGGTCGGCGGGTTCCTTGAGTAGATCATAATAGAAGTTTCTGCGGCGTGGTTCATACCCCGCCTCGCGGATCAAGCGGCGGATCTCGAACTCGTTCATGCGGAAGGTGGCGCCCGCGAGCCGCACGACGTTTTCCTCGATCATCAGGCTGCCCATGTCGTTGCAGCCGTAGGTGAGGGAAATCTGACCGATCTTGCCGCCCTGCGTCACCCAGCTTGCCTGCACGTTGTCGAAGTTGTCGAGGTAGATGCGCGCGATCGCCTGCGTCCGCAGGTATTCATGCGCGCCCACCATCTTCACGTGGCTCATGGCGTTATCCATATTCTGGAAGGTCCAGCAGATGAACGCCGTGAAACCCTTCGTCTCGTCCTGCAGCTCGCGCAGTCGACGCATATGCTCAATGCGCTCGGCGCGCGTCTCGACGTGGCCGAACATCATGGTGGCGCTGCTGCGGATGCCGAGCTTGTGGGCCTCGCGCATGGGTTCGAGCCAGGCATCGGCACCGCCCTTTTTGGGGCAGATGATGGCCCGCACGCGGTCGGTGAGGATTTCCGCGCCGCCGCCGGGGATGGAATCGAGACCCGCGGCTTTGAGTTCCTTGAGCACTTGCGGGAGCGTCATGCGCCAGAAGATCGCGAAATGCTGGATTTCGCTCGGGCTGAAGGCGTGGTTGTGCAGTTTGAATTCGTTTTTGAAGAGCGAGAGCATCTCTTGATAGTAGGAGAGCGGCAGCTTCGGGTTGTGGCCGCCCTGGAGCAGGACTTCTGTGCCGCCAAGCTCCACTAGTTCGCGGGCTTTTTCGCGCAGTTCATCCTTGTTGAGCGAGTAAGCCTCAGCGTCCTTGGGATGACGATAGAAGCTGCAGAAGTCGCAGTCGGTGATGCAGACATTGGTGTAGTTGACGTTGCGCGAGATGACGTAGGTGACGACGTCGTTGCCGTTTTTCGGTTTCCGCGCGCGAACAGTGTTGGCGAGGAATCCAAGCGTAGGCAAATCGAGATTCTCAAGCGCCCAGAGCGCCTGTTCCTCGTTGATGCGTTTGCCGTCAAGCACGCTTGTGGCGATCTGTTCGCGCATGATTTCCCCGTCCGGCGCGCTACTATACTTTCACGACGCAAAGACGCCACATATGGCTCAGGCGGCCATTCAATGCGTAGATTGGCCGCAAAGCCTTGACCCGCTGGCGTTTATGACCTACGATTCAGCGACTTGAAGAGTGTTGTACGTGACTTTTGCACGGGCAAACAGGAGCGTTATGCACATCACCGTGCTGCAAGGAAAGATCCACCACGCCGTCGTGACGGCCAAGGACCTTGGTTATCACGGAAGTTTGACCGTGGACGAAGACCTGCTCGAACAGGCCGGCCTGCTCGTCGGCCAACAGATCCAGGTCTATAACGGCAATAACGGCGCGCGTTTCGAAACCTACCTCATCCGTGGGCGCCGCGGCTCCGGCGAAATGCAGGTCAACGGCCCCGCCTCCCGCCTTGTCGAGGTCGGCGACACCATTGTGGTCGCAGCCTTCGCCCAGATGACGCCCGACGAAGCTAAGCGCTTCACGCCAAAGGTCGTGATCTGCGACCGCGACAACCGCGTGCTGGAAACCATTGTCTATTAGAGTGCCTTTCTCTGGCCGGTTGGACGCCACGTGGACGTATTCATGTTAAAGAGGATATTCGCATGATCTCATGGCGCTTGGCGGCTCTACCGGTGTTGTTGCTTGCGGTTGCCGCGTGTTCGCAGGCGGACGCCGAGCGGGGCGACGAGGACGTCCTTGGGGTCCTTCTCCAATCGGACGCCCCGAAGTCCGCGCCATCCACTGGGCCAGCGCTCAGCGGCGCCGATGCTGAGCGTTTCGCCGGCTATCTCAAATCGCTTAAAGAAGCAACCACACTCGATCAGGCTTACGCCTTGGCGGAAAAGATTCAGGACCTGGGCCGTGGCGCGGCCCCTGCGCTCAAAGAGGCGGCGTCCTCAATTCCCGAACTGCCACGAATCGCGGCGCTGAGCGCGCTCTATTCATTGCGCGAGTGGGATGCAGCAGTCTCGGGCCTCGCCGATATCGCCGGCGGGAAGAGTCCGCGCGATATCCAGCTTCCGGCAGCCGAACTGCTGGGCCAGCTTGCATCGCCCCGGCACGAGGCGATGCTGACGAAGGCGCTCGACAATACCTTCGACGTTCCCGTGCGTGTCGAGCTGTCGCTGGCGCTCTGGAATACGGCGAAGTCCACACGCGCGAAGAAAGAGCTCACCGATTTGCTCACCGCTGAATCGGAGAACTTCCGCATTCAGGCGGCCATCGCGCTCGGACGCATAGGCGATATCGGGCCCGCCCGCGACATCCTGTCCAAGCTCGCCGACGAGCCCACTGACAGGGGCCTGATCGCGCAGGAGATTCTCAAGCGCGAGAAGCTCGACCGCGAGCTTGAGCGCATCATCTTCAATCCCGGCGGCGACAAGAAGGCGCTCGTTACCGTTGACACCGCGATCCTCGGCAAGGTGATGTCGATGCTGCAGGAGCGGTCGATCCAGACCGACAAGCTCTCCGCGCAACGTCTCACGCAAATGGCGGCTGCCGGCGCGCTCGAAGGCCTTGATCCCTATTCGGTATACCTCGACGAAGGACTTGCCCGCCGCGTTGCTGACGCGCGCCAGTTCCGGGTTCGTTCGCTCGGTATTGCCCTTGGTGCCGCGCCGTTTCGCGAGGGCGAACTGCTCCCACTCCCGGTGGTCGCATCGGTAGAGCGCGATTCCCCCGCACATCGCGCGGGCCTGATGCCCGGCGACTTCGTGTTTAACGTGGCGCCCCGCACGTCGTTCGACGACGTGTGTTCCTGGCGCGAGGGCAAAAAGCCCAAGCCGGGACAGGTACTCGGCGAGAATTTCATCAACGGCAATATGGCGCAGCGGGCAGAGATGATGCGCGGCGCAAAGGACGAGAGTGTCGCGCTCCTGATCCGCCGCAAGGGCTGGCTCTTGAGCCGCTGGGTTTGTCTCACCCACGGCGATGACGCTCCACCGGCCGCGAGCATCGTGACCGAACGGCTTCCCGGCGGGATTTGCTATGTGCTGGTCCACGAGTTCACGCCGGGAACACCCGCCGAGTTCCTCGCGACGCTCGAAAATGCCCGTGCGGAGAAAGTGAAAGGGCTGCTTCTCGACCTGCGAGAATCGGTCATGGGCAGCGTCGAAGCCGCCGTGCAGGTAGCGGGCATGCTGCTTGAGGAAGGTTTGCTCGTTACATGGAGCGAAGGGCGCAGCGAAACCGTTGGTCAACGCAAGGAATTCCATTCGACAGGCAAACTGCACGAAACCGCGCTGCCCCTTACCGTGCTCGTTGGAGCAGGAACTGCCGACAGCGCTGAGATCGTCGCGGCTGCGCTGCAGGATTACGGGCGGGCTACGATTGTCGGTTCACCGACGTTTGGGCGCGCCATCGTGCAGGAGGTTTTTCCGATCGCGTTCCCGGTGAGCGCCGGAGGAGTTCATACGACCGAGAGCCACGCCATCCTGCTGACCACCGCCAATTTCTATTCACCCAAGAGCGAGCGGCGTCTTACTGGCGCGGGCGTGCGTCCTAGCGCCGAGCGCGAAGCGCCCAAAGGTTTCGAAGGCTGGGTGTACGACGAACTCGACGACCTGCGCCATTCCGGGGTGCTCGACGCGTACGTGAAAGACTTGATCACCAACCATCACGACGCCGTGCTTGAACTCGCCGATGGCGACGGCGGTCAGGCGTCGCGCTATCCTGGCTGGGAAGCTTTTCGCAAGGGGCAAAAGAATCATCTGACCGGCGACCACTTGCGCGGCGCGGTGCGCCGCGAGCTTCGCATGAGCTTTCGAGCGAGCGGCGAGCTCAAGGCTGTCGCCGACCTGCAGGAAGACACGATCTTTACCGCGGGTCTGAAGGATTTGGCCCAACGCGCCGAGATCGATCTCAAGCAATACGAGGAATACCGCTCCATCTCCAAGGGGTAGCGTCGCGGCTATTCCGTTACGTCTGGCCAAATGTTGCCGATGAAGGAAAATGCCTCACGCCATGGACTTCGAGTTGTCCTATTGCGCCAACGTCTTTCCCGTCGAAACCGCCGATGATCTTTTGCGCGTGATCCGCGGCGAGTTGGCGGCGCTGCGCTCGGAATTGAAGCTCGCGCGCCTTGACGCCGGCCTGCATATTCCGGCGCAAGCCGCGGCAGCTATCGTCAACGATCCAAAGATTTTTGACGCGCTCGAAACGGCCATTGGCGAAAGCGGCCTGCGCGTTCGAACGCTCAACGGCTTTCCTTACGGAAGCTTTCACGCTGAGCGTGTCAAGGAAGCGGTCTATCTCCCGGACTGGACAAGGGCTGAGCGCACCAGCTACACCATCGATCTCGCGCGAATACTCGCGCGACTCATGCCCAATCACGCGAGCGGCTCCATCAGCACCGTGGCGGGAGGCTTCAAGCCGGAACTGTCGTCGAAGGAATCGCTTCGGTATATGGCGATCAATCTCGCCCGCGTTGCGCGCGAGTTGAACCACATCTATGTTGAGCAAGGGCGCGACATCGTGCTGTGCCTCGAACCGGAGCCTTTCACCACGCTCGAAACCACGCCGGAAACTATCACGTTCTTCAGAGACCAACTCTGGAACGAAGGCTGGAAAGAAGTCAGCGCCGAACACGGCGAACCTCGCGAAGTCGCAGAGTCGATCCTGCGCCGCCACATCGGCGTGTGCTACGACTGTTGTCATCAGGCGGTCGAATATGAAAACGCCGAGACGTCATTGAAGGCGCTCAAGGATGCGGGCATCCGTGTCGGCAAGATGCAGCTTTCGAATGCTTTGGAAATGCGAAACGTGTCTGCAGTCGAGCGGCTTCGGGAATACGCGGAACCGCGCTATCTCCACCAGAGCGTCGCGCGGCTTCGCGACGGGACTTTGCATCGTTTTCTCGATTTGCTGGACGTACTTGAAGCGATTCAGAAAGGCGCGCCGATTCGCTCAGCAAGAACACACTTCCATGTTCCGCTCTTTTACGACGAGCCGGGCGATTTCGGTTCAACGCAAAAGGAACTCCTTGGCGCGATCCGGGCTGCTCGCGCTCTCGATATCACCCATCACTACGAGATCGAAACGTATACTTGGCCGGTGCTTCCCGGAACGCGTCCGATCAAGGATGACATGATCGCGAACCTCGCCCGCGAATACCGCTGGGCGCGCGAAAATCTCTAGCGTCAGTTGTTCGACGCCTGCTTGACCATGTCAGGAACATTGAAGCTCATGCGTTTTTCGCGGGGCGCGGGGGAATCGGCATCGGCGAACGCGATGCCGAATGTGCGTTTGACCGGATAGATATAGACCGAATGCAGCGTCTTCACCACGCCGTGATCCATCTCTACGCCCTCAAGCACTGAGGCAAGCTCGCCGTCTTTGACGCGAGTGTTTGACGCAGCGCGCTCATTCATCGCCGTTTCCAATTCCCTGTAGCGCTTCGTTGTGGAAGGGAACATGCCCTTGTCGCTTTTGCGCTTGCAATAGTGGTTGGTGGCGATGATGTAGTCGCCCTTCTCGCCGGTGTCGCCCGAGCGGCGCACGGTGACGCCTTCTTCGTCCTTTTCCTGCCCATCGTATTCAAGCACGGCTGCCTGCATTCCGCCCTTGCCGTCGGGCGCGGCGCAATGGAAATTCGAGCCCGAGAACGTGGTGTGCGATCGGAGGATCGTCGCCAACTCGTCGATGGCTTTGTCGCCGGCGCCGGTGCGTTCAATGGCGTCACGCGGGCCGAAGGAGCGCGGCACCAGCCCCACATGGCGGCTCCCCGATCCGTTGGAGTCGTGAATCAGCATCACCACGCCCTCCTCGTTCATGGCGGAGTAGACGCCGATCAGCCCCGGCCATGTGGCGGAGAGCCAGGCTTTGCGGCCATTGCCGGGGATATGCAGCAACAGGAGCGGCATGGCCGTGGTGAGCTGCTGAGTGTCCACCAGATAGTCGAGGTTGCGAATGACAACCGGGCCTTCTTCGGGCGCCAGCTTGCCGAAGATCGAGCAGCTCGAACAACCGAAGCGCACCCAATCCGCCACGGTATTGCATGCCTGCAGGTCGACAAGGTCGATGAACCGATCGCCGATTTTGCGTTCGGCTTCCGGTACGGTCTCCTCGATGCCGCGCAGCATAGCGGCCATCTCGGTCATCTCATCGGCCGTAAAGTCGAAGCTCGTGTATTGCAGCACGCGAATTTGCTCGTAGTTCTTTCCTGCGCTCATCAGATAAACGAGGTCTTTTGACACTTGTTGGAGCAATTTCACGATCGACGAGCCGAGCAACTTGCCATGGGCGTAGCCGCGCTCGGCGGCGCTACCCTTGACGGTGAGGAAGTCGATGTTGTCACGCTTTTCGAGCTTGCCGGTCATGGCGATGTTTTGAGGCAATGCCACAACGTCGCGGGCGTAGGGCTTGGCGACGAGCGCTTGCAGTTCCTTCTCGCCGACGATGTCCTTGAGCTTCGCCGTGACAATCGCGGCGTCGACTTTCTCGAACATCAGGACATAGCCTGTGGCGCGCTGGAGGTCGCTCTCGCTTATGCCGTTCGCAAGGACGAACGCCGCGAAGTCCGCGTCGCCCTTTTTCCATACTTCGACAAATGCGGTGCCATTATTTAATGCTAAGGACTTCGCGATGTAGCCAACGCGTTTGTCGTCCCATTCGAGCGCGCGAATCAACCTCACGACGCCGGGCAGGTCACGTCCCTGAGCGGCCTTACAGAAGACTTCTGCGCCGAGCGTCGGTTGAGCTGTGTTGGCGGATTGTTCCGCGGGCTTCGGTGTCTCTGATGATGTAGGCGCTTCGTTGGTGGTCGGCGTGGGCGCATCGTCGCCGCCTGCGCCCGCCGGGCGCTGCGCTTCGGCGCAGCCGATGGCAAACAACAGAAAGAAAAGAGACAAACAGCGCGTTGGTTTCATGGAATGACAAACCTTGAACAGCCCGGTTTCAGGAGACGCCGATCATACCATGTTCATGTCATTCCCGCGAAGGCGGGAATCCAGTCCGGCGTTTTCTCTTCTTCACCAATCGTTTCTGAGGCCCTGACTACCTGCGTTGCTCTCACACATTGGGCAACCAGCGGTGTAGCACCCCGCGCCCTCGCGGGGCGTCTTTGCCTACGAGCGGATTTGCGTTGCTCGAAGACGCCCTGCGTGCGCGCAGGGCGCTACACCCCCGACAATGGAATGCTCAAAAAGCAACGATGCGATTGTTGAGAGGTCATCAGTCATCAAATGTTGAGGCGGCATCTTCGTCGGGAACGGTTTGAAGAGCCGTCCATCCCTCTGCCGGCGCGTTGCCGCCGTACCAGTGTTCTTCTCCTTTAATCAGGACGCCATTCTTCCAACCGTCAGCCTTACTATTCTCGAATGAAAGGTCGTGCGCTCGCTCTACCTTGACGTTGCTTGGGACTTCAAAGATCACATGCATACTTGCGCCACCTTCAATGTGGGAATCCCATTCGCCATAAGTCCCGAACCAAATGCGCCTGTCTTCCGCTCTCCATGCGACGCCCATGAACTTTCTAGCCTGCAGTGGAGTCACCGATGCAGGCGGATGTCCGCCGAAAGACAGAGTTTTCCGCAGTAAGACATGGATGGTTCTTGTTGTATTCAAAGCCTCGTTCTCTTTGACCTGAGCGTCATGAGGCAGAATCAGAGCGTCATAAGCCGAGATATCCATCGTTCCTTTGTCAAAAGCATGGCCGTTATAAACACCCGAGCCGGGGCCGGAACCGGTGGTGACGATTCCGGGCCCCGACGGACCGAACAGTGAGCACGAAGCAAACAATACACTTCCAAGAACCACTACAGTCAGATGTTTCATTTCAACCCCACGCCTAACCACCAATTACGAACAGATTCTATCCCTTACTCCCCCTGCGCGCCGCCGCCGCTTGGCCGTGTGAACTTGCGGTCGACATCCTCGGGCTGTTCGACCGGCTGATTCACCGTCGTCGGCTTGCCGTCGCTCACCACGCGGCTCTCATCCACCGCCACAAAGCTCGTCCCCTCGCTCACAAGCGAGAAGTCCAGCGCCGTGGTGATGATCTGCTCGCTAAGGCCCGCCGCATCATCGCGGCCCTCGCCAAGACGACGGTCGCTCAGCTCCGAAATCTTTGCCCGCGCCCAAATCGGCGCGAGCGAGGCGTTGCGCTCATCCACCTGCGGCAGATTCACCGGCAGCGTGAACGACACCGGTTTGCCGCCGCAGCGGGCGTTAATGGTGACGTTGCCGACATATGCATTACGATAGCGGGCGATCAACTGAA
>JABWBM010000232.1 GCA_013360495.1 Planctomycetaceae bacterium
GTTCATCCTGCACGCCGTGCCGGGCGCCGGTGGGGGGCTCGAGCACCTCAACTCGCAAGTGTCTGCGAGTCGCGATCTACGCTTCACCGACCGCGAGAAGTACGAGGACTACCTGAGCCTCATCAGCCACGAATACTTCCATCTCTGGAACGTCAAGCGCCTGCGCCCTGCCATGCTCGGGCCTTTCGATTACGCCCGTGAAACCTACACCGAGTCGCTCTGGATCTGCGAGGGATTGACGGTCTATTACGAATGGCTGCTGCTGCTGCGCGGCGGCGTGATTAAGCGCGATCGTCTTTTGAAGGCATGGGCGAGCGATATCGAGCGCTGGCAAGGGCGGCCGGGCAACGCGGTAATGGGGCTGCGCGAATCGAGCTTTCTCGCGTGGACGAAACTCTACCTGATGGACGAGAACTTCGCCAACAGCGGCATCAGCTATTACCTCAAGGGCGGGCTGGTGGGGATGCTACTGGACCTCGAAATCCGCAAGCGCACCCGTGGCCGCAGGAGTCTTGACGATGTGATGCGTCTTGGCGTCGAGCGCCACGGTTACCCCAAACCCGGGTTTGAGCGGCGAGGCTTCGAGGCGATGGTGGAAGAAATCGCCCCCGGCGACTGGAAGGCGTGGTTTGAGCATCATCTTGATTCCACGACGCCTTTGGACCTGGAAGGAGCGCTGGCGGCGGTCGGTCTCGAACTCGTTCACGACGTCGACGATAAGGCCGACGTCGACAGCGGCAAGAAAGAGAAGCGCACGAAGAAGCCCTGGCTCGGCTGGCAACTCAAGGATGAAAAGAGTGCGTTGACGATCAGTTCCGTCGAGACCGGCTCGCCCGCAAGCACCGGCGGCGTGAGTGCCAAGGACGAGTTGCTGGCGGTGAACGGCATGCGCGTGAAATCCAATAGCGATGTTGAACAACTGCTCGACTACCACGGCAAGGGCACGAAGCTCGCCCTCACCGTTTTCCGCAACGACCGCCTGCATCAGTGCTCCGTCACCATAGGCGAGAAACCGGCAGGCTCCCTCGTCCTTCGTGTGATGAAGAAGGCAAACGTCGCCCAATTCAAGCGCCTCGAAGACTGGCTAGGCAAGGCGTGATATAGTCACGCTATGCGGTTTTCTATCTACGCTGGCGATAAACTAATCGGCTCGTCCGATCTTGAGCACCATGATGATGGTATGGGGATTGTGTTTGGAAAATTTGTTCCAACCTCGGAATACGAATCAATTCGAAAGGACATTCGTTTGGCCAGTGATGCAGTAGGGGGAACGAGTAACGATCCTGTTGATGAAACGAAAATGCAAAAGTACCAAACTGCAATTCAGAAGTTGAAAATCGTTATAAAAGATGCAAAGCACAGGGTTCTCCCGACAGCAGGCGTTGGGCTTCAGGATTGGGAAGAAGAGGGTGGTCAGGGCGAACTTTATGTAGAGGCTATTCTCGCCGACCGCACGAGCTATCCGGGCGCCCTGTAAGCAAAACGAAGGTCTCCCATGGCCATCTTTTCGTCGCGCACGTTTTCTCTCAAATCCGGCGGCATAGTGATCGTTCGCAGCGCCCTACCTGACGATGCACAGGCGATTCTCGACGTGGCAACAAGCGTCCTCGCCGAGAATCAGTTCACATTGACGACCGTTGAGGAGATCAAGGGACTTCAACAACAGGTGGAGAGAATCGCCGACATGAATCAAGCCGAGCGCGCCATCATCTTGCTTGCGGAAGTGGACGGGCGCGCCGTTGGCGCCGCAGATTTCCGTTGCGGCACAAAAAAGCGCAATGCCCACCACGGCGATTTCGGCGTATCGGTGCTCAAACCCTGGCGTGATCAGGGCGTGGGACACGCGCTCGTTACCACGATCATCGATTGGGCAGCGGCTCATCCCGACATCGAAGCTGTTCGGCTTTCCGTGGACCCGACAAACGCGCGCGCGATAGCTGTGTATCGAAAGCTCGGTTTCGTCGATGAAGGCGTGCTCAAGCGCAGCGTCAAATACGAAGATGGCCGCTACGCCGATTCACTGCTCATGCGCCGGGATGTGTGAAGCGTTGTCTCTTCAGTGTCAAGCAATCTATACTGACAACCATAGGGAGGTCAGCCCATGCGATATCTTTGCGTCATGTTGTTATCGAGCGTTTTTGCCGGTTGCTGTTGTGGGACGTGCAATACCGAGAAGCCGTCGTCCGAGGTTCCCGCTGGGCCGAGCGATAAGACGGCGCGCGACCCTGAGGGCGCGACCGGAAGCGAAGCCCGCCCGCCGGAGTCGTCCAAAACTGATCCGAAGAAGTAGCAATTCGTCTGCTCATTTTTGAGAATATTTGGCTCATGGTTGCAGCGCGAGTCACGGTGGAGTGCTGTGGTGGAACAATGAGAAGACGCCACAGCGCTCGCCTCGGCGAAGCCGCTCCAGCTGTGGCGCTACAACACTAGCACTCTTCTTTGTCTCTGATTCAAATCTTATCTGCGTTTATTCGCGTTCATCCGCGGCTAAAAATTCTTTCCTCCGTGCTCTCCGTGTCTCCGTGGTGGATATTTCCTCCCGGTCTGTCAGAAAAACCGGGTTTTCGTCTTGTGGCAATCTCATCCAAGCGATAAGGTGAGTTTCCGGGCTTTGAGAGTCGCGTGAACCTCTCTCAAGCGTTTTCCCCAAGAGCTTTTCATCAACGAAGCGTGCGCGCAACGCCACGCGTTTATGGGATTTTTACATGGCGACCAAGCATATCTTCATCACCGGCGGCGTAGTCTCCTCCCTCGGCAAAGGACTCACCACCGGCAGCATCGGCCTTCTTCTTGAGTCGCGCGGCTTGCGCATCCGAATCCAGAAACTCGATCCCTACATCAACGTCGACGCCGGCACCATGAACCCCTTTCAGCACGGCGAGGTCTACGTCCTCGACGACGGCGGCGAGTGCGACCTCGACCTCGGCCATTATGAGCGGTTCACCGACGCGCCCTTGAGCCGGAACTCGAATATCACCACGGGCCGTATCTACAGCTCGGTGATCGCCAAGGAAAGAAAAGGCGAGTACCTCGGCGCGTGCGTGCAGGTGGTGCCGCACGTCACCGACGAGATCAAGTCGCGCATCCGCCAGTTTGACAGCAAAGACGTCGATGTCGTGCTGACAGAAATCGGCGGCACGGTTGGCGACATCGAAGGGTTGCCTTTCCTCGAGGCCATTCGCCAGTTCGCCCTCGACGTCGGGCGCGACAACTGCATGTTCGTGCATTTGACGCTGTTGCCACACTTGCGCGTGTCCGGCGAATTGAAAACCAAACCGACGCAGCACTCGGTCGGCCAGCTTCGCCAAATTGGCGTGCAGCCTGACATTCTCATCTGCCGCACGGAAATGCCGATGACGCGCGACATGCGTGACAAGATCGCGCTTTTCTGTAACGTGCAGAAAGACAGCGTGTTCGAGGAGCTTGACGTTCCGAACACGATCTACGAATTGCCACTGATGCTCACCGAGCAGGGTTTGGACGACGCCATCGTCAAACGCCTCCACATCCCGAGCCACAACCCGCACCTCGACAAGTGGCGCAATATGGTGCGCACGCTGGTGGAAGCCAAGGAGGCGGTTAACATTGGTGTTGTCGGAAAGTACATCGAACTGACGGACGCCTACAAGTCTGTCTACGAAGCGCTCACTCACGGTGGCATCGCCCATGGTTTGAAAATCAGGCTCAATCGCATCTCTGCTGAAACATTGACGAAGGAAAGCACGCCTCAGGCGCTGCGCGGCATGCACGGCATTCTCGTGCCCGGCGGTTTTGGCGAGCGCGGCATTGAGGGGAAAATCTGCGCGGCTCGTTACGCGCGCGAGAGCAAGATTCCCTACTTTGGGCTGTGTCTCGGTATGCAAGTGGCGGTGATCGAGTTCGCGCGCAATGTGGCGGGGCTCGCTGGCGCCAACTCCCGCGAGTTCGACGCGAAGACCGCGCACCCCGTCGTCTGGTTGATGTCCGACCAGCAGGGAATCCAGAACATGGGCGGCACCATGCGCCTTGGGGCCGAGCCCTGCAAACTTCTTGACGGCAGCATCTCGCGCAAGGCTTACGGCAAAGAGACCGTCTTCGAACGCCATCGCCACCGCTACGAGTTCAATAACACCTATCGCGAACTCTTGAAGAATCACGGCATGGTGATCGCGGGCGTGAA
>JABWBM010000043.1 GCA_013360495.1 Planctomycetaceae bacterium
TCATTCCGGCGAAAGCCGGAATCCATCTTAACTCTTTGTCTTTTCATGGGTTCTGGATGCCGACTTTCGTCGGCATGACGATTGTAAAACCGTATTCTTCCTTAGGATCGGTATTACGCGCGCTTTTCGTATTTGGCGAGGCGCTGCCGCAGCGTTTGACATTCTTTCTCGAGCGCCGCCACTTGCTCTTCCAAAACCTTGCAGCGGGCCTGGGCGGCGTCCGCTGCCGCCTTATGTCCGTCGACGGCGACTTTGAGCGCGTTGATATCCGAGGTCTGTTTGGATATGGCGACGGCCGAGGCGGCGAGCGCGCGGCTCTTGCGGCGGGATCTCATGGTATCGTCGGACATGGCGTTCTCCGGTGTTGATATCATTATCATACCCGGCGAGCGGGAACAACGGGGCAGTTCTAGCTGGCAGGGCTGCAAAGACGAGGCCGCGGCAAAGTAAAGTAATAAGGCAAAATGCTACTGCTTCCGCCCTTTGGCGCCGGTTTTCTTCTCCATCTTCGTCAGGCGCTCTTCCAGACCGCGGTATTTCTCCTGTAAGTCAGCGAATTGTTTTTCCAAGCCGCTGATTTTGGGGTTGTCGCCGGAGCGGATGGCCTTCAACGTCGCTTCCACGCCAACTTGATCCTGCAGCGGTAGCGTATGCCGATAGGCTTCCAGCGGCCCGGCCGCATGGGGCGCTTCGATGGAGCGTAGCGCGGCTACGGCGTTGCCACGCACGCGGCGCACGGGGTCGCGCAACAGTTCGATCAATCTGTCAGCTGCGCGTCGACGCTCTGGACGCTCGAGCATGTTGCCAAGCTCGGCGAGCGCCGTGACAGCGTGCTGCCGCGCGCGGTAGCCCTTGGCGCTGTATTCAAGCGCCGCGAGGATCGGAGCCAGCCCCTCGCGTTTGTGCGTGGCCGCCAATGCGCGCAACGCCCCGCCCTGCACGGTGCCGTAGGGGTCGGTCTTGCCCGCTTCCTTCACAAGCATCGCCAGCGGCGCGTCGTCGCCCTGATGGCCCAGCGCTTCGAGGGCCGCCATCTTGGCGCGGTATGGAAGATCACCCTTAAGTCTCTTCTCCAGTGCGGCCGCGATGCCCTTGTCGCGGTACTTGCCGGCGGCGCGGAAGAGATGCTCCATCACCATCGGATCTTTCTCGCTCGCGATGAAATCCGTCAGGCCTTCGAGCGCCGTGTTGTGGTTGGCATGCCCAAGCGCGAAGATGAATTGGTTGCGCGCGCCCCAGAACTTTTCCTTCTTGTAGGCGGCGACTACCGCCTCGACGTTCGAGCGCTTGCCGGTCTTGACCAGCTCGTGGGCCGCGAGAATACGACCGACGACATCCTTGGCACCGCTGAGCTGGCGCTTGAGCCGCTCGTCGCCGGGGTTGAACTCGAGCTTGTGCAGGACTTTCCAATTGGGGTCGAAACGAACTTGCTCGGGGTCAGAAGCCATCGGGATCGTGAACTCATGCTTCTTCGAATCGATGGTGATGGCCTGCGTGTGCTCCTTGCCGCCGATGGTCCAGCCAAGCTCGGTGTGAAGTTCGAAGGGCCGGTCCTTGTCATCCTTCATCTGTTGCTGCTCGACAGTGAAGGTTCCGGTTTTCTTTTTCGTGTCGTACTCGAATGTGACTTTGATGTTCGGATAACCGGGCCGGTAAAACCACTGGTCGAAGAATTTCACCAGCGAGCGGCCCGAATGCTCCTCCATCACGCGGCGGAAATCCTCGGTCTCGACCACCTTGCCGTCGTAGCGGTGCAGGTAATCCGACACAGCCGACCAGAACACCTCGTCGCCCAATTCATTGCGCAGAGTGTGCAGGCGGCAGGCGCCTCCCGGGTAGAGGTGGCGGTCGTACATTTCCCACGACGATTTGAACTCGCGCGTGACGATTGCGCGGGCATAGACGCCGTCGGCCTCGGCGAAATAACCGTGGGCCTTGAGATAGAGTTCGTAGGTCTGCTCGTCGCGGCTGACCTCGTCCTCGAGCCAGCAGGTTTCCATGTATGTCGCCCAGGATTCCTTGAGCCAGGCATGGGCGTAATCGCGGCAGACGACGGCGTCGCCGAAGTAGCTATGCGCCATCTCATGGACGTTGATGGCATCCACGAGTGACGCCCACTCCAGCGCGCTGGTTTCATCGAGGACGAAGGAGTCGTCCCAACTCACGAGCGAGATGTTCTCCATCGCCCCGCCCCAGAAGGGTAGCGCGAACTGGTAATACTTGGGGAAGGGAAAGCCCATCTTCAAGCGTTTCGTCATCCACGCGAGGATCTTCTTCGTCGTGCCGAAGCTGCGCTTGAGGTCAGCGGCTGTGAACTCCTTCGACGTGAAGTAGGCCACGGGCCGGCCCTCGAATTCGCCGTCGTCGTAGCGCACGAAGTCGCCGATGGCGAAGCAGACGAGGTAGCTTGGACAGCGTTGCTCGAGCTTCCAATGGGCGGTTTTGGTGCCGTTTTTGTTTTCCTTTTCGCCCATCAGCTTTCCGTTGGCGAGAATGGTGAAGCGCTTGTCGGCGGTGAGGCGGAACTCGAGCGTGGTGCGCACGTTGGGCAGGTCGATGCAGGGGAGCCAATAGCGGGCGCGCTCGGTCTCATGGTCGGTGGCGACGTACCACGCAAGCTTCGGATACTCCTTGTCGGGCTTGGAGAAGAAGAGGCCGCTGGCGGGCCGGTCGACGTGATAGCTGACAGCCAGTTTACGCTCCTCGCCCTTCTTGAATGCCTTTTTCCAGTGGACCGTGATCGTGTCGCCGTCATAGGCGAAGGTGAGGGCGTTGCCATCGACGTCCACGACTTTCACATCGTGGAACTCGATGGCGTTCAATTTGAGCGTCGTCGGGCCATTGCGGCGACCAATGACCGTTGTCGTCACCGTGCCGCTCGCGCCTTGCTTTTCGAGGTCGAGCTTGAGGTTGATGTCGAGGTGCGTCGGTTCGATCTCGAGATCGGGCGGATACTGGAGCGGCGTTCCCGGCGTGCTGAATGCGCCGTCGGAGATACGCATGGCGCAGCACGCGGAGCGGCAGAAACCCCCGGCAAGGTGAAAGTCACGGATCGAATCGGCATTGCTCATGGGATACCCTTTGATTTACGAGGTAGCGCCACAGCTTGCTGTGGCGTCTTTCGGTTGCTTCGCCACAACGAGTTGTGGCGCTACAAAAGAGAAGCGCGAGCTTACAACGCCCCCAAAGCGCCGCCAGTGGCGGGAACGCTGGGCCTGGTTGCCGTGAATCTCCGCACTTGTCTTGAAAACGGAATGATGGGCTGTCAGTCTAGGACGTGGAATATTCTCTTTTCAGGAGAAGCGCATGGGCCAGCAGCCGAATATGATCGAAGATCGCAAGGCGATTCAGGAGCGCCTCAAAAAGCTGATCGCCGAGCACACGCAGTCCGATATCGCGCGCAAGACGAACACGCTCCCCAACAAGGTGCACCGCTATGTCCACGGCGCGAAGGTGCCGGCCGAGTTCTGCGCGGCGCTCACCCGCGCCTACGGCGTCAATCCCGCGTGGCTCTTGCTGGGCGAGGGGGCGTCGAACGTTTCGGAGATCGCCGACAACGTCAAAGCGTCGGCGAAAGACGTGCTCAATCTGGTGCAAGCCTTGAGCGCTGTGGCGAAAATGCGGCTTGGCGCGCTTGCGGGCAAGCAGCACTTGCAGGCGCTGCGCGAGCTGAACGAAGCGCTCGATAGCTACGAGCAGATCAAGCGCGAACTGAACACTCGCACCGCGCCGGTGCTCAAAGATGCGCTCGACTCCGCCCACAAGGCGATCGACAAACAGGACAATGACGGCGCCTCGCGCTTTCTTGAGATCGCTAGGCAGGTGTCGCGGCTATGCGAAGATCAAGAGCTTTCCATGCAGTTCACTCATTGTGAGTCGCGTTTCGCGTATTTGAGCGGTTTATCGCGAGAGCGAACACTCGAGTTGCAACGGATGCTTTTTCGTAAACGCCTTTTCCAAACATCCGAACTCGATGAGCGCTTCCTGCTCGATGCCGCCGGATTGCAGGCCTTTCTCTATACCCACGGACATTTGCGCGAAGCGTGCCGGGTCAGTAACACCGCTCTGGCATACGCGGGTACCACAAAAGAGCTTTCGAAGTATCGCGCGTACGTGCACGTTTCGCTTGCGAAATGCGAAATGGAGCTGGGCTTGTTGGCTAACGCCCGAAAGAGAATCGCCAAGTACTGGCCGGCCGACATCCCCGAACAAGGGCGCCTGCAGCTTTACTCCACCATACTTCGGAAGCTCGTTTATACGGGACAAGTGACTTTTCAGGAGCTTTCGAACTATCCCAGAACTGACATTTTATGCCTCAGAGAAAGGCTGATGCTTTCCTTGCTGAGCAACGACCGCGAAATCGTCGGCGAGGTTTACGAGGCCTGCATGAAATCTTTTGGTAATTCCAAAGATGTTCCACCGTGGTTCGCGTCGATGGCCGAAACATGCGCTTGCATCGCCGGTGAGAGCGAAACGATCCCTGCCGCTCTTCTCAATCGCTCGAAAGACGAACCCGAAACGATTGAATTGTCCGTAGATTTGTTCAATCGCGAAATGCGGCTAGCCCTTGTTTACAGGCTTCGAGGCGATGCCCACGCCGCAAAGAGCCGGTGCATGATCGCGGAACAGCATCGTTGTTCGCTACGCCCCGGTTTCGAGCTCCACATGCACGTTCGCATGATGCACGCCATGAATGCAGTGGCGCTGCTCAAGGACTCGCGGACTGCCGACGCGCGCGAGGCGTATGCGAAAGCGGCGCGCTTCGTCACATGGGCCAAGAAGCGCGGCTATGCCTGCCTCAATCATGTTGTTCTTTAATACGAGGCATCGAAAGTGGCCGTCGCAAATGGTGGAGCCTGGCTCTTCTCTTTTCGAGTGTGCATGCGTCGAGTTTCTGAAAACAGAAGTTAATCGATCGAGACGACGTTCATAATAATTCCCTATTCGGTAATCTTCCTTTCGCGCGGCAATGGTGCCGCGCATGGACACTCAGAAAAGGAAGACACATGAAGACCTTGACGACACGGGAACTTGGAATCATCAATGGCGGCGCCATCAAAGCCCCGGCTCTTTCAACCGGCACCTTCAAAACAGGCAGCCTTGGGAGCGGCGGTACCATCACGGACGGCACCAGCGGCCACACTTTGAGCGGCTCGGTGGCATAGAACGCGTAAACCTTTTTGTAACAGCAGGTTACCTATGGCGGACGAAAGTCCGCCATAGGCGTTTTAGCGCGAGATGATCAACTTTCGGCGAGTTCTGTTTTTCGCACGCGCTTCATCATCGTTCCGAAAACAGAAATATATCGCTTGTAAACGAGTCGTACATTTTTCCGTAAACCGTATTCTTTGGAAATGGCAATTCCAGTTCAGCGGACGAACAGAAGGAGAGTAGCGATGAAGCAGTCGACGGTGCTCAACGGTGTTCTGATGTTGTGCCTAGGCTTGGCTCTGCCTGCGATCTATGCGCAGAACCCGGCGAATCCCAGCGCCCCGAATGATCCATCGTCCGATCAGCCGGCGGATACGAAGCTTGTCCTCAGTCAG
Organism: Planctomycetaceae bacterium; assembly: GCA_013360495.1. Lineage (GTDB taxonomy): Bacteria > Planctomycetota > UBA8742 > UBA2392 > JABWBM01 > JABWBM01. The sequence goes on from JABWBM010000043.1 coordinate 5,547, forward strand.
GGGTATATGCCGCCGCTAATGGAGGACGTATGGGTCCTCAACACATCGTCTTTCTTGGGCAACAGCGTCCCATTTGTGAGCGCGTCCGGCGGTCAGGCGCCATACACCTTCACATGGTCGGGATTGCCCAAGGGCGTAACAATCTCCGGCAACGGTCCCTTCGATCCGACGTTCACCTCCAGCGGCGCTGGTCCGGCGCTTTTCGATGGCACTCCGGCTGAAGGAACGGCCGCCAGCAGTCCTTATACCGTGACCTTTACCGTGACGGACGCCAATGGCGTGCAGGCAAGCATCAACGGCACACTCGTCGTTCTCCCAACGCCGGAAAGCGCTGAGCTTGATGCGCCATCACTCGTGTTCATGGGCTCAACCGAATTGGTCAAGGGCAAGATGAACCTGATCGTTCCGGCAACGCCCGAGCAGTGGGAAGACAGCCCCTATAATGCGGATAATAAGAAAGAAGATTGGTACATTGGTAAGGCTCCGACCCTCACTGCCGTTCAAGACGCCGAGTTCTATGCAACCGGCGGTTCTTACCGCCTGCAAGCCGCGATCACCGGCGGAAGTCTGCCGTACCAATCCATCCAGGTTACCGGACTGCCGGACGGCATGGAGTTCACAACCGATGGTTTCAGCACGGTGAGCGATGTCGTGAACCTGATTGAAATCGGCGGAGCGCCGACAACGACGGAACAAGCCGATCAAGGCGGATTGTTCTTCGAAATGGTGCCATACCTCGTCACGGTTCTTGTGACCGACGCCGATGGCCGGACCGCCGAGGCGAGCATCGGCTTTGGCGTCAACCCCAAGGTCAACGTCGTCACTGATTTCTTTCCTTCGGCGTTCACACAAACCGCTTACGAACTTAAGCTTGAGGCAAGTGGCGGCGTCGGCAAGCATACTTGGAGTGGGCTGAATGTGCCGGAAGGGCTTGCCGTCAAGGAAATCGTCAACGTATCCACGAACCTTATCACGAACGAACAAACGATCGAGAAGTATTGGGCCGTTTCAGGAATCCCCTATTACACGTTGCCGTCCGGAGTTCACACCTTCCAACTGATCGCGACCGACAGCTCGACGTCGAAAGCGACTGCTCAGAAGACCAGCTACATTCTGATCGAGGAAGGCGTGCCGTTTGCCGCGTTGGACACGCCGGTACCGTCCATTCCTGATCGCATGGTCGAACAGTTCCCTGCCGCGATCACCCTCGACGCCAGCGGCGGGATCGAACCCTACACTTGGGCGGCGACATCTGAGCTTCCCGCCGGTTTCGCGCTCAGCTCAAACGGCAGCCAATGCACGATCGAAGGCGCGCTGACCGATGACATCAGCGAAGTCACCACCTATACTATCTCGCTTTCACTCACCGACAGCTCGGCGCCCCAGCAAACCGTGGACGTGTCGTTCGATATATCCATCGAGCCGGGCCTCGAAATCATCACGTCCCTGAGCCAGCTCCCGTCGGCAACGGCGGGCAAGGCTTACAGCTATGAATTCGCCGCCCCAGTCTTCACTATCATCGGCGGCGTCACGCCATTCGACTACGCCCAGTCGATTGCGCTCTCCGAACTCCCCAAAGGCCTCTCGTTCGCCACATCGGCGAACGGAAATCTGACACTCAAGGGTACGCCTGCTCTGACCGCCGCCGCCAATGAGCCTTACGAAATACACCCTTTCGTAATCTCTGACGATCAGGCGAACGGCATCCACGAGGAAGCCGGCGCACCCTTGTCTCTCATGGTCGAGCCGGCAAAGCTCACCATGCTAAACTCCGTCCTGCCCGCAGGAATTGCCGGACAGCCTTACGCCGTCACTCTGCAAGGCTTTGGCGGCATCGCACCGCTGACCTGGACCGCGAGTGGATTGCCCGCCGGCGTAACGCTCAAGCACGACATTTCCACCGATACTTATTCACTTGCCGGGACGCTCGATATCGAAAGCGTTGGCCCCTATGTCATCTCGCTCTCCTTGACGGATTCGGCAACGAAGCCCGTGCAGGTGACCACGAAGCTAGCGCTGATCGTCAGTGAACCTGACAGCGTGCTTCCCTTGTCGATTGGGGTTTCATCGCTACCCGTGGCCACAGAGGGAGAACAATACGGCCCGGTTACGCTCAGCGCGACAGGCGGCAACGCTCCTTATGCATGGGGCGAAAGCATCGGCCTGCCGACGGGCCTTTCCATCGCTGCTCTCGCCAATGGCAGCTACATCATCACAGGTGTCCCGCAGGTCGGCAGCGCCGCGATCTACTCCGTCAAACTCACGGTCGCCGATAGTACCTCTCCGCTTCCGACCAAGGCGAGCGGCGTATACACCCTGGTCGTCCTGCCCGCTCTGCAATCGTCATCGCCAGACGTCGCTATTCCCGGTCAGACCTTGAGCGATCAGGTGATCGCCGGAGCAGCCGCTGCAGGATGCAGCATTCAAAGTCAGTGTAGTCATGTGTGGTTTGTGATCATGTTAAGCATGCTCGGCGCGCTATGTGTCGCGACCCGGCGCCATGAAGAAGAATCTTCAATGGAACTTCTGCCATGAAACAGGAAACGTTATTAAGTGTTGGGGCGGTAGGGCTTTCTTTCGCCCTTCCGTTTATCGTCTGGGGAGTCAAAGCCCTTCCTGAACACGGGCAAAACATCATTCTTGCAACGACCTTTCTGGTAAGTATTTCGCTCAATATCGCTCTTGCCCTCAGGCTTGCTCGAGGCAGGCATGAGAAAAACACACCACAGCCGGCCACCACCGAACCGTTTGCAAAGCAGTCCCGGTTTTGACAGACAACGCCTATCCGCCCTCGCTATTTCGAGCACGGCCCTCCCTTGTGAACCGAGCCAAGCGCTCTACAATGCCGAACCTTACGAATTGTGGCATGAACGAGGCAAGTGGCGCATGGCCCAGGTGGCGAACATTCGTGACGCGAACTACTGGCGCGAAGCATTCTTGCGCTTCTTCGAGGGCAAGAAGTGCAAGCGCATCAAGTCCGCCGGGCTGATCCCCGAGAACGACCCAACGACGCTCTTTACCGTCGCCGGCATGCAGCAGTTCAAAGACGACTTCCTCGGTACACTCAAGCACGGCACGACGCGCGCGGCGTCCGTTCAAAAATGTCTGCGCACGCCCGACCTCGAACACGTTGGCCGCACCCAGCGCCACCAAACGATGTTCGAGATGATGGGCTATTTCAGCTTCGGCGACTTCTTCAAGAAGGAAGCCATCGAATGGATCTGGGAGTTCTACACGTCGAAGGAATGGTGCGGGATCGACATCAACCGCCTGCGCGTGAGCGTCTATAAGGACGACGCCGAGGCTTATGACCTGTGGAAGAAGTATCAACCCCACTTGCACGAGCGCGGCTGGATTTATCGTCTGACCGCCAAGGACAATTTCTGGCCGCCGAGCGCTCCGGCAGAAGGCCCGAACGGCGTGTGCGGTCCATGCAGCGAAATTTTCTACGACGGCGGCGAAGAATACGGCCCCGACGATCTCGAAAAGAACGACAAGCGTTTCATGGAGCTCGGCAACATCGTCTTCACGCAGTTCGACCGCTCCGGCCCGATCCCCGGCGAAGGAAAACTCACGCCGCTTCCCAAGAAGAACATCGACTTCGGCGGCGGCTTTGAGCGTCTTGTCATGGTCGTAGAGAACCGGCGCACGACGCTCGATACCTCGCTCTTCATGCCGATCCGGATTTTGCTACGCGACCTCGCGCAGGAAGTGGCGGGCGAAAACCCCACGTCGGAATATCAGGCGGCGGCCGCCGGCATCCGCATGATGGACGTGGGCGGCAAGAAGATTCCCTTCCGCGCCGGCACGGCAAAGATTTCCAACACCGAGGATCTGGTGCGCGAGAAACGCATCGCCGACCATATTCGCGCTTCGGTATTCTGTGTGGCCGAAGGCATTACACCCGGGCCGGAGGGGCGGGGCTATGTGCTGCGCCGCTTGTTACGACGGGCCTATAGGGACGGCGCGAAGCTCGGGTTCCCGGGGCCGTTCCTCTACAAGTTGGTTCCGGCCGTGAAAGAGCTCTACGGTGCGGCCTACCCCGAAGTCGCGCAGCATGAGCGCATGATCGCCGACACCATTCGCCGCGAAGAAGAGGATTTCGACCGCGTGCTCTCCCGCGGATTGGATCGCCTTGAAGAAGAAATCGCAAAGCTTGCCGATAGCAAGAAGCAGATGCTCGATGGCGCGGTCGTCTTCGACCTGCACTCCACCTACGGCCTGCCCATCGACGTGACGCGCGATACGCTGCGCGAGCGTGGGCTGGACGTCGACGAGAAGGGTTTCGAGAAAGCTTTCGACGAATTCCGCGAGAAATCGCGCGGCGGCTTCTCGGGCGACGTGTTCAAGCAGGACTGGTTCGGCGCGCTCAAGGGGAAGGCCAAACCCACGCAATTCCTTGGCTACGAAGGCACTGAGGGCAGCGCCGCCATTGTCGGCATTTCGACAGGTGGAAAACTCGTCGACGCGCTCAAGGACGAACAGGATGGCGTCCTCGTCCTCGACCGCACGCCATTCTATGGTGAGTCGGGCGGTCAGGCGGGCGACACGGGCTATATCACCGCGGGCAATGCCCACTTCCTCGTCACCGGCACGACTCGGGTCGAAGGTTATTTCCTGCACACAGGCCGCCTTCTTTCCGGCGCACTCAAAACCGGCGACAAGGTCAAGGCGGAGGCCGATCCCGCGCGCCGACGGGCGATGCGCGCGAACCATTCTGCGACGCACCTGCTGCATTCCGCCCTGCGCAAGGTCCTTGGCGATCACGTCCACCAGAAAGGCTCGCTGGTGGAGGCCGGCTATCTGCGCTTTGACTTTAGCCACCCGCAAAAGGTAACGGCGGAACAGGTCGACGCAATCGAACGTCACGTCAACGCCTGGGTGCGCGACAATCACCCCGTACAAACCGACATCACCACGCCCGACAAGGCGCGTAAAGCCGGCGCCCTGATGTTCTTTGGCGAGAAGTACGGCGACGAGGTGAGAATGCTCACCATGGGCGACGTCTCCTGCGAACTGTGTGGCGGCACCCACGTCAAGGCAACCGGCGATATCGGCTTCTTCCGCGTGACCGAGGAAAGCAGCGTCGCGTCTGGTGTTAGGCGTATCGAAGCCGTCACGGGCGAAGCGGCCCTGCGGCTGATGCAGCAGGAACGCCATACGCTCACGGACGTCAGCGCGAATCTTCGAGCGCAACCGGCGCAACTTTCTGAACGCGTAGCCGCCCTCCTTAAGGAAGTGAAAGAACTCAAGAGCGGGAAGACCAAGCAAGCCGCTGCGACTGGCGATGTCCCCATCGAGACGACCGTCGGCCACAAAACCGTGGTGCATTTTGTCGCTGGGGCAGGCATGGATCAGCTTCTCACCATGAAGGACGGGCTGATCGACGGGAATAAGGCCGAGGCCGTGGTGCTCGCTGGCGACGCCGACGGCAAGGCGAATATCGTGGTCGGACTTTCGCAACCCCTTGTCCAAAAAGGACTTGATGCAGGAACGCTTGTGCGCGAAATTGCGTCAGTCGTTGATGGTAAGGGCGGCGGCAAGAAGCACATGGCCCAAGCCGGTGGCAAGTCGCCCGAGAACATCCCGCAGGCGTTGGAGAAGGCGCGGGCGGTTCTTGGCGCGGCGTTGAAGGGTTTGTAGCGTTCGCCTCAGCGGCGCCGGGCAACTGTGACGCTGCCCACCAAAGCTATGGGATTCCTACGCTTTCGCTTCCTTCTTTCCTAGCGACATCCAGTGCGCGAATACGACGATTGTCGCGACAAGGGTAATTCCGCAGAATATCCCCGAGCCAAGCAAGAGAATCGAAGACAGAGCATCGAGTTCAAGCAGGGGTAACATGGCGTGCTCCTTTCGTTAAACCTGTTTCTTCATCGCGACGGCAGCGTCCTCTGGTGGCTTATGCGCCCGCTGCCGCGCCGCCGCCGGCATCGTGGCTTTCGGCATCGAGCTTGAAGGCGTAGCCGAACGCGAAGATCAATCCTCCCAGGACGACGCCGAGCAGCGTGCCGGCGAAGAGCATGGCTGATGCTTCAATCCAGACTTCCTGATCGATGGTGAGAATGGCCGTCATGGTCGCTCCTGTTCAAAGGTTTGTGATCCGCAGCCTGAACATAGAATAAAAAGACCTGTTTGTCTATTTATTTTCGCCGTCATCGCGGGTTCGGCCATAAAACTCCGGCAGCGTGGTACGAATCAACATTTCGACTGGAATCCCGGCTCACAGGCAGAACGCTTTCGACCCATCCGGCACGTGCGTCTCCCACGTGCCCGAAATTTCCTTGGATAACTTTTCATTTTAAGTGTAAAGCATAAATAACAACTGACGATATGGACATCGCGGCTCCATTGGTCGCATAAGTTCATAATAATCCAGACCGGAGGTTCGTCATGGCTGAAATCAAAGACATTCGTCAGGCGCCAAAGGCCCAAACGTGGGGTCAGCAAACCGAGGCCTCTATCCCCACCAACATGGCCGCCGAAGTTGTCGAAATCGCCGACGGCGAAGAACTTCGCGCCGGTGTTGACGCCATGGCTGGTTGCGCCGTCGAAAGCGCCGTCGAAGTGTCACACAAGGCCACAGCCGCCGTGCGCATCGATGAAGTTTTCCAGCATATCACCGCGTTCCGCGCCATCGTAGACAACCAGATACCAGAAAGCTCCCTGCTTGGCCGCTCATTGCGCGCCCAGGCCAACGCCATTTTCAACCAGGCTTTCTTCAATCTTCAGGCTCGCTTCGGCTTTGCCGAGGTCTATGTCGACACCCCGGGCAATGGGATGCGCCGCGCCGACACCAACGACATTACCGACGTCGTCGTTCACGAAGTCCTTCGTCTGCAACGCATTTTGAAATAAAGAGTTACGTTGATTTCTGTCGCAAAGAGTGTGCGAAAGGTTGAACCCATGGGCCGTCAGATCTTCTATGTGATGATAGCGTTCGTTGTATTGCTCTGTTCGGGTCTGCTGGTTTCAGCGGGACTTGAGAGCCTCGCCTACGCCGCCGATAAACCTGCTGTCGCGGAGACCGAGGGCGCGTTCCTCGCCCATCAGGTCAAGTCCGGCGAGAATCTTTACCGCATCGCCGAGAACTACTATGGCGACGCCAAACGCTGGGACGCGATTGCGGCTGCCAACGGCATTTCCGACCCCTCGCAGCTCAAGGCCGGCCAACTGCTGACGATTCCATTCCCGGCGCCAGCGCCCGTGCAGGCTCCTGAACCAGCGAAGCCCGTGATCGACGAGGGCGAGCTGATCGCACGGATCAGCGTGCAATCCGCCGACGCCATGGCGGGCCGCAACGTCGTCGCGGAGATTCGCAAGCGCCCGTCCTGCGTCGCTATCACCATCACCGGCGACGACACGGCCACGCGCCGCCAGACGCTCTATCACGATCTCTTCGGCGCCACCGACGGACGCTTCCTGAGCGCCTTCGCCGACGACCAGGATCATGATGGGGTTGACGAACTGTACACCATCTGGCGCGTCGGCGATGTCACGCTGACCCGCATCATCAGCCACACAACCATGGGCTTCGCCTTTACCGAGGCCTTGCATGACGACCCATACACCATGTCGCGCAACAACTGGCTGATCGCGAACAAGCGGGGAGAATAGACATCATCGAGACAGAGACCGCCCCACGCCTGGTAGAACTGTACCGCCGCGCGACCGCCGATTCCGGCCGGTTCGAAAACGTCGAGCGGCAGCGCTTCGTTTTGCACTTGCTCAACAAGCTCAAGCAGAACTTCGACATCGTCTCATCGCCCACGCCCGTCTTCGACCCGAACGCTCCGTGGAAACTCTTTCTCAACCGCCGCGCCGCCTATCAGGGTCGCGAGATGGCCTCCGCCTTCGCCTTCATCGCCGACGAACTCCGCTCGCACATCGGCGCGCGCGCGCTGACCGACACCCTCTATCATTGCCGGAGTGAAGTCGGCCTCGCTATCGCCCGCAGGCTTGCCACGCCCCGCGCCACGGCGTCTGCGCGGCTCGCGGCTGCCCGCGTGATGGTCGATGGACAGGCGATGGATACGCCGCTCGCGAGCGCGCTCTTGAGCATCGGCGAGTGCGCCCGCCACGATGTGATCGTCCCGCAGAACGCGCGGACGCTGGTGGTCGCGGTCGCAATCGACAACCCAAGCGATATCGCGACGCATTTCCCGTGCGTAGAGCTGCGCGTACAAGTGCAGACGCGGCGCGAAGCGTCGCTGAAATCCTCGCCCGTATGTGTCTTCTCGTCGTTGCTCAGGATCGAGAGCGGCGAGCGCGCCTGGCTCCCCTTCCGCGGTGTAGACCTTTTGGGCGAACTGCGCTCAGAGCTTCCTCAGGGCGAGGAATTGCACGCCCTGCGTTTCCTGTTTACGCGCAAGTAATGCCATTTCCAAAGGTGTGAACTCAGAAATCCCAACTGGCGGCCATATTCACGCGTATGTCCTCCCGCAACTGGCCCGGATTGGGGAGGTTGTCGTAGTCGTGCTCGAACCGCAGAAGAACATGAATTGCCGTCATCACTTCCATATCGATACCGAACCGGCTTTCCACCCTCGAATCGCGGGTATTATCGAGCGACATGTTGACGCGGGCGGAACCATCGAAGCGTAAACGGGAACCGGCCTTCCAGAAGCCGCTCAAGCCCGTTGCCAATCCGGCGAATTCACCGTCCTTCGCGGTTTTGTATTCATCCGTGGTGTACGTCGCTCCGGCTTCGCTCCTCAATTCGTAATCCCCGCCGTCACACGTCAGTGGAACCGTAATGCCGAGAAAGGACAGCGTCCCGATGCGGAGATCCTTGAAGTCGTCATGCTGGATCGATTCGCGCGCGAGCAATCCGGCCCAATCGAAGTGCATATAGCGGTATTCGCTCTGAAACGTCGCGCGCTGGGCGCTCCGCACCTGACGGGTCTCACCGAACAACGAAGCCGCATCAATCCCGATAAAATGAATCGGATGTTCAGCGCTCCAACGCGCGCTCAGCCCATAGTTGAGCGTGTCGCTATTCCCGTCGGTGTACGCGAATATTGATGCGAGCCTTCCGTGCGTCGTCCAGAGACTGAAAGGTGTGCGCTGGAAACGATGGAAGCCCGCCAGATTGAAAGGCTGTCCGTCCCAATGGAGAACACCATTAACGCTCGTCAACGAGCCTGTTTTGATGTTATCGCGGCGCGTCTGCTGGTAATACATTTCCAACGGCTTCGCCAGCGTGATCTCCCTGATCGTATCCAAGGGAACCAGAACGCGCCCAAGCGCGGTATCGTCAAAGGCGAGCTTCCCCTGCTCGGCGCCCGCCAGCCGCCCTCGCAATAATGAGCCGCTTTGCATGCGAATGACGTCGGTATCCTCGCCGTATAGCGGGGGAAAAAACGAAAAAAGCAATACGAACAAACCAATGAAGTTGATATTCACCAGCGTTTCCTTTGTGTTGTGTGGGGCGCACTCTTCAACCTGACGACGAGTGGGTCACGTTGCCTTCGTCGCCCGCTTCCTGCGCGAGAATGTCGGGGAAGCCGTCGCCGTCGAGATCGACGAAGCGCACCTCGCCGAGCGGCCCGCCGAAGTTCATGCCGCTGAGCGACTGCGACGCGATCGTTTCGTCGGAGAAGGCTTTGCCGTCGCCGCCGTTGATCAGCAGCATGATGGACTCCGCCCCCTGCCACGGCACGAGCGCGATATCGGCGTCGCCGTCGCGATCCACATCGAAGGCGTTAAGGCTGTGGGGCTGGTCGATGCCGAAGGTCTTGACCGTAATAGGCGCGGCGTCGATGGCCGGCCAGACGGTCAGCGACCATTCGTCGCTACCTTCTTCTTCTTTGGTAATGGCGGCGACACCTTCAATTCCCGGCGCGAACTGCCCGGCAACCATGTGGCTAACCTCTGCGAAGTTCCCGCGCAGCACCTGCCCTTCGAAGGACGCGCTCACCTCGCCATAGTTCAGACGATTGCGATAGTAAGCCACGCGCACACGCCCGCCAGCATGGCCGGTGGCGATCACATCGGGCCGGCCGCCCTCGAAAATGTCGGCGATCAAAAAGCGCCCATCCATCTGGAAGGATGCCCCATCGCTGTCCAGCGGGGCCGTGCCAAGCTCGGCTGCATCGAAGAAGCGCGCCTCGTCGCCGAAGCTGATGGCGCCGTTCTTCTCCGTGGGCCAGAACAGATCCTCGAAACCGTCGCCGTTGAAATCGGCCACCACCGGCGAGCCGATGGCGTTGGCGGGCGTTCTGAACAGGAAGCGCGATTCGTCATCTTGAACAAATCCCCGCGTTGGAGTTCCACCAAGAGAACGCAGCAATAACCCTGGACGTTCCGGATCGGCAGGCATCAAGAGCAAGTCAGCAAAACCGTCCCGGTTGGCGTCCACCGCTACCATCCTTGTAAAGGCATTCTGTGGGACGGGAAGATTTCCACGCACAAGGCCTTTTCCTTCTTCAATGTCGTTAAACCAGATACCAAGACTGCCGTCCGCCTTGCTGAAACCGCCAACATCGTAGTCGCCGTCGCCATCAAAGTCGGCCAGGACGAACTGACTCATGGCCGGCAACGTTCCCACAACCTGTGGCGGCGTGAACTGCACCCGGCTGTCGAACGACACCACCGGATCGGCGTCGGGCTTTAAGCTCAGTTCGATCAAGCCGGATTCGGTCGCTATTAGCAGCGACCCAGCATCCGGCGCATAGCGTATCGCGTTCGCCCGGCGCGCAGAGGAGAGCCGCACGGCCTCACGTTCCTCATTGAACCCGTCGGCGCCGTGGTTGAAGCGGTACAGCTCCACGTCATCGCCGATGCTGCGCGACGCCATCATGTCGAAGTAGCCGTCGTTGCTGCCGTCCACCAGCGCAGCCGCCGTCGTTCCCCGGCAGCGCGCGCAGCGCACACCTTGCTCGGCCCACGCCTTGTCCTTGCCGGTAACGGCCCAGGTCGAAAGCTCGTCGCGCTTTTGCGCGAGCACCACACTGGTGCGTCCAAGCAGAATATTCGCCCGCAGGACAGCGCCGGCCGAATCGGGCAGGGGCAAAGGTTGCTCGTTGTCCGGCAAGAGTCCCGCGCGGTCGAAGTCGAGCTGCCGCCCGGCAAGCGTGCCGGAGACGAGCAGGTTCGACCCCATGACGTCGATGGCCATGCCACGTCCGATCGTTGGCGCGAGACTGATGCGCTCGACGCCGGACTTGTCGTCAAGGGGCTGGCGCATCAAAAGCAGATCGCCCGCGAAGGTCAGCGCCACGAGGTCTGGCACGCCGTCGCGGCCGATATCCATGGCGCTGATGCCCACGGGCATACTCAAAAATGAATGCGAGCGGAGTTGAACGGAGAACGCGGGCTTCTTGCCGCTCTCAACCGCCGTATTGAGCATCACGCCGATGGTGGCGCCGCCTTCGCTCAGGTAGCCCGCCACGGCGACATCCATCCGGCCGTCGCGGTTGAAATCGGCGACGGCTGCCCCGCGCAAGTCGACCAAGCCGGGCAAGACGACCTCGACCTGTTGCCCGGTGTTGAAGACGAGGCCAAGCCTACCGTCGCTATACACCACGAGCCGGTCGTCGATGCCGTCGGAGTTCACGTCCATCTCGAACGCAGCAATTGCCCCGACCGGATGCACGGCCGCGTCGATGGAAGCGAGAACGTCGCGCGACGTATGCTCACGGATGATGAGGGTATAGGTCATGCCGCGCTCAAGCGGGCGCGCAGGGCGAAGCTCGTACTCACGCGCACTCTGCGCGATGGGCGCCCTGAGCGCTACGCGCCGGCCGTCGTTCGTGAAAAGCTCGGCGGCGAAAGCGCCGGCGGGCGTCGAGGCCGCGAACTCCACGCGAAAGCTCGCCTCGGCGGGAATGTCGAGCAGGGTTGGCTTTAAGAGGCTGTCCGCGCGCGCGCCGGCGCTGGAACTACGGATGGCGGCGACCGGGGACGATGGTGGGGGTTTGCCGGCCGATTTCGATACGTTGGTGACGTTATCGGGCGTTGGCAATGGTGCGGGGTCGTCCGACGAGCAGCCCGCGAAGGCGAGCGCCGTTAACGCACAAAGTTGGACGAGCCCTTTGGTCATAAAACCCGCATGAGACGGTCTTTATGATACGATTAAGCGAAGCCCAAGCGTTACGTTGTTTCGCGGAATTGACGCGCCATTTCACGGCGCGCGCTCATCACGGCCACGCACCAAAAGCCACGCGCAGATAAAGAATCCCAAGCCAAGGAGCGGCGCCCAGCCTACATCTCGCATCACGGCAGCCAGATCGAGGGCTTCGCCGTCTTCAAGGCGCTCACGTTGGGCGGAAAGCGTGACCTCGGGGTACCAGCCGATCCAATCGACCGGTTCACGCTCTTGTTGATACGCCGATCGGCCCCGCTCAACTTCGCTGGTGCGGTCGGATAGACTGCCCACGCCCGTCGCATGAAGCTGGAGCGTGTCCTTGACCGCGCCGATGACGAAGAGGGTGAGCGCAAAGACGAAAGCCGTCAGCCACGAAAAGCGCGCGGCCATCAGCATCGCGCCCGCAACAAGCATGAACGCCCCGACGATCGCACCAAGGGTGAGGATCCAGCCGCTATACACCGCAGGTTGTGGCGTATCCGCGACGGCAATATCGCCGGGTTTGATGCCGATGCTGGAATCGTGGCGGCCCGGGCGGATTTGCATGTACAGGACGTGCGCCTCCTTCGACTCCGGCGCAGGAATCACAAAATCCGCACGCAAGGAGAGAACGTCGAGATTTTCAACCGGACGGAATGCTGGACGATCATGAAGCACCCGGTGCGGATCCTTGCTGCCCCACGCATACGACACCTCGATCAGCGCTTCCTCGCCTTCCTTGCGCGCGAAGTTTCCGGGGCCGGGGATGAATGTCAGCTTGCCTTTGCGGGCAATCGCATCGCTGCGCTTGAATTCGAACGACAGGTCAAGCGCATGCGCCCGCTCCTTAAAGAGCCAATACGGGGCGCCCTCCGGTTCTTCGATATGTCCGGTCGTTACATAAGGGTTTGCGAACGTCCACGCGACATTCTGCCCGCTGATCCCGCGGGCGGCCCATGCAGCACTCTGGCACAGCATTGCCGGCACGAGCAGCATCGCAAGCACTGCGAAAAGCCGCGCCGCCATCCATGTCAATCGCCCGGCCGCCGTTGCCGTCGACGTCGCCCGCGACGAAAAGACGGCCGTGCCGAGCACGCACGCCAGCAAGGGGATGCCATACACCGTCGCAGCGTCGGCGATGTTCTGGATCAGCCATGGCCGCGTGGCTTCATCTGCGTCAATGAAAAACGCCATGAATGGCGAAAGCGTAAGGACGAACGCGAACAACACATAGCCCACGCGCAGTGCAGAGGCCCGAAGCTCGAGGCCGAAGAGCGCGCGCCACTGGCGCAGGAGGTTCACGACTGCTTGTCCCCCTGCTTGTGATCAACGAGGAGTTCGCGGTACACATCGGCGAGGGAGCGCGTGGGGTGGCCACTGGAGAGGATTTCTGCCCCGCGCGCTTTAAGCCACGCTTCCAGTTCGTTAGCCATATCCGGCCCGCCGCCCGCGAAGCGCACCTGATGCTGGTCGCGCAGTGTGAGCATCTCCGCCGTCGTGCCGGTTTTCAGGATGCGGCCATGATCGAGCATCACCACACGATCGCACACGCCTTCGATTTCTGACAAGATGTGGCTCGACACCAGCATGGTGACGCCATCGCGTTTGAGGCTTGCGAAGAGTTCGAGCACGTCGCGTGTGCCGACGGGGTCGAGGCCAGTGGTCGGCTCATCGAGCACGAGCACGCGGGGTTTTGCGATGAGCGCCTGCGCGATGCCTAGGCGCCGGCCCATACCCTTTGAGAATGTTCCCGCGCGGCGTTTGCGCGCGTGCGCCAAACCAAGACGCTCCAAGAGTTCGTCGCAGCGCGCGCGGGCTTCGTTCCGGCTTAGCCCCGCCACGCGGGCGTGGAGCCACATGGCATCGTGCGCTGTGAGGAAGGGGTAGTTGGCGTTTTCTTCCGGCAGATAGCCGAGTTCGCGCCGCGAGGATGGTTCACGCGGGTCGCGACCCATCAAGCGAACGGTGCCGGACGAGGGCTTGAGCAGGCCCACGAGCAGGTTGATGGCGGTGGATTTTCCCGAACCGTTGGGTCCGATCAGGCCGATGGTTTCGCCGGGAGCGATTGTGAGATCGAACCGGTCAAGGGTGCGCACCCGCGCGCGCAAAAAGAAGTCGCGGTAGACCTTTGATACGCTGGAGTAGGATACCGCCGGTTCCATCAGCGTACATTACGTCATGGAAGAACAAACGGCCACCGTCATGCCCGCGCAGGCGGGCATCCAGAAAGAAGCGGATCGTTTGATCGGAACTGGATTCCCGAGCACTCGGCGTAACGCGCTTCGCGCTTGCCTCGTGTCGCGGGAATGACATTGCGTAGCAACCGCAACGCGGTCTGCTACCAAAGCTGGAACTTTTCCTTCTGGGCCTGATGCTTGCGCTTCAAGGCCTGGCGGCGTTTGCGCGCGCCGATAACGGAGGGCTTTTCGTAAAAGGCATGCTTCTTCATGTCGCGGATCAAACCGTCTTTTTCGCAAATCTTCTTGAAACGGCGAAGCAACGCTTCGGCGCTTTCATTTCCGCGAGACTTCACCTTCGGCATACCTCTCCTGTCGTCTTTCTTTGCAACTGCGTCGAAACACCAATATCGAACAATGTTCGGTTCCACCGGAATCACTTTTCCAGCAATGGGCGGATGGTATCAAATGAGAGACAGGATGCAACGGGGGTGTTGACGCGATTCAGGACTGCTGCAAAGTCGTGAAATTGCAACTCGCCGTCATTCCGGC
>JABWBM010000044.1 GCA_013360495.1 Planctomycetaceae bacterium
GATCACCACGCCAAGCTCGACCTCGTGATCCACGCGGCTGTTAAGCGAGCCAGGAAACACGATCTCGCCCATGTGTGGCAGCATCGTTGACGGAAACTTGGCGAAGAAGACGATCTTCTCCGGCGGCGTGTTGCCGAACTCTTCGGCGTGCTTGCGGTAGTTCTGTACAAGCGCGATGATCTTGCCCGGTTTGAGCACGGGCGCAGCCCACTTCCAGTCGCCCTTGAGCTTCAACGATGCGAGCGCCTCGGGCTGCAAGGTCCGCGCATGGTCGAGCACGCGCGAAATGGCCGCCTTGGTGAAATTTCCCCTGCCAAGCATTTCGTCCGTGGAACCGGGGGGCATCACGCTCCCGCCGCTTTCAAGGGCGTGGAACGTCGCCCATGCGCGCGAGAAGTCGAGTTTGTCCCCTTCGTATTCAATGCCCACTCCCCTGCGGCCATCGGGCGCGAGATAGTTGAAAAGTTGAAGAGTTGAGTTCATGGTTTCGCCCGTGATTCTTGTAGCGTCACGCGCCCTCGCGTGACGTCGCCATGCGAGGGCGCATGGCGCTACACATTAACGCATACCTCTCATGTCCCCTTCCAGAGGATTTCCGAAACGCTGGCCCGCACGTTGGCCTCGCGCGCCCAGGCGAAGAGCAAATCCGACAGCCGGTTGAGATAGATGATCGCGCCGGCATCCACCGGGCTATGTTCGCCAAGCGCCACGACCTCGCGCTCGGCCCTGCGGCATACGCAACGCGCGAAGTGCAGCCACGCCGCCAGTTCCGCCCCGCCAGGCAATACGAAGTTGCTTAGCGCGGGTACAGCCGCCGATGAACGGTCGATTTCCTTCTCCAATCGGGCGGCTTCCTTTTCGCCCACGCGCGGCATTTTGAGTTTGGCAACCCCTTCCGGCGTGGATGCCAGTAATGCCCCGACATTGAAAAGTTCCGACTGGATGCGCTCAAGCTCGGCGTTCAGTTCCTTCCATTCGCTTTTGGCGCGCACGAGGCCAAGCACAGAATTCAATTCGTCCACCTCGCCATAGGCCCGCACGCGAAGGTCCGCCTTCGATACGCGCGCCCCGCCGAAAAGTCCGGTCTCGCCCTTGTCGCCGCCTTTGGTGTACAGTTTCATGGCGGGAGGAGTATAACCGAAATTCATGGCGTCCAAACCCCGCTATCCGAAAACTGCCCTCATCACCGGCGCTGCCCGTGGCATCGGCGCAGCATTCGCGCGCCATCTGGCGTCGCAGGGCATTGCCGTCGCCATTCACTATCGCGGCTCGACCAAGGCCGCGCAGGCGATTCTTAAAGATTGCAAGAAGCATGCGCCCAGTTCGGCGTTGGTTCGCGGCGACCTCACCAAGCTCAAGGACGCCGAACGCGTGGCGAAGGAGGCGCTGAAGAAGCTCGGCAATGTTGACTTACTGATCAACAACGTCGGCAACTATCTGCGCAAAGACATACTCGACATGTCCGTGGACGAATGGCGCGACCAGATCGAGTCGAATCTTTACACGACGTTCTTTATGTGCCGCGCGCTGATCCCGCATATGGTGAAGCGCAACTACGGCCGCGTGGTGAACATCGGCTACGCCGGCGGCCAGCAGGCTTTCTATAACCGCAAGACCGTTCCCTATCACATCGCCAAGACCGGCGTGCATATCTTGACGCGCAACCTCGCTGCGAGCGTCGCGCGGCAGGGTGTCACGGTGAACTGCATCGGCGTCGGCGTGATGGAGAATTCCGTGCGCAAACCCGCGAGCATTCCTGCCGGGCGCATCGGCGTTTTCGCCGATCTGACCAACGCGCTCGATTTCTTCATCAGGCCGGAATCGGCGTATGTGAACGGCGCGCAACTCGACGTCAGCGGCGCCTGGCTGCCGGAGCAGATACTGTGAAGAGTCCGGAGTGCGGCGTCCGGGGTCAAGAGAAAGAAGCGCTTACGTCTGTCGTCCCCGCGCAGGACGACCGGGGGCGCTGCACCGCCCGTTCTCAGGCGCGCGACACAAAGCAAGTCGCTGTAATGAGTCCAGAGTAACGATCTAGGGCAGGGCCGCGCAAAAGACCCAATACCCGGCATCGATGTAACGCTTGAAGAAGTCCAAGGCCCGCGCGCGGGCGGCGTCTAGTTTCTTTCCCGCGCTGTCCGCCGACAGGCGCAATGCGTTGCGATGATGAATGCCAGCGAACATCACGAAGAGCGACTTACTCGGAGAGGCTTGTGAAAGGCTATCCGACTTCTCGAAGCTTGATAGCGCATGCTTGGTATCGCCCGCGGCTATCGCAATCTGCGTTTCAATCACCGGAACGACATATGCTTTGAAGTCAGCCATGGACACTTCAGCGGGAAGCTTCGCAAGCGAATCGTGCAGCGACGCCATCACCGCGCCGGACGATTTCCCGCGCTTGGCCATTAACAGGTGTTTGACAAAGGCGTCGGTGACGATGACGCGTGGATCGTGGGCGGTTTTGGCGTGGTAGGCGTGACGCTGGACATCTTCGAGGTGCTTTTCTTCTTCCGTCCAGAGCGCCATGAACGCGAGGAAGTACGGCATCGGCGTCTCGCTGTAGCCCCGCGCCGCCTCGTAGCTCACGCCGCCGCCAAGGAAATGCGCGACGCCGAGCATGGGCCGCGTGGAACGTTCGCACCATTTGTTCGGCATGCGTGGAACGATTTCAGCGAGGCGTTCCTGTCCACGGCGCAGGTCGCCAAGATCGATGTCGGTCATGGCGGCCGCCTCAAGCACGACGTTGTAGCCTTGACTGTCATGGGTGTCGTCGCCCGCGAAGAGCAACGCCGTTTCGGCGATGCGCCGCGCATCGCGCAGTCTCAGTTGCATGCGGAGCGAGCCGGCGAGTTCCCACGCACTTTGAAGCCCCGCAGCGTCGAGTTCGTCGCGCCGCATGAGGTCCTGTAAGAATACCTCGCGCGCGAGGCGCGAACTTTCCGATGCGTCACCACGAAGCCACGCGTGGAAGGATCGGCGTTTGGTGAACTCGCGTTCGAGTTCAGGGTCGTCGCACAGACGTGATATCTGCTCGCCGGCCTTGATCAGCGACTCTGCCCGAGTTGTGTCCTTTTCTGTTCCGAGCGCGGCGTCGAGGCTCTTGACGATCTGGCTGAAGGTCTCGCGGCTTTGCTCGTTGAGCTTGGCGCGCAGTTCCTCGTAGCGCACCATGGCGTCGTTCAACTCGCGCAACACTTTGGCGCTTTGATTCCCTGCGAGCGCGCCAAGACGCATCTTCGTCACGGCGCCCATGGCTTGCACTAACTCGAGCAGGTCCGTAGCGCTGGCTTGTCCGACGGCGACAGCGTCCGTGATCATCGGGCTCCCCTCGCCCGTGAGCAGCCATGACGGGTTGACGCCGACCCGCTCTACCAGGCGGCGGCAAAACGATGCGGCAGGCAATCCCTTCCTTATATAGCGGCTGACTGTGGGGTTCGGCACATCGACGCGGCGGGCAAGGCCACGCATGGTGTGCTGCTTGGCGAGGAAGGTAAGACGCTCGACGAAAGCGTCCTCTTTCGCTTGCTCGCTTTGGTCGTTCGCTGCTGATTCAGCCGCTTCATTCCTGGCCATGGGCCAACCTCCAAGGGCCACGCTACCAAGCCATGCTTCAATAATGAAGCGTATTGTGCGTCAGCGATAAGAAAAATCGCGTCAATTATGGGACCATGTGGCTGTCCGCCTTGGTCAAACCGCATGGCAGGAGAGATCAAATGCAATTGGCGACGTTCAAGGGTTTGGCGCTTCTTGTTTTGGTTGCGGCATTTCTTCCGGGGCTTCAAGCGGCTGTAACCATAACGCCGCCAACCACCACGACGTTGTGGTCGGTGGAAAATGTTTCCTTCGCGTTGACCAGCTTTGCTCTTCCTCAGCAGGTGTACATTGAAATCGACGATCCCACGCAAACCAATCGCGCGCACAGCATCACGATGAGCCTGGTCGTCGATGGGACCTCTACGCCGAGCGGCAACGATGAGGCCTATGGGGGCGTTCCAGGTTTCGCGATCGAACAAAACAACGCTCTCCACAAAGACCGGTGGAAACTCGAAGGCGCCCCAAATGACACCATGGGCGATCCTTACGGAACCGGCGCGACTTCGACGCTTTACCACTTGACGCTTTCCGGCAGCGACTTCGCGGGCGTTCCGTTCTCGTTCACCTACAATCTGCGGATTTATGCCGATGTGGATATTCTCACGACGTCATTCGCGCCAGCGACGGAGGGAATCGCATATAATCCTGACGGCCTTGTGAGCATCGACGCCGATCTTCGCGGCGCGGGAGGCATCTTCGTGGCGTCGACCGTTGGCCTGCCGCCGGGGTTGAACCTCAGCGATCAAGGCGTTCTCGCGGGCACGCCCGCGGCCAATTCCGGCCGCGTTGCTCCTTACACCGTCTTGGTAGAAATCGCACAAGTGTTTCTGAATGTGCCGAGACCCGGATTTTCCATAGACCGGGAATTCTCCATCGAGATCGAGGTGGGAGAACGAGTCTTGATTCTTGAGACTCTTTCGCTGGATCCCGCGACAGAAAGCCAGGAATATCCAGCCATCCAGATTGAGGTCAGTGGCGGTGCTGCGCCATACGTATTCAGCGATATCTCCGGCCTTCCAGACGGCATGACTTTGAGCGCGGACGGAGTTCTCTCCGGCGTCCCGTTTTGCGGCGCCGCTGAACGCTCGCCATGGATTGTAGCCTTCGACATATCGGATACTTTTACGGAGCCTGTCGTGCTCGATAACCTCCAACTCGTGTTGGACGTTTCGGGACCGGAGCTGACACTCACACAGACCGCAGCCTTTCCGCCGCTGGTGGAAGGCGAAAGCGTCGACATCGCGCTCGCCGATTTTGTCGCTTTCTCAGGAAATACCGGTCTGCTCGAATGGTCTATCGAGAATCTTCCCGGCGGGTTGGTGCTGATTCCTTCCGGTTCCAATGGGCGCATCATGGCCGCGCCCCGAGCGAACACGGCGGGGAGTTACTCCTGCGCGCTTACGCTTACGGAAAGCGACGCTTTTGGTTCCCATGGTCTGAGCGTGACCATTCCGATCGTGGTGGTCGAGCCGGCAAGCGACATACCGCTGACGATCGCGACGATCTTTCTTCCGCCTGGAACTGAGGGCCGGGCTTATGCGCGCACTCGAATACGCGCGTTCGGTGGCAGCGGCAACTACACTTACGAAATATCCGGGCTACCCGCCGGGCTTGAGGCTTCGACTGATGGCGATTTTTGTTGGATATCCGGTGTACTCGGCGAAGAGAGCCGTGGAGAATATCCGGTTCAGATCGTTGTCATCGATACAGGCTCCGTAGAAACGGCCACCACCACCATCGTAATGCAGGTGGCGAGCGCCAGTGAAGTCGTTACAGATGATGGGCAGGATATCCAGTCGGCCTCGACGCGCGCGGCGCTGGTCGGCGGAGCGGCAGCAGGGTGTTCGTTGTCGACTGGCAAGAGCGGGCGTTTGTTCCTGCTCGTTTTTGGCCTCGGTTTGGTTGCCTTTGTATCGCTTCGCGCAAGTAACCGAACCGCCAATCCCATCCGGTAGAGTCGCCATAACCGATCATATTTTTGATTGTTACGGACACAGCTTTTGTAGCGCCATGCGCCCTCGCGGGGCGTCTTGTTGCTTGATAAGTCCGTCACGTGAGGGCGCGTGACGCTACATGCGAATCAACCATTGAAGCGCCCTAACGCAACCAACGAAGCACGCTAGTTGGCTGCTTCAATAATGAAGCAATAGTTGTTCGGCTTGTAGGAAAAGAGATTTCAAATATGGTTCTATATATGCGTACGAGGCACGAGCGCCTCGATAAAGGCAGTGGGGACCAGACATGAAAACGATCGCGATCTTTATCCTGACGGCTGCATCGGTGATGTGCTTCGTCGCCGGCGCGAACTCATTCGCGGAAACGCCCAAGAGCGCGCCTGAACTTTTCCGCAATGCTGACTCTGGTGGCGCCGATGCGCCGAGCGGCCGATTGCTGCTGCGCGTTCCGGCTGCGTCTCCCGACCCTACCGATCCGATTCCGCCAGCGCCGCCGACAGAGGACAGCCAGCCGCCAGTCGAACCGGAGGAACCGGTGGACAATGGCGACAACGATGGCGCGTTCTTCGGCGAGGAATTGCATGGCCGTGTGATCGTGATCCTCGACATGTCGAACTCCATGCACTTCACGGATGTTGGAAGCGGCGAGGACCTTGACGGAAATGTTGTCAGCAACCTGTCCCGTCTCGACTGTGTGAAGTTCGAAGCGATGGATACCGTGCGCAAACTTGATGAAACCACCAGCCTCGATTTCGTGATCATGAGCGGCTACGCGTTCGCCTCGGGGTACACCAGCGGCGCTTGCGCCAACGGCATGAAGTGGAAAGGCGAGCTCGTCCCCATGACCGATAGCGCCCGCGAGGAGGCGATTCAGTTCATCCAGACACTGACGCTTGATGAGGGAACTCCAACCTGGCCAGCGCTTCAAGTCGCCACACGGGACTATGGCTCTGACATCCAGAAATTCATTCTTATGACCGATGGCTGTCCTCAGCCGGTACACAACGGGACGTGGGCCAACAGCGGCCGGACGACCCACAAGGAAGCCGTGTTGGCGGACTTTCCCGTATGGTTCGCGCCGATGGCCGAGAATGGCTGCGAGTTCGTGTGCATCCATGTCGGAACACACGTGAACGCCGGCGAATTCATGCAGGAACTCGCGGCCCAGAACGGCGCGAGATACATCCATCGCTAGAACGCGATCGACCCGCGATGGAGGGCGTTCCTCCAGAGAAGCGGTTGTTGATATTCGGGGTATTCCAAGAGGAAGGGTACAGGAATGAAGAAGCTCAACGTGAAATCAATGACGACGATCATCGGCGGCGCCGGATTCAGGCCTTGCCGTTTGGGTCAGTGCTAGTTTTTCCTGACTTGAGCGCCTCGTGGCACGCGACATTGCGTTGCTGCCTCGGGGCGCTTTCCATTTAACGGCACAACGCGAAGCTTTCCCGACAAATGGGTATTAACCACTTCAGGGGGACGCCCTTTGCACGGTAGTATCGAGTAGGCCGCGAAGCGGCCAAAGAGTATGGCCCACGGCTTTAAGCCGTGGGAATCCCGTGCAACAAGGAATGCGCGCCCCGCAAGGGGCGCGGGGGAGTTGGATGCCGCCTGTTCCCACGGCTTGAAGCCGTGGGTTATGCCCTCTGGCCCGCTTTGCGGGCCGGTGCATGGGGCATGCTCCCCGAAAGTGGTCAACACCCATTTCCCGGCATTTATCTTGTATTGATGAATACTGAATATATAATCATCATTTGTGGGTGGAGCCGGTCCAGCCGTATCGCGTTCGTATCCCGAGGGACGGGGTGCGGGGAGCAATCCCCGCAACCGTTTCGAGACGATCGCTTTGGAAATGGACTGGGAGGCGCTTGACGACGGATGGCAGGACCTGATGCCTGCCCCGAAGACCCAATACCTGCGCGACACCACCAAAACCATCATCAGCTACAACGACGCGCCGGATATTCCCTTCCGCGCCAGCATCAATCCATACCGGGGCTGCGAGCATGGCTGTATCTATTGTTACGCCCGCACGTACCACGAATATCTCGGCTTCTCGGCGGGTCTCGACTTCGAAAGCAAGATCATCGTTAAAGAAGACGCGCCCAAACTCTTGAGCAAGGAGCTTTCCTCGCGCACTTGGCAGCCGCAGATCATCGCCATGAGCGGCGTCACCGACATCTATCAACCAGTGGAACGGCGGCTCAAGATCACGCGCGGCTGTCTCGAAGTGCTCGCGGCCCACCGCAACCCCGTCGGCATGATCACCAAGAATGGGTTGATCGTCCGCGACATCGACGTGCTCGCGGAGCTTGCGCGGCATCAAGCGGTAAGTGTGCTCGTGAGTGTCACCAGCCTCGACGAATCCCTCTGGCGTGTGATGGAGCCGCGCACGTCCTGCCCAACCAAGCGTCTCGATGCCATAGCAAAATTGAATGCTGCCGGTATTCCCGCGGGTGTGATGGTTGGGCCGGTGATTCCGGGTCTTACCGACGACGAACTGCCTGCGATTCTCAAAGCCGCCGGTGAGGCTGGCGCGCGTTTTGCGACCTACACGGTGCTCCGGCTACCCTATGGCGTCGGCGCGCTCTTCGAGCAATGGCTCGACGAGTATTTTCCTGAACGGAAGAAGAAGATCATGGATCGGGTGTACGCTGTGCATCAGGGTACGCCTAATACCGGCGCGCCCGATTCGCGTATGCGAGGCGCGGGCGCCATCGCGGACCAGATCGAGTTCTTGTTCCGGATGGGTTGCGAGAAAGCTGGCATCACGAACGATCGCAAGCCGCTCTCGATTGAGTCGTTCCGGCGCGATCCGAAGATCCGTGAGCTGTTTGGATAAAGAATGTCTTGAGCGCTGCCTCACCGGATCTCGCCGCGTGTCACGGACATGAATACATCCTCAAGGTTGCGGCTGGCATGTTCGACGCTCACGATGTTCACATCTTGTTCGAGCAGTCCTTTGAGTAGCGCGGGGATGCCGCTCTCGGCGCCGCTGTAGCTGAAGGTGACGTAGCCGTTGTCGCGCTCGACCTCGCTCACGCGCTCGATCGAGCGGAGGGTATTGGCTGCGCGTTCCGCGTCGTCAAGCACGCGGATTTTCAGCCGCTGCATGGGGTCGCGCCTTGCGAGGATGCTGTCCACGCTGCCCGATGTGACCATGCGGCCGCCCTCGACAATGCCGACGGAGTCGCACATATCCGAAAGTTCGGTCAGAATATGGCTCGATATCACAATCGTCTTGCCCATCTTCTGCAATTCCTTGAGCAAGACGCGCAGCTCGATGCGCGCCCGAGGGTCAAGCCCGGCGGCCGGCTCGTCGAGCAGGAGCACCTTCGGATCGTGCAGCAGGGTTTTCGCGAGCACGAGGCGCTGGCGCATGCCCTTGGAGAGCGTGGAGATCAGCTTGTCGCGCACGCCGGCGAGATCCGTGAGTTCGAGCGTGTCCTCAATGACGCGTTTCCTCGCGGGTCCGTCGATGCGATAGGCTGCAGCGAAGAAATCGAGGTATTCCCAGATGCGCACGCCGTCGTACATGCCGACGTGATCGGGCATGTAGCCGATCAGGCTGCGCACGGCCTGCGGATAGTCGATGGTGTTGAATCCGCCGACGGTGATCTCGCCCGCGTCGGGCTCGAGCAGCGTTGCGATCATGCTGAGTGTCGTCGTCTTGCCTGCGCCGTTGGGGCCGATGAAGCCGAAGACCGAGCCTTCCTCCACGATGAAGGAGATGCCATCCACAGCGATGAAATCGCGGAACACCTTGGTCACGCCCTCAACGACGATCATGGCCATGGCGGGATGTTAGATTCCGCTTGTGCGCCGCGCCATGAACGGCATGCGGGAGAATTCTCAAATCCAAGCTATGCTCGCGGCCATGAGCGTATACCGGACATTAGACGCCAACCTCAACCGGGTGCGGGAGGGGCTGCGCGTACTCGAAGATTGCGCGCGCTTCTCGCTCGACGACGGCGATTTGTCCGGACGTTGCAAGAATCTTCGCGCGCGCCTCGCGGATATTGAAGCCAAACACCTGCCGGGCCTCGCCATGCTCGCGGGGCGCGACACTGCTGGTGACGCCGGGACGGCGCTCTCCAACGAGCGTGAGGAGTCCCGCGCCGGCGCGCTCGATATCCTTCGCGCCAACATCAGGCGCGTGCAAGAAGGACTGCGCGTGCTCGAGGAAACGGCGAAGCTTGTTAGCGCGCCCGCGGCTCTCGTGTTCAAGGAACTGCGCTATGGAAGTTACACGCTCGAACAAGCTCTCGTCGCGCGGGAACTGCGAGCGCGACTCAACGCATCGCGCGTCATGCTGGTGATCACGGGCGATGTTTGCCGCCAAAGACCGGAAGATGTAGCCAAGGCTGCCTACACCGGTGGTGTGCGTTGTTTCCAGGTGCGCGAGAAAGGGTCGAACGACGGCGAGACATTCAAGCGGGTGGAGTCGATCGCACGGACACTGCTGGAGTTGCCGGATGCGTTGGTGATCGTCAATGACCGCCCGGACTTCGCGCTCGCGGCCGGCGCGCACGGCGTTCATCTTGGGCGAAGCGACATGCCAATCGACAAGGCGCGCGCCTTGCTTGGCCCGATGTTACTGATTGGGGCTAGCACGCATTCGATCGATGAAGTGCGGAGCGCGTCAGGCGCCGACTACCTCGGCGCGGGCGCGATGTTCGCGAGCACGACGAAGCAGGTTCAGCATCTCGGCGGCCCGGACTTCGGCGCCGTCGCGACGAAGCTTGCCAACAAGCAGGTCTTTTGTGTCGGCGGCATCACAGTCGAGAACGCGCGTGTACTCAAGGACAAAGGTGTTGCGCGCATCGCCGTGAGCTCGGCCATCTGCAGCGCTGATAACCCGGAGTACGTCGCGCGCGAACTGACGGAGCTTTTCGACTCCGCACTCCGCACTCCGCACTCCGCACTTTAACGTCATTCCGGCTTTTCCGGGGTACGCGTGGTCTTCAGGTCGAAGCGCGCGTAGGGTGAGATCCAGGGCAGGTCCTTCAACTCACCGAAGTCATCGCTGTCCACCGGGCCGTTGTAACGCGCCGCGATAGTGAGGTCGGTCTCGCGGATGCCGGGCAGCGCGGCTTTCAGATCGGCGACGAATTTGTACTGGTTGCTACCGAGCGCGCCTTCGGGCTCGAGCGTCACCCAGCCCTTCGATGCCATGCCCGATCCCGGAACTTCGATCGGAAACACGGCGAAATCTTCGGCGATGCCTGGGACGCCCGATCCGGGCTCGGTATCGGCGCTCACGCTCAAGAGATAATGGAAGCTTGTCGCGTCGGTCGCGGGCACGACCCGCAGCCGGTGACGCGAGCGGTTGGTGATGGTGATCAGCGCGCGCCGGTCGCCGCCGTAAGGTTCGACCTGCATAGCGATCATGCCGGTGGGGTCGGCAGCCATCTGGCTTTGCACGACGCTCGAACATTGGCCTTCGGTGATGATGCGCCCGCGCGTGTCGCCGAGCAGCGGCCTCGCCTCGACCTTGCCCCGCGCCACGCACAGGTAGCTCACCTCGCCCTCAATCTTGATCGAGTACGAGCCGCCATGGGAGACGAATCGGGCATTGGGCGTTTCGATGATGAAGCCGTCGGGGTAGAGCGCCTCTTTCTCAACCTGCACCGCGTTGGCCCAGCCGGAGTAAAGGCGAAGGTGATTGTTGTCGAGCAGTTCGAACTCGGAGTGGCGCGCGAGTTTGACGCTCGTGGTCACGCTGCGCTGGCCCGTGGCGAGGTTGATCTCCGCGCCCCACTCGCCGGCGGCGTCACGTTTGTTGAGTTCGATCGGAGAACTCTTGCCGCGCGCGCCTTTCTCGCCGAACTGGTGCAGAATCGCGGTGGCGTTGGTTTCGCCCACGGGCGCTTCGCGCAGGAAGGTGAAGAGCAGTATCCCGCACGCGATCAGCGCCATGATCCCGAGCACGAAAGCCCTGCGCCACATGGAATGCACGCCCGGCGTAACGGCGTCGAGGTGCTTTTCGCGCTTCATGCGCTCGGCGAGGCGCGAGAAGCTGCCGCGTTTGGGCGCGATCTTGCGCACGCCCTGATGGGCCTTGAGGTGTTCCGAAAGCTTGCGTAGTTCGGCCGCGAGCGCCGGGTCGCCATCCGCGCGGCGCACGAGCTCTTCGCGCTCCTTCTCGCCAAGCTCGCCGAGCACCATCAAGAGCGGCGAAAGCTCCGCGTCGCTGACGACGGCGTCGCCCGCCTCCGAGACCTTGCGGGTCCGGTGATCTTCGTTCTCGCCCTTTGACGTGTCGTTATCCGTCATTTCTCGCTCACCAGATGTTGCAGAGATTCGCGCAGCTTGCGCTCCGCGTGGAAGAGCCGCGACTTCACCGTGCCGAGGGGAAGTTCGAGGATGTCCGCGATCTCCTGCAGTTTCAGCCCTTGATAAAAACACAACACCACCACAAGACGCTTGTCCGGGTCCAGCGCCCATAACGCCGCGCGCACGTCCTGCTCGATCTCGCGCAGCTTGGCCTTCTCCTCGGGCCGCTCGCTCTCGGCGGCTGCCACCGCTTCCTGCGCGTCGCCGAGCAGCCCCGGCCCGCGCTTGTCGAGTTTCATCGTTGTGGCCGGATCGTTGATGGAGAGCGCCTCGTGCAGCACCTCGGTCCCGCTCTTGCCCTCGACGGCACCACCCGCATCCCAGGTCTTGCGGTTCCCGCGCCTGCGCTCGAAGTCGATCCAGGCATTCTTGCCAATACGGTAAAGGTAAGGCGCGAGCGAGGATTTCGTGTCGAAGTGCCGCGCTCCCTTCCAGAGACGGATGAAAGTTTCCTGCAGCAGGTCTTCCGCGTGCTCCGCGTCCCAGCACAAACGGTAGAAGAAGCTGTAAAGGCGGCGGTAATAGTGATGGTAGAGCTGCTCGAATGCCTCGAAGTCGCCGCGGCGCACGGCGATCATGCATTTCCGGTCGATGGATTCGGTGGCCATAGGCGTTCGCCGGGAACAGGTCAAACCGCGTTACATGCTTCATTCTGAGACGTGTTAGGGAAAGCGCAAGGGCAGAAAATCCCGCCACATGGCCTCATGTTCAATCCACTCAATGTCGCGTCTTCCATAATATTCGCGCACTCTGTGTTTATCTCCCCTTATCCGGGGTTAAACTCTTCCCATGCCAATTTACCTCGATAATAACGCCACGACCCAGCCAGCGCCCGAGGCGTTAGCTGCTGCCGAGCCTTACCTGCGCGAGCAGTTCGCCAATCCGAGCGCCGGTTACGCGCCAGCCCGCGAAGCGCGCAACGCCGTCGAGCGCGCCCGTGAACAGTGCGCTCAAGCTTGGGGATGCGACCCCGTGGAGATCGTCTTCACCGGAGGCGGCAGCGAATCCATCGTCACCGCCATCACCTCGGCATTGGAACACACGCCCAAGGAACGCAGGCGCATCGTCACCACCGCTGTCGAGCATCCATGTACGCTGGGCGTCTGCCAATGGTTCGCCGAGCACGGTTACGAGCTGATAACGCTTGGCGTCGATGCTCACGGGCGCATTGATCTTAACCTCGCGCGCGCCGCCATCGATGATCGCACGGCGCTCGTCAGCGTCATGTGGGCCAACAACGAAATCGGCAACATCTATCCCGTGGCGGAAATCGCGGACATCGCCAAACAGCATGGCGCAGTCCTTCACATCGACGCCGTGCAGGCGCCGGGCAAACTGTCCGTCAATCTCCACGCCATGCCGGGCGTCACCTTTGCGTCCTTCGCCGCCCACAAGTTCCATGGGTTGAAAGGTACCGGCGCGCTCTATGTGAGGCGCGGCACCGAGTTTCGCCCGCTTCTTCTTGGCGGCCATCAGGAGCGCGGCAGACGCGCGGGTACCGAGAACGTCGCGGGCATCGTCGCCATGGGCGCAGCCGCAGAGCTTGCCTCACGTCAGCTTGCCACGGACACCAAGCACGAAGCGCGGCTACGGGACAAGCTCGAGCAGGCGCTGCTGGCGCTGCCCAATACCAAGCTCAACGGCGACACGGACAATCGCGTGCCGAACACGACGAATATCAGCTTCGTCGGCATCGAGGCCGAGGAACTCTTGATGCTGCTCGACTCCATGGGCATCTGCGCCAGCGCGGGATCGGCCTGCACCACGGGAAGTTTGGAGCCAAGCCACGTCCTGCGCGCCATGAAGCTTCCCGAGTCCCAAGCCCGCGGCGCGCTTCGCTTTTCCCTCTCGCGTTACACGACCGAGCAGGAGATCACGGATACAATCGAAAAGATTTCATCGGCGGTGAAGACACTGCGGAGATGACATCTTGCTCGTCATTCCCGCGCAGGCGGGAATCCATCTTCTCTTCGTCTCCCGGCTTGACCAAGACGATTTTCCACTTCGGATCTTTCCAGAGCGCATATTCGATAATGATAACAATCAATGCGGCCACAATGCTCATGGAACGCATCTGAAAGTACCCTCTGCCGCCATCGAGCACTCCAATGCTCAACGTAGCAAGGATCGCCATGATCGCTCCTACCGCGATCACCGTTTCGCCGTTCCTCTTCCGCGCATGATTGATGACCAAGGCGACGGACATGAGCAGAATGATGGCAAGGTTGAGAATGGTGTTGTGTTGTTGTATCACGCTGCCGTACACCAACTCTACTACGCCCCAATGAGCTAATGGCGCGACAACCAGCAATACGAACCACGTCCAACTCAGCAGCCGTCTTGGCTTGTACTTCTCGATGTATTCTTTGGCCGCCATCCCCATGGTGGTATTTTAGCACATTGGACAGTTACGCCTGAATGGTGAACTGAAGCTTGGTCATCTGCCGGTCATGGAGCCGCCCAAGCAATACCTGCGCTGAGGTCGCGCCGCACAGCGCAAGGAACATGTCCCACTGCGTGTCCCACACATCGCCCTGCGTGCCAAGGAAGGCGTCCGCGCCGCCGCCAAACGCCAGCGCCGACCACCATTCGATCAGCTCATAGAACGCGCTGATGGCGAGGCAGATGCACACCACGATGAAGAAGAGCCAGCCGCCGCGACGAAGAGGCGTCGTGCGCAGCAAGACCTCGCGCGTCACCATGGCAGGCACAAAGCCCTGCGCGATATGCCCGACGCGATCCCACGGGTTGCGCTCGAAGCCGAGCAGGTCTTTCAACCAATAGCCGATGGGCGCTTCGGCATACGTCGAATGCGCGCCCACAAGCAGGATCAGCCCATGCAGGAAGAGCAACGTATACACCAGCGGCGTGAGCGGAAAGCGCTTGGCCGTGAGCAACAGTATCGGCAGGCCAATGAGTACCGGGAAGGTTTCAAGGAACCACGTCAACCAATCGGCGGGTTGATAAGCAGAGATCCCCGTGGCGAGCAGCGTCAACGTCACCAACACGCGCGAATAGATGGGTCGCCGTCCCTGAACCATGGGGGCAGCGTATGTCGGGATCCTATTCAAATCAAAGAGCGTTTCCCGGCGTCATACCGGCGAAAGCCGGTATCCAGGGCCTGAGCAAGGGCGCTTGGTTCGTACTGGATGCCGACTTGCGTCGGCATGACGGCTATGTGATCTGCGCAAGAGCCCGCCGGATTTTTGCATCCTTTGACGGGGGCTTCCCCGTTTAATGGCGGCAGCGGGGAAATACGAAGATTTTTCACCGCAAAGACGCGGAGGACGCAAAGTAAGAAAGAATATGCGGCTGTTCTGAGATTATGATGGTTTTGAAATTCATACCTCTTCCTTCGCGTTCTTTGCGCCTTTGCGGTGAATTCTTGAAAGGCATATGGGGCAGATCGACGCCGAGAAGCTCTTCTCCGAGCACGCGACCGCTGTGTTCGAGGCGGTCTATCGCCTCACGCTCGACCGCGCTGCCTCCGAGGACGGCGCGCAGGAAGCCTTCGTGCGCCTCATCTCCACGCCGCCCGTGGATCACGGCAACGTCGTAGCGTGGCTCAAGCGCGTGGCGATCAACCATGCGCTCGACGTGCTGCGCCGCCGCGCGCGGGAGAAGACGCTGGAAACGGTCGTCGAGACTGCTGTAGCGACGGATGAGTCAACGCAATCACCCGAACCGGAAAACGAGACATTGTTTCGGGCGCTCAAGCGGCTCAACCCCGGCCAACGGGCAGCCGTCCTCGCCGTCGACCGCGACCGCATGAAGACACAGGAGGCTGCCACGGCATTGGGGATTACGTTGGCGAAACTGAAAGCGGACTTGATCCGGGGAAGACGGGCGCTCCGGGAACAATTGAAGAATTTCACCACAGAGCCACAGAGATCACGGAGGGAAGAATAGTATTCATGTCATCCCCGCGAAGGCGGGGATCCAGATTGGCAAACAAGGACTGGATGCCCGCCTGCGCGGGCATGACGTATGAAGAGGGCTTCCTCCGTGCCCTCTGTGTCTCTGTGGTAAATCTTTTTGAGACGAAGGAGCGCTATGAGCGCGAAGAATGACATCAGCGAAGCGGAATACGCCCTGCACGACTACGTCAGCGGTGAGCGGCTCGAATGGCCCCAGGGCTTAGGCGAGCTTGCCCGCGACTTCGACGATTTCGCCACCAACCGCGAGCGCGTGCAAACGCTGGAGATCGCAACGCCGGTCCACGCGTTGAAGTGGGACAAGATTCAGGCGCGCGCCAAACAGCGCCGCTCAGGAAGCCGCATTCGCCGCCTCATGCCTTTCATGGGCATCGCGGCAAGCATCGTGGTCGTCATGGGGTTGTTGAGCGTGACAATTTCTCCAAGCTTGGAGTTCAATGGCAGTGGGGGTACGACATTGGCGTCGGATTGTGCCCCGATGGCGGTTACCGACGGCTCATTTGTCGGCCCGCCGGGTGGCGGCGGAGGCGCAGGTTCGATTGTTGGTGCCAATCCTATTCATTCACAGCCTTCCGAAGCTGAAATCTGGATTCCTTTCCCTGCGGAAGCAACAGATTTGACAACTGCCGACAATATGGGCGGCGCATCTTTTGGAGGACATAAATCAAATCTTCCTCAGCCCTCTGCCAACTTCACCAACCTCGTGCGCCGCGGCTCCATCAAGCTGCGGCACGACACGCCCTCGTCCCTGCAGCAGCGCATCGTCGACAGCGTCATGGCGTCCGGCGGCGCAGTGACCCAGCTTCGCCGCAGCGGCACCGGCGCTGACACGCGCATTGCCATGGAACTGTCCATTCCCTCCGCGCAATTCGTCGGCTTTGTCGCGGCTCTCTCCGGCATGGGCGAGGTGATCGACCAGAGCGAGGACGCCGACGACGCAACCGGCGCGCTCATCTCCATCGAAGCGCGGCTTGACGAGGCGCGGGACTATCTCGCCCGCCTCGACAAGCTCGCGGAGAAGGGCGATGATTCCCTCGCAGCCGCCAAGGCCCTCGAACAAGATCGGCGTGACGCTCGCCGCACGGTGAAGGAGCTTGAACTCTCCCAAGAGAACCTCAAGAACCGCATCGCCATGGCCAGCTTGAGTGTGGAGATCGCGGCGACGCTGCCCAAAGCCCCGGAGGAGCGCGAGGAAGTTGGCGCGTTAGAGAACGCAGCCGATGACGGCGTGAAGGGCCTCGTCGCTGTGACGGCGTTCCTGCTGCGCGCGTTTCTCGTCTCGCTGCCGGTGCTCGCCTTGTTCACGTTGGGGTATGTGATCTTCCGCCTTCGCCGCCGTCCCAGCGACGGGTAAAAAGAAGACTCACCACAGAGACACGGAGGGCGCAGAGATTAAGAATTGTTAACCACGGGGAGCACGGGGACACACGGGGAAGAAAGAAATTTTCACGCAAAGGCGCCAAGCCGCAAAGAAGAACGCATGAGAAGTCATCCACAGATGACGCAGATGTTCGCAGATAAGAAGAGAAGCAAACAATTGGATTTTCATTCTTCCATCTGCGTGAATCTGGGTTCATCTGTGGATA
This sequence comes from Planctomycetaceae bacterium, assembly GCA_013360495.1. Taxonomy (GTDB): domain Bacteria; phylum Planctomycetota; class UBA8742; order UBA2392; family JABWBM01; genus JABWBM01. Next base: position 17,404 of record JABWBM010000044.1, read on the forward strand.
AAAATCTTCTCTTTCCTTTGCGGCTTGGCGCCTTTGCGTGAACACTTCTTCGTCCGTGGTGAAAATCTTTACGTGCGGCGTGTCGGCGGCGCTATGATTCGCCCCCATGGATATCCCGCTGCTTCATGCCCGTGAATCCGACACCCACAAGGGCGATTATGGCCGCGTGTTCGTGCTGGCGGGTTCCGCCGGTATGGTGGGCGCGGCGTGCCTGGTTTCGCGCGCGGCCTACCGTGCCGGGGCGGGCTATGTCTGCCTTGGTTTGCCCTGGCGTCTGACCTTCGTCGTCGCGTCGAACTCGGAAATGGAATGTGTGCTGACGGCCGCCCTGCCCGAGACCGACGAGGGCACGCTCGGCCTTATGGCCAAGGGCAAGATCATCGCGGCCGCCAAAGGCTATGACGTGTTCGCTGCCGGGCCGGGTTTGTCACGCAACCCGCAGACGCAGGAAATGCTCTCCAATACCGTGACAGAACTCGAGCACGCGCTGGTCTTCGACGCCGATATGCTCAATATGATCGCCAAGCATCCAGATGTCATCCCCGACCTGTGCCGCAGCAAGGGCCTGCCCATCTTCACGCCCCATGCCATGGAGTTCGCGCGGCTGCTTGGCCGCGACAAACCGTCCACCGAGCCGCAACTGCGCGAGCAGGAATGCCGCGACTATGCCAAGGAGCACAACGTCGTGTGTGTGCTCAAGGGCCACCGTACGGTGATCTCCGACGGCACGCGCATCCATATCAACACCACCGGCAACCCCGGCATGGCGACGGCCGGGACGGGCGACGTGCTCACCGGCGTGATCGCTGCGCTGCGGGGGCAGGGCTACGACAGCTTCGAGGCGGCCGTGCTTGGCGTTTATCTTCACGGCATCGCCGGCGACATCGCCAAGGAGAATCGCGGCGAATGGGGCATGAACGCGCGCGACGTTCTGAATGCCGTGCCGGACGCGTTCATGCGTCATTTCAATTCGCCGCCGGCGCCCAAGGGCGTGACGACAAAGATACCGAAGAAGTAACCGGGGCAACGCCCCGAAGGACCACATCATGAGCACCGTCACCATCCGCCGCGCTTTGGTTTCTGTCTCCGACAAGAGCGGCATCGTCGACTTCTGCAAGACGCTCGCCCGCTACGGCGTCGAGATCCTTTCTACTGGCGGGACAGCCAAGGCGCTCCGCGACGCGGGACTCAAGGTCAAAGACGTCTCCGAGCACACGGGATTCCCCGAGATGATGGATGGTCGTGTCAAGACGCTGCACCCGAAGATTCACGGCGGGTTGCTTGCATTGCGCGACAACCCCGAGCACATGGGCAAGGCCAATGAGCACGGCATCGGCTTGATCGACATGGTGGTGGTCAACCTCTACCCCTTCGAAGCAACTGTTGCCAAGCCGAACGTCACCCGCGAGGAAGCCATCGAGAACATCGATATCGGTGGGCCGTCCATGGTGCGCAGCGCCGCCAAGAACCATGAGTTCGTCGCCATCCTCACTCGCGCCGACCAATACGCCCCGATCACCACGGAGTTGAAGGCCAACAACGGCGCGCTCACGCTCGAGACGCGCCGCGACTTGGCATTAGCCGCCTTCGAGACCACGGCCGCCTATGACTCGGCCATCGCGCGCTGGCTGCAAGGGCAGGGCACGAAGTTGGAGCCGCCGCGTAAGCTCCTTCGCGCCTATCACCTCGTGCAGTCCTTGCGTTACGGCGAAAACCCGCACCAGCACGCCGCCTTCTACGGCGATAGCGCGTGGAAAGGCACGTCGCTCGCATCCGCCAAGCAGCTCTCGGGCAAGGAACTTTCCTTTAACAACATCCTTGACCTCGAAAGCGCCCTACGCCTCGCCATGGAGTTCGCCGACCCCGCTGCCGTCGTGGTCAAGCACAACAATCCCTGCGGCTGTGCCGAAGCGACATCCATCGCCGACGCGTTTCAGCGCGCCTATGACGGCGATCCCTTGAGCGCATTCGGCGGCATCGTCGCGCTCAACCGGCCATGCGACGCAGCGACCGCGAAGCACATCATCGAGGGCCAGAAGTTCCTCGAAGCGGTGATCGCGCCATCCTTCGACGACGCTGCGCTCGCCATCATCACCAAGGAGAACCCCAACAAGTGGCGCAGCTCCATTCGCCTCGTCGCCGTCGGTCCGTTGCAACGCGAGGGCATGACGTGGGAGCTTCGCACCGTGACGGGCGGGGTGCTCGTGCAGTCCCGCGACAACGAACTCTATAACCCCGAGGAGCTGAAGGTCGCCACCAAGGCCCAGCCATCAATTTCTCAGCGTCGCGAACTGGAGTTCGCCTGGCGCATCGTCAAGCACGTCAAGTCCAACGCCATCTGCCTCACCAAAGACCGCCAACTTGTGGGCTTCGGCGCGGGCCAGACATCGCGCGTCGACTCCACCGAGATCGCAATCAAGAAGGCCGACGCGCGGGCCAAGGGCGCGGTGCTCGCGTCCGATGCCTTCTTCCCCTTCCCTGATTCCATCGAGCTTGCCGCCAAGGCCGGCATCTCAGCCATCGTTCAGCCCGGCGGGAGCGTGAAGGATGACGACGTGATCGCCGCCTCAGACAAGGCCGGCATCCCGATGTTGCTCACCGGCATGCGTCACTTCAGGCATTGATTGTCACGCCAAAATCCAAGACTTTGCCCATATGACACCGGGCGCACTCCAATGCGAGTCGTTTAGCGTGTAAGTGGAGAGGTGTGGCGCTCTTATGGCATGATCGTGGTTGTAGGATTCAACAACCATCCACAGGAGGCCACACCGGTGGATGGCAGCGAAGATGACCGGCAGAGAATGGCGCGGCATGTTGCCGAGGCATGACGCCGTCTCCTCGATGTATCGCAATGCCTGAACGTGCGAACCGGCAAGGAGC
>JABWBM010000233.1 GCA_013360495.1 Planctomycetaceae bacterium
GGGCGACGCGGGCCATGCCTTCGGTCACGGCTGCGCAACCACCAATCGGATGCCAGACGCCTTGTTCATATTCCAGATAGCTCAGAATGCTGAACAAGCTCGGGCAACGGAACGGCGACATGCCGAGGTATTTCGACTGGAAGCAGAACGCGAGACGGACGCGTTGGTCTTTGAAGAAGCGCTTGAGGTAGGTCTCGACGGATTGATGCGGCCGGATCATCGGCAGCATTTTGAGGAGGCGCGGGTTGATGAGATCCTGCCAGCCGAGGAAGGGACTCTCAAGGCACGGTTCCATCGCGCGGAGCTTGGCGCGATTCTCATCGAGAAAGCGCCGGAAGCCCGGGACATCAGAAGGGGCGAGGGCGGCGATGGATTTCTCCATGCGCTCGATATTGGGGGTGCAATCAAGCACGCCGCCCCCGCCAAATTGAATGCGATACTGCGGATCGAGCCGTTCCATCGGCACCTCGTCGCGCAGGGTCGTTCCCGCGGCGCGGAAGATCTCGTCGAGCACGCGCGGGTAAAGAAAAAAGGTGGGCCCGAGGTCGAACTTGTAGCCGTCCGCCTCGATGCTGGACGTGCGCCCGCCCACGAACGGCAGTCGCTCGATGACTTTCACGCGCGTGCCGGCCGCGGCGAGGAGGATCGCTGAAGCCAGTCCACCAGGACCGGCACCGATGATGATGACTTGTTTCGACATGGGATTTTTCGAGTTAAGCAGTGGCAAGTCGGGGTTGAACGGAGCTGAGACCGCCATCGACGGCGAGATCCTGGGCGGTGACCCAGCTTTGTTCAGGGTCCAGCAGCCAGGCGATCGCGCTGGCGATGTCGCGAGGCTCGCCGATGCGGCCAAGCGGATGCAGCGCCGTGGAAGCCTTGAGGCTCGCGTCGTTGGTGGTGAGAGTTGTGGTGAGCGGCGTACGGGTAAGGCCCGGCGCGACACAGTTCACGCGGACGTTGTAGCGCGCATAGGTGGCGGCAGCGGATTGTGCGAGGCCGACAACACCCGCCTTCGCGGCGGCAATCGCTTCGTGGTTGATCATCCCGCGCTGCGCGACGGCCGAGCTCATCAGAACGATGGAGCCTCCGCCGCTGCGCATCATCCGACCAGCTGCGGTGCGGAGGATATTGAACGAGGAGGTGAGGTTCGCCGCGATGGTGTGCGCCCATTCGTCGGCGGAAGTGAGATGAGCGGGTTTCAACAGCAGTGAACCGACGCAGTTCACTACGCCGTCGATGCGCCCGAATTTCTCCTGCGCCGCACCGAAAGCCGCTTCGACGGAGGCGAGATCGGTCACGTCGGAGCGCAACGCAGTAGCATCGATATCTTCACAGAGCGCGGTCAAAGCGCCAGACGTGTCGCGAGACGCGAGCGCCAGATTCCATCCCTTCTCCCGCAAACGCCTTGAGAGCGCCGCGCCGATTCCGCCGGCAGCTCCGAAGATTAAGGCGTTGGGAGCGGAGGTGTTCATGCGGTCATGCAGCAACCACAACAGAGTCACGCTCCTGCATCATGCGGCGCAGCTTCGCGAGAGCGACGTTCTGCAGCTGGCGAATGCGTTCGCGAGTGAGGCGCATCAAGGCGCCGATTTCTTCCAGCGTCTTCTCGACACCGCCATCCAGTCCAAAGCGAAGTCGCAGAATATTCGCCTCACGCGCCGGAAGTTTCGGCAGGAGTTCACGAAGCATTTCGAGCGACGTGCCTTGATCGAGGCTCTGGCCGGGGACTTCAGCATTCTCGTCCGCGACGACGTCGGCAAGGCGGCTGGAGTCGTCGTCTCCGAGTGGAGCATCGAGCGAAGTCGGGCGAACGCGCGCGGTGAGGAGTTCAGAAACGCGGTCAGTGCTCAGCTTCATCTCCTCCGCGAGCTCTTCGGGCGTGGCGTCGCGTCCGAGTTCCTCGCGCAGGCGCACCTCGGCCTTCCCGAGATGATAGACCTGATCCACCACGTATACGGGAAGGCGAATGGTCTTCCCCTGGCTCGCCAGCGCACGGCGGATGCTCTGGCGAATCCACCATGAACTGTAGGTGGTGAGCTTGGCTCCTTTGCGCGGGTCGAACCGATCCACCGCGAGCATCAGCCCGATGTTCCCTTCGTTAATAAGATCAAGGAGCGGCAGGCCCAGGTGCTCGTATTCACGAGCGATCTTGATGACGAAGCGAAGATTGGCTCGGATAAGATGCTCCCGAGCACGATCGTCACCGCGACGAACCTTGGCCGCCAGCTTGGCCTCTTCTTTTGGGGTAAGCAGCGGAACCTCGCCGACCGCTCGCATATACATCGTCAAGGCATCCCCCATCGCGAGAGGGGTCGTCGGCACCTCGATGTTGTTCGATGCAGCAGGAGCAATCGCTTTAGCAGGAGCGGACTCAGAGACCTTAGCCTTGGAAGGAAATACCAGTCGTGACCGAGAGCCGAGGCGCTGAGCAACAGAAGCACGGCACTTTACCTTGCGGAGAGTTCTGAGAGTTGGGGATGGCATGGGTAGAGAGTTTAGAGTTTGAACGGTTCAGAGATCCGGTGAACCCGGTCGCAACACTTGCCGAAAAGACGCCCACTCAAGCGCCGTTCGCCGTGAAGCGCCCCCAATGCTTGAGTGACATGCGTTTTCAACATGCGAGCAATTTGTCTACATCTTGTCTACATGTCAAACTTTTGTTTATTATTTTCCGTTACAAAAATGAAACAATTCACAAATTACTTATAACCATACGCTTAAATAATAGACGAATTTACAACTATCGCGCACCAAAAGATTTATTTGCCGTTTGTTTACTATTTGTACACATTTAGAGGCGTAACGGTTTATGAATGTCCCACATCACTCCATCCGCGTAGTGTCCAAGCGAACCGGCCTTTCCCCGCACGTGATTCGCGTTTGGGAGAAGCGCTATCAGGCGGTGGAACCTACGCGCACGAACACCAATCGCCGGCTCTACTCGGATGCGGAAATTGAGCGGCTAAGTTTGTTGCGAGATATCACAAACTCCGGACACAGCATTGGGAACGTTGCGGGTTTGCCCACCGAGCGCCTTCGCCAGCTCGCGCACGAGACTCTTGCGCAGAAGCCAACCGCGCGCGGCACCACACCCACTGTGTCTGCGTCGATCTCGCCTGGCGCGGTTTTGGTGGAGGAATGCATCGAAGCCGTCAAAGCGCTCAACCCCAAGGCGCTTCAGGACGTGCTGGTCCGCGGCTCCGTTTTGTTGCGAATGCAGGGCTTGCTCCAAACCGTGATTGCGCCCCTCGCCCAAGCTCTCGGCGAGCTCTGGCGGGAAGGCACCATCACAGCCGCGCACGAACATTTCGCGACAGCGGTGTTGCGCACGCAGCTCGGGCAAATGACCAAAGGATTCGCGGAACCGGACAACGCCCCGACCGTGATTATCTGCACACCCGCCGGTCAACTCCACGAACTTGGCGCACAGATTATTTTGGGGAACACTTATCACCTTTATTTGCGTCCGGGCGAAGAAGTTCTATCCTCACTTGGTGGCTTACACCACTTTATGAACTGGAATAAACCTATACTAACCGATAGTGGTGGGTTTCAGGTGTTTTCCCTCAAAGACCTCATGAAACTCACTGAAGAAGGCGCACGCTTTTCTTCGCACCTCGACGGCTCGCGTCACCTCTTTACACCCGAACGGGTGATAGAAATTCAACGCTGCATTGGTTCTGACATCATTATGCAATTCGACGAATGTACGCCCTATCCATCCAGTCAAAACTACGCCCGCGAATCTATGGAGCGCTCCTTACGCTGGGCTGAACGCTGTAAAACGGCGTGGAAAACAAGCTCAGGGCGTTACGGGCATCAACAGTTTTTGTTTGGTATCGGACAGGGTAGTGTGTTTCTGGATCTACGGCTACGATCAATTCAGGAACTTGCTGCTATGGATTTGCCCGGATACGCCATTGGCGGCACCTGTGTGGGCGAACCGAAAGAGGACACATGGGCAGCTATTGAAACGGTGGTGGCAGGGTTGCCCAAAGATCGACCGCATTATATGATGGGCACGGGCACGCCTGAAGATCTTGTCAACGGCGTGATTCGCGGCATTGACATGTTCGACTGCGTGATGCCCACGCGCAA
>JABWBM010000234.1 GCA_013360495.1 Planctomycetaceae bacterium
GAAATCGACTTGCTGGCCATTTTTGTCGCTAATAGATACTACAAAATAATTCTGACTATCATTGTTCTTGAAATGATCGGATATAGCGGCAGCGACGAGTTGTTGATCGTTGGCATCGCTTGCAGAGCGAAAGCGCTCTAGCAAAATACGGAAGTCATCTGACAGCTCGTGGCATGCATTTGTACACTGGCATCCAACGATCAGAATCACACTTATCAACACCGACAAAATTTTCACAATGAACCCCTTCGTGCTTTATTTTTAGGCTATTTCACTCTTTCGATCGAAAAAGGTCCGCATTCAGAATGCTCGTCATTTACTGCCTCCCTCCATTGCTCCATTAGGTCAGCAGAAGTGCTCATTCCACTACCCATGACAGACGACGACGGTTTGCCCGTATTGGGGTCGAGGTATTCGTCTACCGCTCCGCTGCTATCAACACAATTGGGGTTATTCGGTTTATTGTGACAAGGATGATGTAGACCAATCATATGACCAAATTCATGAACTATTGGAACCTGTACCATGCCATTATCCATCGTACGCTCTCGAACGTCTTCACTGTCTAAAGACGCAGTGCTTGTTCCCGCATAACTTCGTTTCCAGTCACCTTGTGGTATTTTTACGACTTTTGCTTCGACATCATCAGTGGGATTACTACCACCTATAACCGATGTAATATTTACCTTTGTGACATAGCCGGATTGACACGGACAAGCTGTGTAGGCGGGTACGACCACCGGACCTAAGCACTCCACGCCAACGCCAAACCAATCCCCATATATCCACTCAATCGTTGATCCGGACTGATAGTTTTGTTTTCCGGGTACAATCTTCCACCCACCGCCCCAAGTGGATTCAATCAATGATTCCGCCGTTTCTGCATATGCCGTTTTTTCGGCCTCCGTCCATTTTAGCGGGTTGCCATTCGCGTCTACCCCATCATCAAAAAAGAACTGAAGTTTGAAGTTAAGTGTTACCGTACAGTTCTCATCGTCTACATCAAAACTGTAAAGGCCAAAGGGATCGCTCGCTCTGCATACTCTGTTCCAAGTATAGTTATAAAGTGAGTAGTCCAACATGTAACCAGCAGGGTCCCTCCCCACAAACCTGCCCATCCGCGCTTCGTAGTAGCGATAGCGGTAAGTGTCTTACCCCACTTTGAGCGTGCGACGCTACTTGCCTTCGTTCAACGCCTTGAGGCAGCGGGCGAGAATGCCGGCGCCATAGCCCGTGCCGTAGGCCTTCGTATAGCCGTAGAGAGGGTAGTCCCAGATTGAGCCGTCCTCTTCCTGAATGCCCGCGATGATCGCGCCCAAACGCCGCGCATAGCCGGGGCGGGCGTCTTTGTCCACCAGCGCAATGTTGCACGCAGCATAATGATGACCGAAGAGATAGTAGTAGGGCGCCGTGGCGTAGAAGGCCTCGTGCGGCCACTGGCGGTGCAGGCCGCACGCGATGTAGTGATGATGGGTGAAGAAGTCGTCCAGCCCTTGACGGATGTCCTTTTCCTCGAGCAGGCGTTTCCACGTGCCGAAGGCGCAATTGCCCGACTGGCTGCGCCCGATGGAGCCGCGAATGTTATTGGCCATGCCGGTTGGGCTGCCGATGTGTCCGTATGAGTACAGATACGCGCCGTTCAGAACGCGGCAGGTACGTAAAAACTCGAACGCTCCGTCGATAACTTTTTGCGGCACAGAGATGCCAGCTTCACGCGCGGCATGCATAGCGACGAGGGCTGCTGCCGTGTTGAAGGGCGTTGCGATATCACCCGACGGCGGGAACATGCGTTGCCCGAAATCGTAGTAACCCCAGCCGCCGTTGAGGCACTGGATCTTGAGCAGGGCGTCAAGTTCCCTCATACAGCGTTCGCGCATTTGACCGTGCAGTTCCGCAAGTCGCGCATCCTGAAGCCCCATGGCGAAGGCCTCGACCATGTAGGTGTGCGCCCATGTGTTATAGAACACGCGCCCGTCGATGCGCCTTGCGTCCTCCGCCGCGATCAGCGAGCGGAAACCCCTGGCGAGAGCGTCGCGAACCTCCGTGCTGTCGTCCACCTGCAACAACCCCATGCACACGAGCGCCGTGGAAGCGCTTCCGAAGGCGTGGAAGGTATTGAAACCGCCGATCATGATGTCGTTTGGCCGCCAGGGGAGGTGATGCCCCCAGCTTCCATCGGGGTTTTGATTTTTCAGGAGATAGCCCACCGACTTGTCGAGAGCGGCCTTCAACGCGGCTCCCTGTTCGAGCGCCGATGCGTCATCCATCAACGCTTCTTCACCCGCCGCTGCGCTGCGCGATGACGAAAGCTCGTCATGCTTCACCCCCGTCGAACATGCGGCGAGGAGCAGCGTCAGGGTAAGCGCCTTGATATGTCTGACCGCCATGAGCTATTCCTTTTCCGGCGTGTTCGGGGCGTCCGGCGTGTCGGGATTTGGTAAAATGTTGTCCTCGTCTTTGGCGGGGAGTTTGACGCTCAGGCCCGCGAAGAGTTCGCCCGAGGCGTTATCCACTTCCACTCGTATGGCGACTTTGCCGTTATTTGCCGTGATCGCCCGGCCAGTGATGAGCGCATCCACATCCAGGTCGAGGCCGTCGCACGTGAGTTTGATGGTTTTGGCCGGTTGATAGTTGATGATTTCGCTCACGGGGACTTGGATTGTCGCCGCAAGGGTTCCGAGGTTGACGATAGTGGCGAGTGTGGTTCCGCTCTTGATCGTGTCGCCGGACTTGTGGGGGATGTTCAACCCGTCGCCGCTTCCCGGCGCGCCGAGGAGCACGGCGCCGTCGCAGGGGGCTTTGACGGAAAGATTTGCTTCGTCTGCCCTCAGCTTTTCGAGTTGTTCGACCGCCTGACGCAGCGCGGCCTCATTCTTGAGGATTTCCGCTTCGAGTTTGAAGCGGCTGCTGGCGAAACTGGCGTCCATCTGCTCGACTTCGAGCTTTGCGTCCTCGAGGTCAAGGGGCAGCTTCTTGTCGCGGCGCGGGAGGTCGGTTTCGAGCAGCTTCTTGTGATCCTGCACTTCCAGCTTTTGCCTGCGCTTGGCAAGTTCGAGCCTCAGGCGCGAGCGGTTGAGGACGAGTTGTTCGCTTTCCTTCGCGAGTTCGTTGTTCTTGTAGAGCTTTTCAAGTTGCGCGATTTCCTCTTCCTGCTCGGCGATATTGGCGGCGAGACCCTCGAGCCCGATTTCCGCGCGCTCGATGATCGCCTTGCGCTCGAACGTCTCGTAGTTCTTGAGGTCACGGTCGAGGGATTCAAGCTGGAGCTGCGCCTTGCGCTTCTTCATGTTTTGTGAAGCCATCATATTCGAGAGGTCGATTTTCTGCGCCTCGCAAATCTTTTGGCTGCGTTCGCAGGTTTGCATGGCGGCTTCGATCTCCTGCGCGAGTTCCGGCGCGCTCAGGGTCGCGATTACCGAGCCGGCCTTGACCTGTTCGCCGTTCTTCACGCTCGATTCGAAGACGAGTTTGCCGCCGTAAGCTTTCAGTTCCAGCGTCACTGCTTTTGACATGCCCGGCTCGAGCGTTCCTGCGGGGGCTGACGCGGAGGCCTTTGGTTCGCTTCCCGCATCGCCGCCGGGGCGTTTGCCCTTGCCCTGGGTGGAGCTTTGCTCTGGAGTCGCGACGATAAAGAGGAGAACCGCAAGCAAACAGGGAACGAAGATTCGGGAACTCATGCTATGGCCTTTCATCAACAGGGATTCGTTGTTCAGCGGATCGTTTCGGTACAAATATTCGACGCCACCGTACCTTATGGTACGAATAGGTGTCCGAAAACCTCACTTTTATAGTGTTTCCCCCCGCTTGAATATGATGTTTTCCAGCCTTTTCTCCCGCATGTGGGAATATCGCCGGCCACGCCCCGGAGCCGGAAATGGCGCTTGCGCGAGCCACCCGCGCTTGTTACCCTCCCGCCACTTTCGAAACCTTATTGGATTGCTACCTATGGTGAAGTTGCGCTTGTCCCGTGTTGGCCGCCTCCATGTCCAGCTCTTCCGTCTGGTCGCGACGGATAGCCGTTCGCCCCGCGACGGCAAAGTGCTTGAGGCTCTCGGCACGTATAATCCCAAAGGCGAGCGTTTC
>JABWBM010000235.1 GCA_013360495.1 Planctomycetaceae bacterium
TCGTTGTCACATATCCAAAGCTTGCATTGCCTCCTCAATCTCCGATTTGATTTCAAGCCATTCTTCGACCGATGTTCCCTCTCGCGGCTTCGCGTGCGAAACATAGTGGCGCTGTGCGATTTCCAAAGTGTGGCCCATTCGAAGTGCGAGTTCGTACGCAGTCGGCCCTTTGCGAGCATGCGCCAGCGCCGATGCGAACGTCGATCGCAAATCTTTTGGCTTAAATGAATGCAAGCCCGCCGTAGTGCGCAATCGACTCCAAACCGTTCGACGAATTTTCCTCGGCCCCTTGGATTCGTTGTCGCCGCAAACGTGGATGGAATCGCCAGCCTTGAGCTCAAGGGCTGACAATAAACTGACAAGCGCTGGTGAGTCTCGCAGCGGAATGACACGCTCGATCTTGGTCTTGAACATCACGCGAATCTCGTTGCTCTCAAAGTCCACGTCGCTCCATTTCAACGCCAGCACTTCGCCGGGTCGCATTCCCGTGAGCATCGCGATGAACACGACCGGAGCCATCGCAGACGAAAATTTCTGGCGAGCATCGGGGTCAGGTTCCTTCGAATAGTATGCATGCTTGTTCTTCCGGCTTGCGTGGCACTTGGCCGTGTCGTTTTTGACGACTGCCGTGATCAGCTGTTTGAGTTCGCCAGCCTTGAGTGCTCGCGGCAGCCGCCTTTCGAGCTTGTAGAGTTGCAATCGATCTGAAACGTCATCGCTGGTGAGGCGGACATAATCGTTCCGGCGCGCCCATGACAGGAAAGATTTGACTGCTCCCAGACGACGATTGAGCGTCGCCGGGCCCAAGGTTTCGTCCAATGTCTTGAACTTCTTTCCCTTGGCGGCAACACGCTTCTTCTGTCTCGATAATTCGGTGCGGAAGCTGGCCAAGTGCGTGGGCGTGAGGTCAAGCCCCTGTCGCGTTCGTTTGGTGACGAAGCTCTTGAAGGCCGAAAGATAGTCCCTGATGGTAACGTCCGCGGCATCGCTGCCGTGCTCCTTGGCAAAATCTTTCTTATATTCATCGAAAATATGCGTCCATCCCTCTCGAAGATTGGTACGCCTGCCGGTGCGCTTGATCTTGAATCTGATGGCCTGCAGTTCGTCAGCTTTGTCCTTCAGCCATCCGAGCGCTTGGGTTTTGTTACGATATCCCAAAAGTTCGCGTTTGCGCTTGCCGGTCTCGGGGTCACGATAGTCGGCGTAGAGTTTGCCATCGTGGTGCCGATAGCACGATACGCCTCTATGACTGGTCTTGCGAAACGCCACCCTACGCCTCCATAATGACAGAATATTAAGTGGCAAAGGTAGTGGCAAAGCTTTTTAATAATGACAGTGAAAAGGAGTGAAAGAGAGTGAAATTGGAATGGTGGCCTGAATGCCTTACAAATCCAGCATCTAGCGGCATTCGCAGTCAAAACAAGGGTTTGGAAACGAGGCGAAAAACATGAGCAACAAGCCTTGACACGGATGAGGTCAGAGGTTCGAGCCCTCTATCGCCCACCATCATAAACCCGCATGGTTCCTATGTTTGCGAACCACGCGGGTTTTGGCTTTTAGCCCAAATTGGTCATGGACACCAAGCATGGACAAGTGATACCGATCCCAAGAAAGATTTGCGTTTCCAACGTCATTCCGGTGAAAGCCGGAATCCATCTTAAGTCTTTGTATTTTCATGGGTTCTGGATGCCGACTTTCGTCGGCATGACGTACGGGGGAACGCATATCCTTCCGAGGTTGGTATGAATGGGAGGCAGGAATCCAGAGCCAAAGAGAAAACTGGATGCCCGCCTGCGCGGGCGTGGCCGGCGAAATCGAGCAACCAACGTGGATCTGGTATGGGCGATGTCCCGGTCAGTAATCAGTGCGCTTGAAACGCCAGTACCCCATGCCGAGGGACAGCGCCAGTGCGTTCCTGCTGAGGATCGCCAGCGGCTATACGCGCGATCTCTAGAAATCCATGCGCCGGAAGCGCGAGAAGCCAAGCAACAAACATGCGAGAAGCCAAACGGCACCAGTATATATTGGCTGCATGTCGAAGTCTTGCGAGCCTTCCACCATGCTCATAAGTGTCGCTTTCTTCATAAGAAGAAAATTGGGAAATATGTAGCGCAGGGTCTCTATCAGATCATGGAGCCATTCAATGCTGTCGAATTCAGCCAGTCCCAAAAATGTATCGATGACCAGATAGAACACGTATCCGAGGACCACGCAGAGCGTCGCGCTTCGCGAAAGTACGCCAAGATAAGCGATCATCGCGTACAACACCGCGCCGCAAAAGATCGTCAGCGGAATAGAATACAACACGCGATATGTCCAAATGCCTGTGCGAAACCCCAGACCAACCAGTAGCAGAAAATATGTGCCAAGAATCGCTGCAGCGAACAGCATGAGTCCGCCGAGATACTTCCCCGTGAAAATCGTCAAGCGGCTCGCCGGCTTCGCGACAATCACATCGATCGCTCCGGCCGTCATGAGCCCCGGGAAATACCCGGCGCAGGCCGCGATAAAACCAAGCATCGCTACCGAATAGAGAAAACTCGCAATGGCAACCGTCCAAAGTTCAACGTGAATCTGAAGCATCGAAATACCGGGAGCTAGGCTTCCTCCTAAAAAATCTTCCATTGAGCCATCGGCGAAAATCCATCCGAGCGCTTGGCTGCCGTCAGGGAGCGTAACGGGTTCGACAAGGACGATTCCACATATGGCGATGAGCAACATCACCGCCAGCATGATGATAAACACAACCTGTTGGCGCGATTGACGCCAGGTGTCGTGAACGATCGAGAGCATCGGACCGGTGGAGACCATCAGTGCGTCCTCCCCGGGTGGCCGGTCTCGATGGAATCGTCTTCAGCTTTAATCAGCTCGACGAACGCATCCTCAAGGTTCGCGCGTTGAGGCTCGACGGCGTAGATCGACACATTCTCCTTGCGAAGTTCGTCGATCAGGGCGCAGACCGAGTCCCGCGCGGGCAACGAAATCTCGAAGCCTTCGCCTTCCTTGGCGGCGCCGCGCCCTTGCAAACGCTGCCAGAGCGATGGAGAAACCGGGGATGTGACGAAGCGCACGCGTACGCCGCCGGTATCAGTGAGGCTTTTCGAAACGGCCTCGACGCTGCCTTGGCGGATGATGCGGCCCTTGTTCATGATGGCCACCTCGTCGCACACCTGTTCGACTTCGGATAGCAAGTGCGAGTTGAGGAAGATGGTCGCACCGTGTTCCTTGAGGCCCTTGATCACGTCGCGGATCTCGCGTCGCCCGATGGGGTCGACGCCGTCGGTGGGCTCGTCGAGGAAGATCAGTTTCGGTTTACCGAGCATCGCCTGCGCGAGGCCGACGCGCTGCGCCATGCCCTTCGAATACTTTGATATCTTGGTGCGCGCCCACTGGCTCATGTCGACGAGCTCGAGCTTTTCGTCGATGTCGTGCTTGAGCTCCGCCCTCTCAATGCCGGCGAGCCGCCCGAAGTACCAGCACACCTGCCAACCCGTGAGATAACGGGGGAAGCGATGCCCCTCCGGAAGATAACCCACCGCGCGGCGCGCTTCGTGGTTCCGGAAATCCTGACCGAGGACGCGGGCGTTGCCAGCCGATGCGCGTACGATGGAGAGCAGAACTTTGACCAGCGTCGATTTTCCCGCGCCGTTGGGGCCGAGCAGACCGAAGATTGAGCCCGCGCGCACGTTCAAATCGACGGCTTTCAGCGCCTCGATGCGGCCCTTGTAGGTCTTCGATAGACCGTGCGTTTCGATGGCATGGCTGAACGCGTTATCCACTACTTGATCCACCACATGATCCAACCCCGCTTCATCGCGGCGCGATTGTATGACGGTTCTACACGATTCCCCACAGATTCTTTCAGCCAGACGCTCGCCCGAAGATTATTTCAGCGGCTCGAAGGAATCGGGACCGTCGGCGCGCTCGCCGCTTGCGCTGAGCCAGCCCGTTCGCGCGCCAGGGAAAGCATCGGCGTAGGGGACATAGGGCTTGATGTCCAATACCGGCGTGCCGTCAAGGATGTCAAGGCCGAGGACGCGCACGTCG
>JABWBM010000045.1 GCA_013360495.1 Planctomycetaceae bacterium
CCGATGGCGTCGCCCCGCACAAAGCGGACTTCGTCGCCGACCTTGAGATCGATGTGGCCGCCCTCGAGCTTGCCGATGCGCATCTTGACGCCCGAGAGGTCGAAGAGAATGGCGATGGTGCGCTGCATTTCCAGAGCGGCCTCGCGCACCATCTGGAACCACGCGCGGCGATCGTCTACCGTACCGTGCGAACAGTTGATGCGCGCGACGTTCATTCCCGCGGTAATAAGCTTCCGCACCATCTCTGGGTTCGCGCTGGCGGGGCCGAGGGTGCAGATGATCTTGGTGCGCCGGGGTTTCCCGCGCTTGAGCTGCATGGTGTAAGTCGTTCGTTCGGTCGCGTGTTTCATGGTTGTTGCCCGGGCATCTTCTCGTCATTCCGGCGACATGAGGCAAGTGAAGCGTTACGCCGAATGCAGCCGGAATCCAGAAGCCTCATTGAACACTGGATGCCGACTTGCGTCGGCATGACGGTAGTGATATCGCCCTCTTTACCCGCTGTGGAGCTTATGTTGCCGCAGTAAGCCTGCATAGCGTGCTTGTTTCGGCCACGGCTCCACGCTAGGCTACCCGCCTCAACAGGGCACACAGGAAGCCACTCTTCCATGAAAACAACCTCAGCCGACGCAACCATCAACACCCAACCCCGCGCCCCGGAACCGGCCAAAACCGGCACAGGCACGCGCGTCATCGACCTTGGCGATAGCGTCACCATCGGCGGGCTGCGTGTGGCGATCATGGCCGGCCCCTGCGCCATCGAAACCGTCGATCAGTTGCAGGCGGTCGCCGATTCCGTCAAGAAAACCGGAGCCTCCATCCTGCGCGGCGGCGTCTACAAGATGCGCACCGCCCCCCAATCGTTCCAGGGGTTGGGCGAAAAAGCCTTCAAAATGGCCGCCGACATCTGCCGCAAGACCGGCCTGAAGTTCGTCACTGAAGCGGTAGATGAACAGAGTCTCGACCTCGTCGACCAGCACGCCGACATGATCCAGATCGGCACGCGCAACATGCACAACTCCGCGCTGCTCAAACGCGCGGGCAAGTGCAAGAAACCCGTGCTGCTCAAACGCGGCTTTTCGGCCACCATCGAGGAATTCTTGCTCGCGGCGGACTACATCTTGCAGGGCGGCAACACACGGGTAATCCTGTGCGAGCGCGGCATCCGTACCTTCAATACCTATAGCCGCTATACCCTCGACCTCAACCTCGTGCCCGCGTTACGTGAGCGCACTCCCCTGCCCGTGATGGTGGATGTGAGCCACGGCACGGGCAAGCGCACGATGGTGCCGCCCATGGCGCTCGCGGCCATCGCCTGCGGCGCCGACGGCGTGATGATGGAGGTTCATCACGCGCCGGACGAAGCTTTAAGTGACGGCGCGCAATCACTGGCGATCGAAGATTTCGAAACGCTCGTCCCCCGCATGCGCAGCGTGGCCGAAGCTATCGGCCGGACGCTCTAGCCAGTCACAATTCATGTCATTCCCGCGCAGGCGGGAATCCAGTCTTGTCTTGCTTATCTTTGAAATACGCTCTCTGTGGTTCTGGATCCCCGCCTACGCGGGGATGACAGACAAAGAAATACAGGCATTTCCCGCTGTTGGGAAACTCCCCGAACCGTGCTAAACTAGGGTACCCCTTCGGTATTACCGAGGACGCCGTGCCCCATCGTCGCGTTTCCATCAAGGCTCGCCAAGCCGGCTTCACGTTGATGGAGCTGATGGTGGTCATGGCCATTGTGGCCATGCTCTCCCTCGCATTCGTCACGGCCATGGGCAGCATTCGCGCTGGCGACCCGCTTGAGCGTTCCGTCGCCGACATCCGAACCGTCATCCTACGCGGCCGTTCCGAGGCACTGGCGAGCGGCGCGCGCTTCGAGCTGGTCGTCGATTACGAGAACAACCGCGTGCTGCCCGTTACGCGCCGCGCTGTCGGATTCTTTGGCTTTGAGGGTGGCGTCGAAACTTTTGGCGCGCTGCTCGACCTTTCGGACAATGCTGCGATCGAGGGGCGCTATACGCCGCGACGCGATGGGAAATGTTTGAGCATCGATCCGGCGGGAGGCTCGTCGTCTGTGCGCATCCCGCCCAACACGGCCTACAACCCGGAAACGCCCGAGGATGGCATCGCCATCAGCTTCGATATCTGCCCGCGGGTCAACAACGGCGAGATGGGGACGATCATCGCCAAGGGCGGCCAGTGGTCGATCACCATCGAGGGAAAGCCCAACAAGGTGTGCGAGGTCAGCGCGCGGACGGGATTTGCTGGAGCGCCAATGGTGGCCCCCGTGCCGCTCGCGGCTTACGCATGGGGCCGGGTGGAACTGATCATCAGCCCCCACTCGACGCGGCTCTACGTGAACAACGTCCCTGCGGCCGCGCTCGCGGGCGTCAAGCTCGGTTCGAACGACCAAAGCCCGGTCATCATCGGCGGCGCGTCAACGGTGCGCTTCTATATGGATAACCTGCGCATCGAGCAAGTGAACACCGGCGAAGCATTCGAACTGCCGCAGGGTGCTTGGCTCGTGCCTCCCGGCGCGGATCTGAAGAAGACCGTGGACGAATCGCTCTTCGATCCCCCACCGCCGGACGGAACGAGTACGCAGCCCCAAACCTCGCAACAGACTCCTACTGCTCCGCCCGCGCCGCTGCCGCTGGATAGCACGCCTAACCCCGATGAGACGGAGGATAAGTTTCCCGCCCGGCAAGCGTTGATCTTCTTCAACGAACAAGGTCAGCTCGATTTGAACTTCCACTTCGGCCCGTTGCGGCTCGTACTCGCTGGCCGCTCGGACGATGGCTTTGCCTACCGTCACTTCCTTGATATTTCGGTCATGGGCGCTGTGACACATGAGAGCGCCAAGGATGCGCCGATCCCGGAACAGCCTGCTGTCTCCGCTGAAACGCCGGAGGATGCAGAATGAGGTGCGGAGTACGGAGCGGTTACGATAACGCGCTGCGTAGCGATATCGTCATTCCCGCGAAGGCGGGAATCCAGAGCCAACCTTGGACGTCTCGTGAGAACTGGATCCCGGCTTTCGCCGGGATGACGCTGGGCGGGCAACTTCCCCGCCGACACGCGCGGCGCGGCGTCGCATTGATGATGGCGCTGGTGACGCTCTTCTTGCTGATCTCGGTGGCTGTCCCGTATGTGTTGATGACCGGCTATCAGGAAGCCTCGGCGCTGGCCTATGGCGAGGAAGCCAAAGCGCGCTTCGGCGCGCAGTCGGCCATCGACCACACACTCGCGCAATTGCGCAGCACCAACCGCGCGGGACAGTTCGAGCGCTGGGCTACGCAGCAAGGAGGGCAAACCACAGGCATGCCCCTGCTCGCGCCGGATTACGACAACCCCTTCATGGATCCCGCGCTGGAATTCGAAATCGATATTGCGGGCGAAATGGATCGCGATTTCGGCCCGATTCTCTACCAGCCCTCCTATGGCGACGACACCTGGGAGAGCAAGACCAACCAGATCCCCTTCAGTGTCAGCGGCGCACCTTCACAGGGGCGGCTGCGCCAGGTCTGGTCGGCATACGCACAGGACGAACAGGGCAAGGTGAACATCAACGCCTGCACGCCTGCAATGCTCGGCAACCTGCTCGGCTCGGCCATTGTGCAGAGCGTCACCGGCATGTCCGACAACTGCACGGTGGTGATGGATCAGGGCGCGGAGAATTTCTCGGAAGGGCCGGGGCATTTCGTGCTCGAATCATTCCTGTGCTCCTTTAAGTCCCGCTCGGCGAGCACCTTCTACGGCGTGCATGTGAGCGCGCCATGGAACCGCGACTACGCCAGCGGCACCAACCGCGGCTCGATGTTCCGGCGCATCGCAAAACCTCAGGACATCAGCAAGCGCTTTCAGGGCAGCCTCGCAATTCCGCTGCCCGCCTACCTCACGGTGTATCAACGTCTGCTGGGTACGCCCACCGATTACGCGTGCGTCGATCAGATGCGGAATATCGCCGAGCTTGGCGTGCTCCGCCCGGGCGAGGCGAGCTATGACGACGCTTTCCACCCGGCGCAGTGGCTCTCAAGCCGCCACTTGCTGACGACCCATTCCTACGGCCCCTTTGACGGACGATTTTTCGACCCGCGCCTTACGACGAGCGTGGTGGACGACGACACCTCCGACCTTCGCGCGCGCTTTCGCGTCGGTCTCGCTTCCAATGAAGTGCTCAACGCCGACTGGCTCGCCCCCCTCGACCCGCGCGCCCACAGCAATATCCGCCAGATTCCACCGGGCGTGATGGTGCGCCTGCGCTACCCGAGCGGCCACTCGCTCGACGCCATGTCCCTCGGCAATGGACAATTTTCCTCGCCATTCTCCACCGACCCGAGCCAATTGATCTTCACCGATGTCCTTGCGGCACGCTTTCCCATTCTTGAAATGCAGGAACTCGCCCCGATCAACATCAACACCGCGCCGTGGGAGGTTCTGGTCGCCGCCGTCAAAGGCTTGCGCCAAGGAGCCAATTGGATCACGCAGCAGGACGCCGAAGCCTTCGCAGCCGCCGTGCTGCATGTGCGCGACGATGAATTTTCTGGCGTCCGGCCCCCGGCCTATGCAGAGCTCGACATGCTGCTCGCGCCAAGCGAGAGCCCTTACGCCGATCAGTCCCAACCGCTGCGCTGGGGCGGACTGCGCAGCGATCAGGAACTGAACATCCTTCTGGGCGCGCTGGTAAGCGCAGGCGAAATCGGAAGCTACGCCACCTCCATCATCGGCCAGCAACAGCGCTACCCCTACGGCGGTTGGCCCGTCGTCACCGCGCCATTCTGCTACAACACGCAAGGCGTGATGAGCATTGAAGGGCTGGCCACCACGTTCGCGGGCGTCGGCGTCGATCGTGGACGCGCGCGGATGAAAGAGATCGTCGAGGTCGGCAGCGACGGCCCGGCGACGTGGGAATGGCGCGACCATCGCGTGATCAACGAGGAGCGCTCGCGTCCGCAGGGCAATCACTTCTATAATAGTTTCTCGCGCACCGACGGTCTGCGGCGGCTCGATCGCGTTGAACTGCCGTGGCTGCTTGACCCGACGGCCATGGTTGCTAACGGCCCGCAGACGCTGACACTCGGCGGCCAGACATTCATCTCGCCGCTCAGCGTGGACCAGAACAAGGCCTTCTATACCGCGTCCACCGTGAAGCAGGTGAACATTGCCAATGGAGGTGCGGGCCAGACCGAGGTCGCTGACATGCGGAGCGGTTCGCTTTCGTTCTGGTACAAAATGCCTGTAGGTTTCATCGGCAATCAGGACACCTATGTGTTCGACAACGGCGAGGGGCAATACACCGACCGCATCTCCTTGCTGTGGTGGGGCGGCGGGCGGCGCGCCGGGCGCCTCGCGCTCAAGCCTCCGGGCCTGACGTTGCGCATCAAAGACCGCACGCTGGAGCAAGCGTTTACGGCGGCACACATCAATGTCGATCCCGCGAAGTTCCGCGAAGGCAACTGGTATCACTTCAATGTCGGCTGGAACGGCAACGAGCCGGGCCAGATGAACGTCTTTATCGACGGCGTGTCGGAGCGCGGCGCTGGAGCCACCGAAACCGATCACGTGTTTCTCGACAGTCAGGGCGCATGGGTCGCGCGCACCAGTAAACTGATGTCCGACGTCCCCCCAGAACTCGGCAACATCGGACTTGGCGGCTCGGCAACAGACAGCATCAACATCGACCCCAACGATGTCGCGGCATTTCCCGAGCCCGGTGTGATCCGCATCGGCGACGAGGCCATCAGTTACACCACGAAAACAGGCAACGGATTCACCGGCCTCGGGCGTGGCGCGCGAGGCACGCGAGCGCCGCAGACGGGGGAGACTCCTTATCCAGCGGGCGCGAAGGTGACGGCGTTTGGCTATAGTGTCGCCGTGCGGAATGATTCGCAATCGACGCACCTTCCGGCGGGTGGAGCGCTCTTGGCCGACCCACTCGAGGGCAACGGCTTCTATCGCGTTATCGGCGGAGACGGAACCGCCGATGCGGGGTATTACGCCGCAGAAGTGATCGGTCCGCAGGTGGGCTTCACCAACACGACAAACTTCTTACCGCTCGATAGTATGACGGGCATTCCGGAGTGCGGCGTGATGTATGTCGCCGGCCTGTGCTGGAAAAGCTACGCGCAGGACCCCGCAGGCAGCGGGAAATTGATCCCCGATCATGACGGCGACGGCACACCGGAGTTCACCTCCAACGGCGCCGTCATGACTCAAGGAAACTATTTCGACGCGGAGTATATTCTGTTCACGCGCGCAGCCGGAGGCGTCAACGTCGTCCAACGTTATGACGCGAGCTTCAATCTTAAAGCCGCGCAAGACCACTATCACTTCATGGGCGCGTGGAATGGCGTCACACCGGCCGATCCTCTTTCGGTTTCCACGGGAGGAACACCTGCGAACTACTGGGAAATCAGCGGCACCGTCTGTCTGCTGGTGTCCGCTCGCCGTAACGTTGACGGCGCCTACCACGACCCGCAAGCGCATTCGGCCCGTCAGTGCCGCATCCAGATCGATACGGAGTGGCTCCAATATAACCGGCTGATCAGCTATGGGGGTTACTACCTCTTTGTCTACACCTTCGGGAATCAGGCGTTCCTTGGTGGCAAAGCGGTTGATCGCGCGCAGTGGCACGCCCAAGGGTTGCCCGTTCCCGGCATCGACGGGTTCCGCGAGCTCGACGCCAACCAGAACGCCGTCACGCGCTCTGTAGGCACAGAAATCATGCCCGTTTTCAACATACGCGGAAACCGCGCGGGCGCGAGCGATGTTGTCACCGTGGTTGCCGCACCCAACAACGATAAGGTTGAACGCTCCATCGTGCGGGTGGAAACCCACGGCCCATATCAAAACTCCAACGGTAATGTCATTTCCGGGCATCAATACCTTGGCTTGCATACCAATGTTCTTCGTGACTATCCGGCGAATTCTTCAGAGTTGCTGCGCTTCCCTGCAGACCCGCTCCCCCGTGGGACGCCAACGCGATTGCGCTTCGGCGGCATGTGCTACGCCGACGCCGCGCTCGGCAATGCAGCCGCCACCGAGGTAGACGAATTGAAATTCGATGGCTGGCCGGACGGGACGTTCAAAGTGCTCGTGGATATCGCGAGCACCGAAAAGACCGGCATCGTCGTTCGCCCCACCAACGGCAATCTTCCCGAGAGCGGCCTGATCAAGATCGGCGACGAGTTGATCATGTACCGGGAAACCACCGGCACGACGGCCGACGAATTTCTCGAGCAGCCAGCCAACTCAGGCTGGTGGGTGCAGCAAACCAGCAATGCTGTCCAGCTTGGCAAGCTCTCGCGCGGGGTGCTCGGCACGAAAACCGTAGCTCATGCGCGAAACATCCTCGGCATGCTGGTGAAGAACCAGCCCGTATACTACACACAGGGCGGCATCGCCGCCGACGATCACGACATCAGCCTGACAGGCCACATGGCGGGCGTGCCGACCTTCGGTTTCATGCGCGCCGAACGCTCGAGCGCGAGCAGCACGGTCTCGGAGTTCTTCGGCTTCAATAGCTCTGCCAACACCGGCAACAATACCTACCGCGTGACCACGGGAACCTATCACCCGCAAAATTGGGGCGCGCTCTTCCGCGGCTCGTATGGGACAACGCCGCAAGCATGGGATTCGAGCGCGGTGATCACGCAGATGCCCGTGCGCCAGCCGGACTTCTGCCCACGCTGGCTGCGCGCAACGAAGGGGCAGCTCTCCCTCAGCCCCGAGGTCTCCTACCTGCAAGGAAGTCAGGCTTTCCACAACGCCACGATCAATCAGTTGCGTTGGCGCATGGACGCGAGGCCACAGATCGAGTTAGCGAACTACATGGGGGCGAAGCTTTTCGTGCGCTTCGACGGCGCGCCCGACTGGGATGCCGTCCCTGACGCAGCGGGCCCGCTCTATGTGTTCGATTTCGATTGGGGCCGGGCGCAGCAGATCGATGACGGCGGCGTGAAGGTTTACGAGCAGACCATCGACTTCGGCAGCCTCCTCAACCGCGCCGTGGACCAGATCGAGTGGCGGCTGGTGTATTACTTCCAAAACAACGCCTACGACGCCGACTATTGGAAGGGTACGCTCTGGTTCAAAGGGCTGCTGCTCGACCTCGACACCGAAACCCGCATCCTGAGCCACGAGGAGGAGCGGTAGGATGGCGGGCACTCTCAACGCACTGCCCTTTTCAAGTGTCATACCGGCGCAAGCCGGTATCCAGACGACCTGGGGTGTAGCGTCACGGCTATGCCGTGACGTCTTCGACCAACCGCAAAAACCGCTGTCAGCCAAGACGTCACGCCATAGGCGTGACGCTACAAAACATCGCGGCTTCACTCTTGTCGAACTCCTCGTCGCCATCGCGCTGCTCTCGGTGCTCGGACTGATGCTGATCACCTCCGTGCGTCAGGTCATTGAAATCACCTCCACCGGCACCGCCCGCGGCGAAGCCGTCGGAACCGGCGCGTCGCTGCTCTCGCGCATCGACCAGGACTTGCGCCAGATGGCCGGCGGTAATGGCGGACGGCTCGTCTGCGGGCAGGACCCCATGGGCCGCATGTTCATCGCATTCATTCGCAACCTGCCAGAGGAACGCACGACGCTTGGCGGCTACTACTCCGGCTCGGAACGCATCGAGAGCGGCTATGCCGACATGTGGCGCGGCCAGTCAGCGTCAGGGACATTCCGCGCGTTGCAGGGACTGGCTGAGGTGTGCTACGTGATGGAGCCGAAAGTCGCTTCGACGAAACTGTACCGCGGCATTGTGGCGCCCATCGGCACGTCGCCTTCCGGTTCGGGCGTCATCGGTGACATGGAACAATGGCACCGTCAGGCAGGGACATCGGTGCCTGCCGCCGCCGCGAATGTGCTTCGCAATCTCGGGTTTGACGACCATTACCAATTACTGGCCGATAATGTTCTCTATCTCGGTTTTGAATTTGCCATGAATGGCGACGAAGAGTGGGAGGGCGGCATGGGCGGCCAAAGCGCCTTCCATTATTGGGAATCCGCGACGGATGCATATCTCTCCGGGTGGCTCGATCAGTCGTGGCCCCGGCGCAACGGCACGGGCGCAGCCGTTGACATGGACTTTCCGCGCGCGATTCGCGTGACCGTGACGATGGATTACGCGATTCCTCTGAAGAACGCGACGTATTTGGCGGCGCCGCTCACGCCCACGGACACCACCATTATCGTGCAAAACGCCGAGGGATTTCCCGCCCCCACCTTTGGTCTCAGTCGCGGGCAAAACTTCATCCGCGTCAACGACGAGTGGATCGAATTCGGCGCGCTCGCGGGGAACGTCTTCTCCAGCTGCAAACGCGGGGCGCGCGGGACGAAGGCGCTTGCCCACACCCCCGGCGCCGATGTGCGCGCGGGCCTGACCATGAGCCGCATTGTTACTTTGCCCGTAGGGCGCTAGAGTTCATACGTCACGCGGTGGCGCGTGACGCTACCGCCGTGACACAATCCCGAATATGACGCAGGTTGCCAGACGATCTTCCGGATTCACCGTGCTCGAGGTGTTGATCACCATCGGTATTCTCGCCATGGTCTTCGGCATCATCGTGGCGCTGCTTGGCCAGGGCAACACCGCGCACCGCAACGCGCTCGCCCTCACCCACGCTGCCCAGCTCGCGTCCAGCGTCTTCGACGACATGGCGCTGCGCTTCACCGACGCCAATGGCCCCTACCGCGACCTCGATCGCAACGGCACGCCCGACGGCTGGGAAGACGCAGATGGCAACGGCATTCAGGATCGCAACGAAGTCCGCAACGGACGCCCACCCGACGCGAAACGCATGCCAAACGTTCGCGGCTTCGACTTCGAGCCGCGCATCCGCTACAGCCAGAACCCGCGCGAAATCTTCGTGGATTGCTCGGTGTACTGGGAGGAGGACGAAGGCAAGCGGCGCATCTCGTACCAGCGGACCATCTTTTTGAAAGAAGATGCGCCGTGAGGGTAGGCAAACCGTTCCCAAGAAAGCTTTACGTTTACATCGTCATTCCGGCGGAAGCCGGAATCCATCTTGACTCATACCAACTCCAAAAGAGAAATCGGATCCTATCGTCATTCCGGCGAAAGCCGGAATCCATCTTAACTCTTTGTCTTTTCATGGGTTCTGGATGCCGACTTTCTTAGGATCGGTATCATTGTCTTTTCAGGGGAACTGGATGCCGACTTTCGTCGGCATGACGTCCAGTCAGGCAAACCTCTTCAAGGACCAATAGCCTTACCGTCTGCCGTCGCCATCGTCATCCTTGTCTTCGCTGGTGTCCTTGCCGATGGAGACGAAGGTGCCAAGCCCGGCCTCGGCGATTTCCTTGAGCGAATCGAAGTCCGCCTCGCCGATGCCGATGCAGTTGATCTCTGACTTGCGGAACAGATTCATGCGCAGGATGTCCTGCACGTACAGATGCGCGATACGATACGGCCCCTTCCACGGGATTTGCGTCTCACCGGGCGGGCCATGGTGCTCCTCGCCGGTTTCGGGATCCTTCCAGTGGCCGTCGGTCTTCTGAAGAATCCCCTTCTCGGTGTAGTCGTCGCAGGTCGCAGCGCCGTCGGTAAGCAGGAAGATCGAGTCGCAGCCTTCCTCGAAGCCACGCGCGGCGACATGCTCGTCCTCACCCTTATGCGTGGCGTTCTTGAGCGAGCGAAAGGCGCGCAGGAATCCGCCGTGGATGTTGGTGTTGCCGCGCAAGCGCTTGCCCGACGGCTTGATGCCCTTCAACTCTGACACCGCCTTGTTGACGTTGACGGACGTTGCGGGGACGAGGCCGTTCGTGCTATTGAGCCAGCGCACATCGGTGCCGAAGGTGACGACGGTGAACTCCATGTCCGGCTCGAGGTTTTTGAGCGACTGGATCAGCGCCTCGCGCGCGGCGTCAAAGCGGTTCTTGATCTGATCCCAGGGAAGATCCTCGCCGGGGTCGTTCTTGGTGTCCTTCTTTTTCTTGGCGTTCTCCTTCTCCTTTTCTTTTTTGCCGGTGACGACGCGATCCTTGATGTCCTCAATCTCGTCAGTGGTCAATTCCTTGAGCATGGAATCGGAAAGATCGATGATGAACGCCGTCTTCTTGCCCGAGCCCGAGACGCCCATGAAATGCGGTTCGCGGTATTTCTTGCTGCCGCTTTTGGATGTCTTCGCTGCGAGCCCCTCGATGAGCGGCTTCCATGACTTTGCGTCGAAATACAACTCCGGGCTTTCGAGGATGCGCGCCAGACGCCGCGCGATCACAAGCTTGCTGCGCTCGAGATTGGCGCGCTCGTCGATCTGATCGGCAAGCGCGTTGAGCGCCGCGATCACCGGCGTGTCATTCTTGCCCTTGAACGGGAGCATGACGTTGGCGCAGGACTCCACCAGTACCGAACGGTCCAGCCCCTTGCCGAACATCTTCTTATCGTCGAGCAGCTGCGCGACGAACTCGGCGATGCCGGAATACTTCGCGGCGCCAAGCCCCTCGATAGCAGCCGCGCGCAAAAACACGTCGTTCTTCACGTCACGGATGAAGGCCAAAACCTCGTCGGCTTTGCCATACGTGGCCATCTCGCTTCGGCCAAAATAATGCAACCAGCTATCGAAGGCCGTTGCCGCGCGCCCCATCCAGCCCTGCCACTCGTCGACATGCTTTTGGTCGGCAAATGCCGTTCCACAACAACCCGCGATCAGGTTTTTGTAGGCGATCGGATGGGGATTCGGATCATCCGGCTTGAAGTAGCGCTCTATCAGCGTGTTGAAGGCGCGTTCATCGGCGCAATTGGCGAAGGTCTGAATGCCACGCGCACGATGATAAAAATCCGGGTGTCCGAGGCTTTCATCATAGCGCTTGAGCGCCTCGTCATAGGAAATCTTCGGCCCTTGTCCGCCTGCCGCGGATGCGGGACAAAGCGAGAGAAAGGGCAGCGCTGCGGCTGCCGCCGCCAGAAGAACGGTAGGAATGCGCATGGAAAACCCCCAGGAGGTTCACGCGGTGTTCGATACCTTCACGTGCAACCGGTGACAGTATAACGGACTATTTCGGATTTCCGGGCTCTCAAATGACCGTCCGGCACGATGCTTATGCGCCCTGTTTCTCAAGCTCGTCGGTATCGACCCGCTCGAAATCCACGGGCCCCGTAATGGCCTCAACGATCTTGGTCGAGGCGTACTCCGTCTGTTCAAGATCGAGCACCACAGGCTGGGTTACGGCGTTGCCATCGGGATCCATATCGACGAGCACGACCGGACGTGTGACAACATTGCCGACGGTGTCCAAGACTATTCCAGTGTGACCATTGCTGAGCTTGACGCGCGACGTGATCGGGAACAGGCTCAGGGTCTCCATCAGCGCGCGCATGGCGTTCGCGTCGAGCCTTCCCTTGTGAACGCCTTCGAGCAAATCCTTCATCACGCGGTAGGGCTTGATCGGTTCGCGCCACGGACGGACGCGCACCATGGCGTCGTAGCTCGCTGCGATCATCACGATCCGCGCGTAGGGGTGAATATCCTCCGCGCGCGCACCCTCGGGATAGCCCGAACCGTCAAGACGCTCGTTTTCCTGATAGACCACCACAGGTACGGTGAGCGGCAGGCCACTGATACTCTTGCACATCTCGAGGCCGAGGCGGGGATGCTCGCGAATGGCGTCGCGCTCGGCTGGCGAGAGCCGGCCGGGTTTCTCGCGAATCTCGCGCGCTACCGATAACATACCGGCGTCATGCAGCAGCGCGCCGAACGCCAGTTCCAGAATCTCGTTGAGCGCGTAGCCGAGACGCCCCGCGATATTGACCGAAAGCGCCGTGACATTGAGCGAGTGCGATACGATATAGTCGTGCGCTTCGCCCGCCTCGCAGATGTGCAGACGATGATGCCGGTCGCCCACAAGCGTGACGACCACCTCACGCACGATCGATTCAACCTCCGCGCCATCAACCGCCTTGCCCCGCGCGAGAAGGTCGAAAATTCCGCCAATACGGCCAAGCAGGTCGCCGCGCACATTGCGTACCCGCAGCGCGTCGGTCGTGCGCTCGGGTTCACTCAGGCGCGTGCGCGGCTCGATCAGGCTGCGGACGGTCGAGTCGATGCGAACCGTTCGCGACGCGTCCTCGCTCGCGGTCTTGATTACGCGCGTATGTGAAATCATCCGCGAGTCGTCGAGCTTGCGGGCGGAGTCGATGCGCGCTTCCTCGAAGCGGCTTTTGAGGCGGATGGTGTCCGGCTTGCGGGTGAGTTCCTTGAGCCGCGTGCGCAGATTGTTGATGCGCTCGACGATGACCGCCGAGAAATCGCGTCGAATATAAACGCGGGTGATGCCGACACGTTTGAGCGTCTCGCGATGACTCGCCGCGATCGCCTGTCCTTCGGGGATCAGCAGCCTTCCGCGCTCGTCGTTCACCGCAACGCCGATCACATCGCCATCATGAAGGTCCGCTGGCGCTTTCTGAATGCAGCGCAAGGTCAAGCTGCACTCCTCGGCGGATTCCGTATGATCGGGGACGAATACGGCGCTCACGCCGCATTCCTTGAACGCCTGCACGTGAACGGAGGTTAACTCGCGGTCGTCTTTGATCAGAAGATCGCCGGTTTCAGCGAAGAGCGGCGAAAAGAGAATAATGCCGGTCGGAAAGTCATTGATGGACTTTTGCTTCGGCATGGAAACCTACCACCTGCGTATTTATAGTACATCCGGCGGGCATGTGAATCACGGTTGAATGGAAATTCTTCAACGCGCCGGCGGATTTGTGCGTATTGAATAGACTTTTTGTTTCGTACAAATTTTCAAATCCCTATCCGAGCATGATCGACTCGGTGGGATAATCGAACTTCGCCTGACGTCGCGCCGCGATGCCGAACACCAGCGCCAGAGGCCCGATGCGGCCGAGGAACATACAAACGGTGATGACCACTTTTCCGGTGTCAGAAAGATTCGCCGTCGCTCCGAGGGAAAGACCGACGGTTCCAAACGCGCTCACCACCTCGAAGGTCAACACTTCGAAGCCGCGCTCCATGGCGAGAATCTTGTCCTCGGTGCAAGTGAGGAGGAACACCGCGCTGTTGATGACAATCAACGCCGTCACCACGACCACGAGCACGTGGCGCACCTGATGGTCGGCGACTCTCCGCTTGAACATTTCCACTGGACGTCCCCGGAACGTCTGCCACAACACCAGCACGAGCACGGCAAATACCGTCGTCTTGATTCCGCCGGCGGCCGATCCCGGCGACCCGCCGATCGCCATAAGCACCATCGTGAAGAACTGCGCCGGCGTTTCCATCGCCGAGTAATCGAGCGAGTTAAACCCGGCGGTACGGGGTGTCACGCCGCCCTGAAACAGGGAGTCGATCACCTGAGCGGAAGCATCGAGCGTTCCTAGTGACGAAGTGTTGTTGCGTTCAAGAAGCCAGAAGCTCACCGATCCCACAACGATCAGCAAGAATGTCGTCAGCAGGACGAGCTTCGTCTGCAAGCTCAAGCGCGGCAAGGGATGGCGCCGGATTGATTTTCCCACGAGCGGGAGACGGCGCGCGGCAGGAAGATGCCAGGGCTTGTAACGCAGGATGTCGATGATCACCGTAAACCCGATGCCCCCGATGACGATCAGCGCTGCGATGGGGAACAGCACTGGCCACTGGCCGGAATAACGCACAAGACTATCGCCATGCAACCCGAACCCGGCGTTACAAAATGCGCTGATGCTGTGAAAGATCGAATAGTACAGCTGGTCCGCTTCTGCCAACGCATTACCCGCATTGTCCACCCAATTGCCATAGAGGAATGCGGCGCCTAACGCCTCGCTGACCAACGTAAGGCCAAATATCCAGAAAATCAGACGTCCCACTTTGCCGATCACCTCGATGTTCAACACCTCGCCCATAGTCACGCGGTCGCGCACGGACATACCGGCCCCGAACGCGATGGAGAGGAAGGCGGCGAAGGTCATGATGCCCATGCCGCCGATCTGGATGAGAGCGAGGATGATGAGTTGGCCAAAGGTCGTGAATTGAACGCCGATGTCGTAGAGGCTCAAGCCGGTGACACACGTTGCCGAGGCCGACATGAAAAGCGCGTCGACGAATCCGATGACGACGCCCGGTTGCGTCGCGCGCGGAAGCAGAAGCAATCCGGCGCCCGTGAAAATCAGCGTCAAATACGCTCCTGCGAACACGATCATCGGCGCCGCGATCAACCGCTGCGCGGCGCGCAACGTGGAAACGACACGCAACACCGCAAAGCCGAGCACGGCAAGACGCGATGCGCTCTCGAAAGACCACGGGGTAACAAATGAAACGATACACGCGATCAGCGATATCAGCGCCCACCAACTCTCCATCGTGCAGCGCGAAAAACCGGATTGCAGCGTGCTCGAACCGAGGTAGATCGCGGGCAATCGCAGCAGCAAAACGCCAAGGGCGATCAGCGTCGCCGGCGTGAACCACGCGGAGGGAACCACCGCGTCCGGTTCGAATCCGTATTCAATGACGGGAATGGCGAAAGCAGCAACAGTCGCCACCAGCTCAGGCAAAAAGAGCAGGCGGTTGGCAACCTCGATCCGGTACGGAGTTTGAAGATACGGATGCGCCAATATCACTCCCCGGCTGGTAGTGTTCAACCAGCCCGATAAGCGCGGCCGGGAAACTGGGAACACTTTAACTTGGCGCGGCTCCTCCGCGACGGAAAAGGCGATTAGCCAAAATTTGCTGTAAAGTCTTTTTTCATGTCATTCCCGCGCAGGCGGGAATCCAGTCCACGCAACAATTTTTGGTTAGCTCTGGATCCCCGCCTTCGCGGGGATGACACCGCGTAGTGATGTTTTCTAAAAAATAACGCTTCGAACTACGCCGCGTCGACGCGGGCGATGCCGACCGTGATGTTATCGATCCCACCGTAGTCATTAGCAGCCTCGATCAAATTATCGATGGCCGCGTCAATGTCGCCGCCGCAGCCGGCGAGAGTCTCCTGCATCTCCTGCTCGTTCACAAGGTCGGTGAGCCCGTCGCTGCAAAAGAGGTAGAGGTCGCCCGGCTGTGTCTGCGCGATAGTGCAATCGACGTCGACGTCTTTCTCCATGCCGAGGGCGCGTGTGATGATGTTGCGGAGCGGGTGATTCCGCGCGTCTTCGTTGCTGATCAGGTTGCGTTTGCGGAGTTCGCCGACCCAGGAATGATCCTCGGTCAACTGTTCGAGCTTGCCGTTGCGCAGCCGGTAAATGCGCGAGTCCCCCACCGATGCGTAGATGATCGACGAGCCTTGAAACACAGCCGCAACCACCGTCGTGCCCATATTGCGGAGCTTCGCGTCGCGGTTGCCGCGAGCGTGAATTTCAGCGTTGGCTTCTTCGATCACCGATACAAGGCGGCGGGCGATTTCTTTCGGGTCGGTAATGGTTCCGGCGCTATTGAGGAATTCGACGCGGATTGCGTCGGTCACCATAGACGATGCAACTTCGCCCCCAAGGTGGCCGCCCATGCCGTCGGCAACGACGCAAACATTACCGCCGTCAAGGATTGCGAGCGCATCCTCGTTGTTGGCGCGCTGCAATCCGACATCAGACTTGCCCGCGATGTAAATCTGCGTGCCTACCTTCATCGAAGGGCGACCAGGCTATTCCCACCTCGTGAGCACATGCGCTCGCTTCAAGACGACAATTTTATGATTTCCCGCACGTGGGCGCAATGAACATAACGCGCCATTGATTGCCGTGATATTTGGAGTATCATATCCGGCGGTATCCTTCACAGGACCAGTGGGAGTCACCCCCACCTTGCTCTAAGCTCGACTTTCGTCTCGGGTATCCGTGTTGGACCCGCGGGAGCCACCCCCGCACTAGCAGCAATTAGCACAAAGGAGCTACGTATGTCTCTCTCCACCAAGGGGGCAGTCCGTCCCCAAACCGAATCTCGGTTCAAAGCGGAAAAACTGGTCGTCGTGTTTGCCGACATTTCGGGCTACGCGAAAGTGTGCGCGGCCATCGACGAAACCGAGATTCCGCATTTCCTTGACCGGCTGTATCGTGCGTATTCTCAACGTCTTCAGGCCGCGGGCGTTCGCGTCGTGAAGTTCATGGGCGACGCATGCCTTGGCGTGGCCCCCGTGGAACGTTGCTCCGATGTGGTGGATGCCGTAACGGCATTGACCAAGGATATCGAGGCGATGGAGGCCTCCATGGGTTTGCGCTTTCCGCTCGGCACCAATGTCCACATTGCCAACGTGATGACGGGCAATTACGAGATGAATGGCTCGCCCGTCTTTGACATCTGTGGCCCGGGCGTCAACTTCACCGCCACCATGGGTAATGGCCCGGGCATTCGCCTGAGCGAACCCGTCTACCGCAAGCTTGCCAGCAACAAGCGGGGCGTCTGGCACAAACAGCAGCAGCCTACGGTCTATAAATACGCTTCCAGAGGCTAATGCTTTCCTAACCTATTAGGCTCAACTTTCACCAACTGATCGCCCAATCGGATCATTTACGATCCGGTTGGGCGATCGAAAAGCATCTTATCTTTCCTGTAACGCGAATAAAAATAGAGACTTACAACTAAATATGTCATTTCGTATTGTCGTGGATCCACGACAGCCTTAAACATCAAATTCCGCAACCACGACACAACATTTGCCCCTTCCTCGCTGATTTTCCATCGCTGCCGTACCCTATGTGCATGGGGCGAGCACGAGGCCCGCCAAGGCAAGACTGAGAACAGGAGGAAGCCATGTCACTCCACGAACTACAAACCCGGATGACCGACGAGATGCACGCCGCAAATCGTATGGGTAACACCGAACTCTATACGCTCTTGAAGGAAGTGATCCTCGCCTCGCTCGCTGAAGACTCGAAGGAGCAGGATTGAATGCCTAGCAAGAAAGCGTTACTCAACCTCCCAAGGCTCAACAACAGGGGCGCAATAATGAAAAAGAAAAGGAAAGACTCCCGGCGGCTGTCCTTCCCGCGCGCAAGTCAATCGAAGGCTCTCCTGCTCCGCGAGAAGGTGCGCCTTGCGCTTCGAGGATTAGGGTTAATGCGAGAACATGCGCACAGTTCCTTCGCTCTCATACGCCGCTTGCTCGCGATGATGTCCTTCCGCTTGAGAAACTGACTTCACCCAACATGACGTCACGCGAGGGCGCGTGACCCTACGATGTCCTTCCGGTTGAGAAACTGACTTCGCGCAACATTCGATTCCGCCCCTCTCTCATACCCCAACCGCGGCTGCTGGGAAGCGACACCGGGGAAATCCCAACGCACTTCCCAACGACTGTCCAGCTCTCAGCAGCCGCGGAACCCCGGGCGGAAATCTTTCCGTCGGCAAATTCAAACTTCACGCAACGCTCCCACTACAATGACGTTCTCCAACATCATGGCTGATTCGACGCAAGCAAGCGTCGCCCGAATCGCACACATCGTTCAATTCTGTCGTGAATGCGCGATGGCATTTTTGCGCGATCGTGAATCCACGACAGGACATTTGCCCATTCCTCGCCCCTTTTTAGCCCATGCCTTACCCTTTCCTTTGTCGGGGCGAATAGGCGTCCTGACAGGGGGATGATGAGCCATGTCGAACGTCGAATTCAGCCAGCGTATGTCGAATGAAGCAGCCGATGCCGAACGCATGGGCAACACGGAACTCGTGACACTGCTGCGCGAGGTGATCCTCGACTCGCTGCGCGAGGATGCGGAATAGGCGCGGTTATCCACACGCCGGCTTCGTGTCTGTAGCGTCACGCGCCCTCGCGTGACGGACCAACGAGAAACAAGACGCCATGCGAGGGCGCATGGCGCTACGAGCCAGGGAAGGTCATATGTCGATTCAATCCCCCACGTTTGCGTCCATCGTCATCACGCTCATCTTCCTCGCCGCGCCCGTGTGCGCGCAGGCATTCCTGCAAGTCAACGAGGTGGACCAGTTCGGCTCAATCATCGAGAACGGATCGGTGGATCGCGACGGCCGCAAGCTCGGCGAGCAGGACATCGCCAACGGCGTCAAGCAGGGCATTAAGGTATTCATCCGCAACACGGGCAGCGCCAACCTCACGCTTGGGCTGCCAGTTTTGAGTGGCATCAGTCCCGATCAGTTCGTCCTCAACACGAGCGGCTATTGGACGACGGTGCCGCCGGGAATGAATACGAGTTTCTTGGTGAATTTCGATCCTGATACCACGGGCTTCAAGACGGCCTATGTGAGCTTCACGCACAACGCGCCGAACACGAATGCCCCTTTCATTTTTGAGGTGAGTGGTGTGGGATCGACAGATCAATGGACCACTCAGCATTTTGGCGCGTGGTACGCTACCTCTCGTCACAACGCACCGATGAATCGCGGAAGACATGGGATGGTTTCGACTGGCGATCAAACAATTATCTGGGGTGGATGGGATGCGTTTACTAATCCGCTAGACAATGGCGGCGTTTATGACGTCGAGACGAATGCATGGCTTGACAAGCCAAACTTGAATAATTCCGGATCTCCCGGCGCTCCGATGGCGCACAGCAGCCCCAAGCTTATTTGGGCGGGAGCGTACCTACTTGTGCTGGGCAGCAGTCCAGACACGCGTGGCGTCTACGACCTGCAAAATGATGTGTGGCTCGCCTCAAAAGCGAATCTCATCAACTCGCCCTATTATTTTTACTACCGATGCATGTGGGATCAGGAATCTGGAAAATTACTCGTCTTTTACGGGGGCGATGGGAATGAAACTCTCAAGGCGCTTTATGATTTAGCGGCTGACACATGGATTGTCGCAAGCTCCCCACCCATCGCTCCGCGTGGCTGTACAAATATTCTTCGAATCCCCCAAGGGTATTTTATTTGGGGCGGCAGCTTTTACGAAACCGGCATGCGCTATGACGACGGCGCCATATTTCATCCCGAGACGAACACGTGGTCGCAACCTTCGGGCTTGCTTGGCGGGGCTCCGAACGCCTCAGAGCCTCGAACGGAACATCTCACACGCTATTTACCATCAAGCGGAAAGGTCTTCATTTTTGGAGGAACAGATGCATTAGGCGAACTGCTACCAACCGGCAATCTTTACGACCCTGTAACCGACACATGGTCACAAATTACGCAGGTCAATGGTCCATTCTCCCAAGGGCTCTACAACTATTACTATTACAGTATGTCGCAAACATCCCAGATGCTTTTCCCTGCGGGGGAAAGCGTCATCATGGATGACGAGATGCGAACTTATGACGTCGCGACAAACTCTTGGCGTGATGGTTATCAGGCGGTTTATGGGTCAGTGTTTGTCTCGAACACTGTTATGAATTGGGGGGAATCTAACGTTCCAAGTAATTTTGATCCTGGAAAAGGCTTAATATTTCAACCAAACGTCCTCCCCGGTCTCCTCGTCCGCGAAGACAACGCCACCGACGGCTTCATCATCAAGAACGGCGCTGTACCCATAGGCGAGCGCGACTTCGGCCTCGTATCAACCACCAGCTCCGACTCGTCCACCTTCTATATCCAGAACACCGGCACCACTCTGATCACTCTCGGCGTCCCCACCATCAGCGGCGACACGGGCGACTTCTCCCTCAACACCACCGGCTCCAACACAGTCCTCAGCCAGAATCAATCCACCAGCTTCACCATCACCTTCGCCCCAACCTCCGGCGGCGACAAACGCATAACTCTGAGCTTCACCCACGACGCCCTCAACGATTCCAGCCCCTTCTCCTTCGACCTCATCGGCGAAGGACAAGTACCGCCCATCCCCCTCATCGATGTGCGCGAAAATGACGCGAACGGCGTAGCCATCATCAACGGTTCCGCGGCAAGCGGCGGCCGCGACTTCGGCGAGCAACAGATCGACCTTGGGCAGAGCGCGCCGCTCACGATTTTCGTGCGCAACTCCGGCGGCGTGGACCTCGACCTTGGCCTCCCCACCGCGGGCGGCAGCGACGGGGAAGCGTTCGTCGTGTCGGCAAACGCTTTTCCCGTCACGCTCGCCGAAGGCGAGAGCGCGTCGTTTACGATCGCCTTCGACCCGGTGGACGTCGGCGCGAAGAACGCCGACATCACCTTCACCCATAACGGCGTCAACTCGCCCACGCCCTTCATGCTCAAGGTCAGCGGCATTGGCGTTCCAGTTCCCGCTCCGGCAATCGAAGTCCATGACGTCTCTGTCGCCGGCCCGCTCGTCGCCAACGGCGCCGCTGCGTCCGGCAATCGCGACTTCGGCGAGCAGGACATTAACGTTGGTGAAAGCTCCTCTCGAACCATCGTCGTCAGGAATATTGGCGACGCCGACATGACGCTGGGCACGCCGCAACTTGGCGGCGCTGACGCAGGTGAGTTCATTCTTTTCACATCCTCGTTCACATCGACGCTCGCGCCCGCTGCGTCCACAAGCTTTACCATGACCTTTGATCCGTCGACCGAAGGCACGAAGAGCGCATCCGTGAGTTTCGTCCACGATGGCGACAACACCTCGTCGCCCTTCTCCTTCTCCATCGCCGGGAGCGGCATCATCACACCCGCCGCGTTGATCGAACTGCGCGAGCAGAGCGTCGATGGCGTCGTCATTCCTTCAAGCTCTCAGGCAGAGAATGGCCGCGATTTCGGCCAGCAATCAATCGACGCCGGAGCGACAGCGCCGCTCGCCGTGCATGTTTTGAATACCGGGACTGCCGTGCTCAATCTCGGCGCGGTCCAGATCGTCGGTGGCGATGCTGCATCGTTCGTGCTCAACACCTCTGGCATGTCAAGTGCGCTTACGCCCGGCCAGAGCACCTCGTTTACGCTCGCCTTCGATCCGGCTACGCTCGGCGTCAAAGCCGCGCTCGTACAACTCTTTCACGACGCGGCGAACGAGTCCTCGCCTTTCTCGTTCTTCATCGAGGGCGAGGGCGTTCCGGCGCCTGTACCCGTCATCGACGTCCGCGAGCAAAGCACTGGCGGCCCGGTCATCTCCCATGGCGGAACGCCCGCCGGCGGCGCTTTCGGCGACATCGAAGTAGGCGCGTCGTCCGCGATCTTCACCGTCGTCATTCGCAACGAGGGAACGGCGCAGCTCCAACTTGGCACGCCTCTCGTAGAAGGCGCCGCGTCTGCGTCCTTCGATTTGCACCTCGACGGCTACGCACTGACAGTCGATCCGGGCGCGGCGACCTCATTCGGCGTCTCCTTCTCGCCATCATCCGAGGGGGCCGCGCAATGCCAGGTTCGCTTCACACACAACGATGCATCGACGAGCGCGCCGTTTTGGTTCAACGTCAGTGGCAGCGGCATCGTGCATCATGCGGGACATCTGGTGGTGCTCGATCACGGCACTGGGGGTGAAATCTCGCATGATGCACCCGCTGCCGGGTCGCGTGACTTCGGTGAACGGGGCGTCGCCGACGGAGCGAGCGCTCCGGCGCTGATCGAATTGCGCAACGATGGCGACGCAGCGATTACTCTCGGCTTCCCGGTGCTGTCCGGCGACGACGCCTCGGATTTCGCGCTCAACCTTTCGGGTGCGTCCACCGTGCTCGATGCGGCCGAAAGCGTGCTTTTCGCCGTCGTCTTCGACCCGTCAAGCAGCGGCCCAAAGCACGCATATCTTTCGTTCGCGCACGACGCTCCCAACGCGACCACGCCCTTCGGATTTCACGTCTCGGGCATCGCAGTAGCTCCTGCCATGCCATCGCTCGATGTCCGTGAAGGTACACTCGCAATCTCCCACGGCGAAGCCGCACACCACGGCAGGCTCTTCGCCGATCGCAACGTCGCTGACGGCCCGTCCGACTGGACCTCCATCACAGTGAGTAACTCCGGCGACGCGCCACTCGTACTGGGGCTGCCGCAACTGAGCGGACTCAACGCCGTCGATTTCGCGCTTGACCTCACTTCGTTCTCGTCGACTCTCGCTCCGGCAAACTCCACCGTCTTTCGCGTCGCCTTCGATCCCTCCTCCACGGGCACGAAAGTTGCGCTAGTCTCATTCACCCATAACGCCCTCAACGCGCCCTCACCTTTCAGCTTTGCCCTCGGCGGCGCTGGCGTTCAGGACGGCCACGGGCGGATTGAAGTCACGCTCGATGGTATCGCCATCAGTCATTTCTCCGCGCCGGCGCAAGGGAATTTCGGTCCGGTGACCGTGGGCGCGAGCGCTCAAGCCTCGCTCACGGTTATGATGAAGAATACCGGCGACGGCGTTCTCGCGCTCTCTCAGCCGCAGGCCCTCGGCCAACACGCCGGTGACTTCCCGCTCGACTCCTCTGCCATGGCTCTAGTTCTTGCGCCGGGAGAACTTACGTCCTTCACCGTGGCATTCTCGCCACAGGCACAGGGCGCGCGCGAAGCGAACATCACCATTGCCCACGACGGCGATAACGTCTCCTCTCCCTTTGTTTTCATGGTCGCCGGAACGGGCGAGGCACCGCTCGCATCGGGCATTGCCGTGAGGGAGGGGATCGACGGTGGACTCTCCATCACGGCCGGTTCGTCAGCCATGGGAGCAAGGATCTTCGCCGATCAGCTCGCCGGCGCCGGTTCGAGCGAGAGTCTTGAGATCGTCATCTCCAACACCGGCAGCGCGCCCCTTGTCCTTGCAACTCCGACGCTTGCGGGCAGCGCAGCCATTCACTTCGCGATTGACGCATCGAGCATGAACCTCAACCTTGACGTGAGCGAGGAAACCCGCTTTTCGCTGCGCTTCGTCCCCCTCGAACCGGGACTCAAGGTCGCCACGTTGCTCTTTGAGCACAACGCGGCCAACGCTCCCTCGCCCTTTTCTTTCAACATAAGCGGCGTCGGCATCGAAGCTGACCAGCCACCCCCGCCGCCCCCAGCGACAGAATCGCTGCAGATCGATTTCCCGGTCTTGTTCGCCGCGCACAAGGGCATGGATTTCTCCGGACAACTGACGGCCAACGGCGGCGTGCCTGCCTACACGTGGCAGATCGCCAGCGGCCCGGAGTGGTTGTCCATCGACCCCGCCACAGGTGCCATCTCCGGCGTTCCGCCCATGGGCCCGAACCGCGCCGAGGACTTCACCGTCGTCGTCACGGATAACGACGGCAACGAGGACTCCGTGGTGATGTACGTCGTGATCGGCCCGCCCGCGGGAGAGAACGGCGAAGATGTCGGCGTCGGTCCCGATAAAGCGCCAAGCTGCAGCATGCGTGCGGATTCATCCGGGGGCATCGTCGCAGTGCTTGGCCTCCTGGCCGCGGCCATCATGGCCCTGCGCCGTGGGCGGTTGCTCTCGCGCATCTGACAATCAGCGGCGTAGCGCCCCGCGCCCCCAGGCAGTGGCGTCTTTGGGACTATGTGTAACGAAGGTCATGGGCTCGCATTGATTGGTTCAACCTAATGCTCGACGACTGTGAATTCGAATCCTGGAATCATATATCTTATAGAAGGAGTCCACCATGGAATCGCTCGGTGTCACACTCGCCTTTATCGCGCTGGTGATGATGTCCATGTTCGATCATCGGAATTGACAGCTTCCAGCCGCAAACACTTCGGGATCTGGTCTTCTCTTCATCCGTCACCCCGGCGAAAGCCGGGGCCCAGTCTTTTCTTCATCCGTCTTGCCGACGGAAGTCGGCATCCAGTTCTCTCTTGAACCTCTGGACACCGACTTTCGTCGGTGTGACGCGCTTGCGCGCGTGCGTCATCCCGATGACATGAGGCAAGCGAAGCGTTACGCCGAATGCAGCCGGGATCCAGTCTTTGGTTGGTCTCTGGATTCCGACTTTCGTCGGAATGACGCCTCTTCCTACCTCAACTCATCCCACAAATCTCGCCACTCAGGATTCATCTTCTCGATCAACTCCAATTTCCATGCGCGTTTCCATTCCTTGATCTGCTTCTCGCGCTTGATGGCGGATTGCATGTCGTTGTGATACTCCACGTAGACCAGCATTTTGACGGTGTACCGCTTCGTGAAACCTTCGATCAGGTCTTCTTTGTGCTGGCGAATGCGCTTCTTGAGGTTGCCCGTGACGCCGGTGTAGAGCGTTCCGTTGCGCTTGCTCGCAAGGATATACACCGCCGGTTGCTTCATAGGCGGCATTGTATTCAATGCCGTCATGCCGACGGAAGTCGGCATCCAGCCTTTTCTTATTCGTCATTCCGGCTTCCGCCGGGGCCCAGTCTTTTCTTTCGTCTCTGGACACCGCCCCGATTTTCATCGGGGTGACGCGCCAGTGTGACGCGCTGCCGCGCATGCGTCATCCCGATGAAAATCGGGATCCAGTTCTTTGGTCATCCCGATGAAAATCGGGATCCAGTCTTTTCTTCATTCGTCATGCCGTGGAAACACGGCATGCAGTCTTGCCTTTGTCCGTCATTTCCGGCGTACCTGGCGAAAACTATCTTTGTCAAATAAATGCCTGACCTATTTCGTGGCCTCCTCGACGATGCGGATTTCGTCGGGGGTGAGGCCGTAGAGTTGGTAGACGAGTTGGTCTATTTCCCTGTCAGTGGCGTCGATCTGCCGCTGGATCATGGTGCGCTCGCCGTCGGTCTTGGCCTCGGGCAGCTTGCGGTGAAGGTCGAGCATCGAATCGACGAGGGAGACGAGTGCTTCGTGCTGCGGCTCGTTCGCAAAATCCTCTGTCTCTATTATGGGGATTGGGATCATACGCAATTGTGGCGGGCCAATGCGTAAATAGCCCCCCTGCAATCGGTTCCCTCCGAATGTCGAGTTGTAATAAAATGCCACGGCGCGACTGTTCAATACACCGAGCAAGTAACGGATGTTTATTTTCGGCAATACAATTGAAGTTGATTTTGCTGCTACAAATATACCCAGAGTATCGCCAACGCACTCTAAGCGCTTCGTCATTCCTGCGATAATGATCTTCGGTGTTTGTGCTTGGCGTAGCCTCTTTGGAGGAAGTTTGGGAAGGGCCGTTTTACGAATAATAGGTTTAGAATATGAATCTCCCAGGTACCTTAGGGACGCCGTTTCCCATAAAGCTTGATAACGGTCTATTGTGCCACTATTCACGACCCGAAGGCATCCCGAAACTTCACCCCTGTACTCGGAGATTAGGTTTTTTATCTCGTATGCTTCAGAGACGGTTGCGGCTCCAAGAACCTCAGCAACATCTTGGAGAGGTGGAAAAGATTTAGACATCTTTGCTACGGGGCTGCCTTCGTAGATTTGCGAAAAAATCCTCCATGGTTGTCCTTCTTCCGAAAAGTAATCCTCGTAGCAAAGGGTATGAGATCCTTCTATGAATGGTTCGCCGGAACCAGAGCGTTCCATACGCTCAAGAAGTACCATATGACCGCGTTTGGCGGGTGTAGGGCTCGAAACGAATACCATTGGATAAACGGCAACCGGAAATATTGGAACTTTCGAATAATCGCGAATCGTATGCAAGGAGTAAGACTTTTCGAAAAGTCTTCGAATGCTACTTGCGTACTCGGCCGAACCAAGCTTGTTGGGAATGATCATGCTTGCGAAACCATGTTGTCGGGAAAGAAGATGTATTTTCTCGACGAATACGCAGAATAAGTCCCAATTGCCTGATGCTGATGAATATGTGTCGGTACAATAATCCCGCTCTTTGTTTGAATACTGTTTCATGTATTCGGAATCGACATACGGCGGATTGCCGATCACGGCGTCAAAGCCCGGGTTCTTGCGGCTGAAGATTTCCTTGAACTCCGCCTGCCAGTCGAAGGCGTTGACGCGGTAGGTTTCCTCGTCGTCGAACATGCCTCGCGCCTTGCCCTTATAGAAATCCGGGCCGATCAGCGAATTGCCGCACTTGATATTGCTCGAAAGATCGGGCAGCGCGCGCTCATGAAAGAGCCTCTGCTGGGTTTGCAGCGTTTCTTCGCTCTCGCCCTCCAAGACCTTCAAGAGCAGCGAAAGCTTCGTCACCTCGACCGCCTGAGAGTCGATGTCTACGCCGTAAATATTGTTCAAAAGAATGCGCTTGCGCTCAGCCACGGTGAGGCGCCAGTCATTACGCCGGTCGCGGTAGATTTTCGGTTGCTTGCCCTTGGCGTGACTCTCGGCATCGTTGGTCGTGTACCAATTGAGGTGCCAGTCCAAGAGATATTGGTATGCGCCGATCAGGAAAGAGCCGGAGCCGCAGGCAGGATCGAGGATTTTGAGGTCGGCGGCCTTGGCGGGGGTGAGAGGCGAAGGAATACGGCCGGTGCCTTGTTTTTTGTAGCGTCCCGCGCCCTCGCGGGACGGATCGTCAGAAGATTCGCCTTCGGCGATAAGACGCCCTGCGGGGGCGCAGGGCGCTACTGGCGCTTCCGCGCCATTGACAGGACTACCGAGTAGTTTCCCGACGGTGTTCTTGACAATGTAGTCAACGATATACGTGGGCGTGTAGTACACGCCGCCGGCCTTGCGAACCTCGGGCTTTTCCTCGACCTTTGCGCGTGCGCCGCTGGAAGTCAGCGTAATAACCTTGCCGAGGAATTGCTCGTAAACGTGGCCGAGGATGTCGGCGGAGAGCACGGAAAATTCGTAAGGGCAATCAGGATAGTAAAGCCCCTTCAAGATCGGCTTGAGCACCTTGTCGTCGAGCTTGAGGCGAGGCGTGAGTTCATCGGGCGAACTGGTGCGATCTTTTTCCTTCGAGAAGTGAAAGAGGCCGGAGTTATAGCGGTCGTCGGCTTTCCGGAAGATATCGAACAGACGTTCGTAGATTTTCGGCCCGGCGGTCAAGGCTTGCAGTTGGCCGTAGCGTTCTATACCGCGATCCTCGCAGATACGCAGAAAGATGATGCGGTCGATGGTGAGCTGCACCGCGAAGTTGAGATTACGGGCGGAGAGTTTCGGGTTCTTGCGCTTGAATTCGAGGGCGAGAGCGTTACGCCACTTTTCAATTTCCTCCAAAAAGGCATCGTCCACGGTGGCGGTGCCGCGCATGCCTCTCTTTGTGTCGGCGTAGCGGTCGAAGGAGCCTTTGAGGAGCGCGTCTTTAGAGAACACCGAGGCGATTTCGTGCCAACGCTCCGGGTATTCCTCATAGCGCATGTAGTTGATGCGCGCGTTGGAGGCTTTGTCGGAGAGTTTGGGCTTGATGCGGCAGTCGTAGACCGCGAATTCCTGAAAGTCCGAGAGGATGGAGAGCGGCAGCTTGGCCGACCAGCCATAACGCCGGACTTGATAGGCGGGGTCGGGTTCATCCTTGATCTTGACGGAAGGTTTTTTTGCTTCGACGAAGAACTTGCGCACGCCGCCAAGGCGCATGCAATAGTCGGGGGCTTTGGTGCCGCCCTTGATCTTGATGGAATCCTCGTGAATCACGTCGCGGTAGGCTTCGGCGTGGCCGCTTTCGTTGGTCATGTCCCAACCGAGCGTTTTGAAGAAGGGGTCGAGAAAGTCGCGGCGTAGCTGCGTCTCGTTGTAGCGGCCCTTGAGATAATCCTTCTCAAGCTCGCGGAAGCGGGCCACGAGATCGAGGATAATTTTCGGGGCGGGAGTTTTGTTTGCGGCGTCGGACATGGCGGACGGAGTATAGCGGCGTGAGAAAATACTGGATACCGGCTTTCGCCGGTATGACGTCTGGTCGTCATGCCGTGCTCGACACGGCATCCAGTCTTGTCTTCATTCGTCACTCCGGCGGAAGCCGGAGTCCAGTCTTTTGGTCGACTCTGGATCCCGACTTTCGGCGGGATGACGGGGAGAAGACTGGACACCGCCCCGATTTTCATCGGGGTGACGCGCCGCTGTGACGGGCAAAGGACTGAATTCCCGAATTTATGGATGGAAAGCACTCGCTGGACGTTTAACATGCAACGACATGATTCTGCTTCGTGTCAGCCGATTTGTGCTCCTTGCCCTCGTCACCCTGCAACTTGTGGCGGGCGGGGCGCTCGTTCATGTTCACGGCGACACGGGCTTGACCCACGCAGCGTTCTCGGGCGGCCACTCGCACGCGCCGCAAGCCCCCGCGAGCAACGACCATTCGCTCGCTCACTCACATGCCCAATTCACCGCTGAAAACCAAAGCGCGACGCAGACCCAAGGTGTAAACAAACATCATCACCACTGCCGCGGCCATCACCATCACGGCAGATCTCATCAGCATCCCGAACCCGAGCGCGCGCCCGATGACGAGAGCGGGAACGTTCAACTCGCTTCGCCCGACGCGCACTCGCACGTGGATTGCCGCAGCGCGGTGAACGACTTCCCCGGCTGCACCAAGGCTCCGAGCCTGATCGACACCGTTGACATCGCGCCCGCCGCGATCCTGCCGCCCGCGATTGTTGTCGCGGGTTTCGTCGATACTGATTCTGTTCGTTCTGCCCCGCCAACGGGGCCGCCGGACACGCCACCACTTCCCTTCTATTTAATACATCAGAACCTGCGGCTCTAAGCTCCGCTGAATGTCCGCTTTTGCCCGCGACGCGGGCGGCGCTTTCAGCCGGAGAAATCTATGCCGTGGAAATGTGGATTGAGACGAATTAGGAACGCCTTCGTCACCAAGGGCGTCATCCCGGCGAAAGCCGGGATCCAGTCATCCCCGCGTGAACATGCCCAATTCTGGATTCCGGCTTGCGCCGGAATGACGAGAAGGATGTCGCGCTTCGGTT
This sequence comes from Planctomycetaceae bacterium, assembly GCA_013360495.1. Taxonomy (GTDB): domain Bacteria; phylum Planctomycetota; class UBA8742; order UBA2392; family JABWBM01; genus JABWBM01. The sequence goes on from JABWBM010000045.1 coordinate 29,481, forward strand.
GGCCAATATTTGTTCTCACGACCGCACTCGTCCTTGCCGGGTGCCAAACGTACTCGCCCAAACCCCTCGACCTTGAGCGGCTCAAAGAGTCGTGGCCGCTGCGCGATACGAATTCCGAGGCCGTGCGCGCATTCGCGGAGAAGCTCGAAACCGGAGCAGCGCAACCCACGGTCTACGATCCGAGCAATGGCGTGACGCTGCGCGAGGCCGAAATCATTGCGCTCTTCTTCAACGCGCAACTTCGCGTGGCGCGGCTCGAAGCGGCCGTCCCGCTGGCGAGCGCCGAGCACGCTGGCCTATGGCAAGACCCCGAACTCTCCGCCGATACGCTGCGCGTGCTCGACAGTGTGGACGAGCCGTGGATTCTCGGCGCAGGCTTGAGCATCACCATCCCGCTCTCGGGCAGGCTCGGGGCCGAAGAGGACAAGGCCAGCGCCGAAGCTCTCGCCGCACTGGCAGAGGTACGCGAGCAAGAATGGCT
>JABWBM010000236.1 GCA_013360495.1 Planctomycetaceae bacterium
CAAGAGTGGCGACTGCCACGGCGGCCAATTTGAAACGTCTATCGTCCTCGCCGAGCGCCCGGAGCTGGTGGATCAGAAGGCAATGAAGAAGTTGCCGCAGGTGAAGGCGGGGTTGGTGGACGCCATCCAAAATGGCAAGCAAGCCAGTTTTAAGTCGCTCGGCATGAGCCAGTCGTATTGCGGCGCTCCTGCGGGAGCCAGCGCGGTCGAAGGCGAGCAGTCGCTGCGCATCCTCGCGCAAGCTCTCGCTGACACTGTGCTCGCGAAACTCAAGTGACTGTCAGTTCCCTGTGGATAACTTTGTGCGGGGCTTCGGCACTACCGCTTGCCTCGTCAGCCAAAGTCTCTTAGCATTCCTTCATCAACTCGAGGGGAGGCCATGGGCAGCAATCACGCGGCATCGTTTCGCACGATCTACACCGCCGATCAAATCCAGAAGCGTGTCAGCGACCTTGCCGCCGATATTTCCCGCACGCTTGGCGGAGGCGACCTGCTCTGTCTCGTGGTACTGCGCGGCGGCATTTTTTTTGGCGCCGACCTGATTCGGCAGCTCAAGGGCTTCGATCGCATCGATATCGATTTTGTCCGGCTGGCGAGTTACGCCGGGATCAAGTCGTCGGGTGACGTGAAAATTCGGGGGCACTTGCCGCCTGTGGCGGGCTGCAACGTACTCGTGATCGAGGATTTGATCGATACGGGTCACACCTTGACAGTATTGCATCAGGCGCTGCTCGGCGTGGGCGCGCAAAGCGTGCGTTACGCTGTGCTCGTCAACAAGCCGCACCGCCGCCGCAAGGAGTTCAAGGCGGATTTTGTCGCCTTCGATTTGAAGGAAGATGCTTATCTCGTCGGTTATGGCATGGATTACGAAAACAACTACCGGGCGCTGACACACATCGCCGCGGTAGATAAGAAGTAGAGGAATCATGATAGCTCGTCATGCAAAACTGTTGCGGATTTCCGGCAACGCATTCAAATCGCTTCGAACACAGATTGAAACGGTGAAATACTCGCCGAAGAAGCGCGCGGGATTCCTGATTGATGAGAACTCGCCCAGCCGCCTTTCGGGGCGTTTCATGCACGTCAAAACCCAGCGCATCAAGAATATCGACCCCGAAACGCTCAAAGAGGAAGTAGTCGAGCAGCCGGTGTTGCTGACCTGCACCTTCGCCGTCAACATCGCCAATAACACCATCCTTTGTCAGGAGCGGCGCTCGGACCTCAACCTGCTTGAGGATGTGTTCAAGGGGCTTGAGGGCGTGGACTGTGAATTCGTGGATTTTGCCACAGATGTGACGGAGATATACCGCCGCCTTCGCGATAGCTACGGCAAAATCGATCTGCGCACGCTCAGGATCAAGGATTACCTTGGGCGTGAAGGCTTGATGACTACAGCATCGTTCAAACTGATGGAGCCGTCGAAGGAAGACGAGATCATGCGCAGGTTCTCGGACGCGATCCTCGGCTTTTCCGTCTCGATCATGACCGATGTGGGTCGCAAGAGCCTGAGCGTTGCGAAAAATGGCTCAGTCCGTGCGTCAGAGGACGTTCCTGAAGACATTATCGAAGCAGTCCTTGGCTATCTGCCGCAGTTCCACGAAGAGGTGGAAGTCGAGACGGTGGAGATATGACGGGTTTCACGATTTGTCGCTGACAATTCGGCCGGCATCGTTTCGGCAATCGTTCTTTTCGCTCAAGCGGGCCAATTCTCCATGGCGTCGGCGATGGCGCGTTGATCGTGGTCACCGCCCTCACGCAACGCCGCGATGACATGCTTGCGGCGCTCAAGCGGGTGATTCTGTGAGAGCTTGGCCTTGGCCTGAAGATCGATCACATCGAGGCGGAACCACTTGATGCCCTTCGCCAACTGTTCATAGCGGCTATTGTCGAGCTTGTCCCACCATTGCTTCGCTTGTGTTCCCTCAAAGGTTTCGCCCAGGCGAACAAACAATTCACGAACAGCCATCGCGTCTTCAATAACTTCAAGGCGGCATCGAGTGTGGACGGCGAGATAATTCCACGTCGGCACCATGTTCGCGTCGGCGTACCAGCGCGCTGAAACGTAAGCGTGTGGACCCGTGAAAATTGCCAGCACATCTTTTTCGTGACAGAGCGGACTGGCGATGGCGACGTGGCCATGCATCACAAAGCGGCCATTGTCTTCATCCATGAGAAGCGGGATGTGCTGCGCTTCGAGGCCCTCTTTCCCATGAGCGACGACGACGGCAAAGCTGTTAGCGCGCATAAAAGCCAAAATGTTAGCCGTGTCAGTCCATTCGAAATGTTTTGGCGTATACATCGCTGAGACTCCTCGTGTCTTGGAGGCCTGAACCACCAATCTCGCGGTTTTTATCAACATGCCCCTTGACGTGCAATATATATTCATATATATGCATATAACTGAATCCGCGGGAAGGAGAGACGATGCGCTGGAACCACAAGCTCGACCAATCAGACGCTACCCCGAAGTATGAGCAGATCGTCAATTTCGTTGCCGGGGCCATCGAGCGCGGCCAACTGAAAGCGGGCGAACGCATTCCTTCCTCAGCAGAACTTGCCAAAAAACTTGGCATCAACAATTCGACGGTTGTCCGCGCGTTCCGCGAACTCGAGCAGCAGGGGCTGATCACTTCGCAGGTCGGCAAGGGCTCATTCGTCGCTGGTCGCAACGGCCACACCGTTCCTGTACGGGAAAGCCGTCAAGCCCAAGCTCCTGCGGCCACGCCGGAAATCCAGCGCTCGCTTGGCCGAATGCGCCTGAGTTACATCAATGGTATGAATCAGCTCGCCGCCATTCCTTCGCCGGAGGGGACGCTCGATATTGCCGGAGGCGTTCCTTCGCCAGACAGTGTCGACAAGAAGTGGTTCGCTGCACTCGTGAGCAAGAGCCTCGCGCTCGACCCGATGAAGGTTTTCGGCTACGCTCACCTCGGTCTCGCCGAGCTTCGCGCAGCCATAGCCAAGCGCCTCAACTCACAGGGCTATAGCGTATCGGAACGCAACATCATCATTACGAGCGGATCGCAGGAAGCGCTGACATTGGTTGCCAACTGGAGCCGCGAAGAAGGCCGGACGGTCTTTGTCGAAACGCCATCGTATATTGGTATCCCGCTCGCGTTTCTCAACCTCGGCAACCGTGTCGAGGGATTGGCGCAAGATCAAAACGGCTCAATCCTCTCAGGATTGAGTGAAGTCAGCCGCGCGCCGCGCTCGCTCGTTTATGTTTGTCCTGACTTCCATAATCCCACTGGAAGAACCATGTCCGCGAACGTGCGGGATGAACTTGGCCGATTCGCGGCACGAAACGATAACATCGTGGTCGTGGACGACATCTTTCGGGATATGCGTTTCAAAGGGAAGGATATCCCGAGCCTCTACGATTCGCTGCCATCTGGTAAAAGAATTCTCGTCGGGTCGTTCTCGAAATCATTTATTCCCGGCATGCGTGTTGGCTTCCTTGTCGTCGAGCAACCCATGCTCGACACCTTCGCCCAAATGAAACGCTACTTCAACCTCGGCGGCGCCGTTCCTTCGCAGATCGTCATGACGGCTGCGTTGGAGAATGGATACGAACAGCATCTCGACCGCATGCGCGTAATCTACCGGGAACGCTGTAACGCCATGTGTGCTTCATTACAGGAAACGATGCCTGAGGGTGTAACATTCACCCGGCCAGAGGGGAGTTTCCAGCTCTGGGTTCGCATGCCGCAAGGCTATTCGTCGATCATCGTCTACCTCAAAGCCCTGCAGCGCGGCGTGCGCATCAGTCCGGGACCGCACCATGACATCGATGGCCGGTTCCAGAACTGTTTCCGGTTGGGATACACCAAGGTCGACCCAGATGAAATCCGAAAGGGCGTGGGGGTTCTTGGCGAGATCGTCCGAGAGACAATTGACGCCGGGCCGCAGGCGCTCTCGGCGACGGGATTAGCGTTGGGTGAATTCAACTCGTAAGTGCAACTTTGATATTGAGGTTAGGTAAGCTGCATGGGTTAGCAGTGAACCTCAACCGCCAAGTCGAAGGAGCACGAAT
>JABWBM010000237.1 GCA_013360495.1 Planctomycetaceae bacterium
CAAGGCGGAGGCTGCATTCAAGGCTGTCGCGTTGGCGTTGCGCGCCGCGATCGCCCTTGACGATTCGGCGGGCGTGCCAAGCACCAAAGGAAAGCTGTGAGCATCGTAAAGGCAGAAAACAACCAACCGTCATGCCGACGCGTCACCCCGACGAAAGTCGGGGCGGCATCCAGTGCCAGTCGTAAATCGCTGGTGAAGCTCTGGATACCGGCTTGCGCCGGTATGACGTCTGGTAAGGAATTGCGGGAGACATGAGTATCGACGTCGTCATTGTGCGCACGGGGATAGCCAACCTGTCCTCCATCACCGCGGGCCTCGAGCGCGCGGGCGGACGTGTCACGGTCACCGAAGATCCGCGCGTCGTGCGCGAGGCAATGCGCGTGATGCTGCCCGGTGTCGGCGCGTTCAAGGCAGGCATGGATGCGCTCAACGCAAGCGGCATGGCCGATGCACTGCGCGAGCGCATCGCCGAGGACAGGTCCACGGCGGGCATCTGCCTCGGCATGCAGCTTTTATGTGCCAGCAGTGAAGAAAGCCCGGGCGTGGCGGGACTTGGCATCGTTCCCTTGCCGATTGGAAGATTCAAAGGCGGAAATATTCGCGTACCACAGCTTGGCTGGAATCGCGTCGAAGCGCCGGACGATGCGCGACTCCTGCGCAGCGGCTACGCGTACTTCGCCAATTCCTACCGGCTCGATCAGGAACCGAAAGGTTGGGCTTGCGCGTTTGCCGACCACGGCGGACGATTTGTAGCCGCCATGGAACGCGGCAATGTATTGGGTTGTCAGTTCCACCCGGAGCTGTCGGGCGAGTATGGGTTGGAGACGTTGAAGAGGTGGTTAAGGTTGTGACGACGGGACAACGAATGTCATGCCCGCGCAGGCGGGCATCCAGGGGCAACCGACGTCACTAGGTTAGCTCTGGATCCCCGCCTTCGCGGGGATGACAAGACGTCACGCCATAGGCGTGACGCTACGGAAGAGGAAACTTCACGAAGGCACATATGCTCACGGTTCGAGTTATCCCCTGCCTTGACACCCGCGATGGTCGCGTGGTGAAGGGCGTGAAATTTCAGGGTCTACGCGACGCCGGTTCCCCCGCCGAACTGACGGCGATGTACGAGCGTCAGGGCGCGGATGAACTCGTGCTGCTCGACGTGTCCGCCACGCCCGATGGCCGCAAGACCGCCTACGAAACCGTGCGTACCGTGCGCAAGCACCTGACAATTCCCTTAACCGTCGGCGGCGGCGTTCGATCAGCCGAGGATGCAAAGGCGCTGCTCGAAGCGGGCGCGGACAAGGTCGGCGTCAACACGGCGGCTGTCACGCGGCCTGAACTGATTTCCGACATCGCCACATTCTTCGGTAGCCAGTGCGCGGTGCTCGCCATCGACGCGGCGAAACGCAAAGACGGCAAGGGCTGGGAAGTGGTCGTGCGGTCTGGCACTGAGCGCACGGGCATTGACGCCATCGATTGGGCGCGCGAGGGGGAGAAGCGCGGCGCGGGCGAAATCCTGCTCACCAGTTGGGATCGCGACGGCACCAAGAGCGGCTACGATCTCGAACTCTTGAGCGCTGTTTCCAAATCCGTGCGTCTTCCGGTAATCGCATCGGGCGGGGCAGCCAATCCTGAACACCTCTACGAAGCGGTGAAGGCCGGGGCCGACGCGGTGCTGGCGGCGTCGATTTTTCACGACGGCATTTACACCGTCGGCGACGTCAAGACCTACATGAAGCAACGCGGCGTGGAGATGCGGCTATGAGGGGGGCGTAGCGCCCCGCGCCCTCGCGGGGCGGAACAACCGAAAGATATGACTGGATTCCCGCCTTCGCGGGAATGACAAGAAAGTCAGCTTATGATTATTCCTTCGATAGACCTGATGAAAGGCAATGCGGTGCAGCTTGTCGGCGGCCGCGAGATGAAGCTCAATGCCGGCGACCCGCGCCCAATTGCCGAGACTTTCAAGCTCGCGGGCGATGTCGCCGTCGTCGACCTCGACGCAGCGCTCGGTCAGGGCGACAACACGGACACCATTAAAGACCTGTTGAAAATCGCACCGTGCCGCGTGGGCGGCGGCATTCGTAGCGTGGACAAGGCTATCGAATGGCTCGATGCGGGCGCCACGCGCATCGTGATGGGGACAGCCGCAAAACCGGAGATTCTCAAGGAATTGCCGCCCGAGCGCGTGATCGCAGCGCTTGATGCCACCCACGGTGAAGTGGTCGTCGAAGGCTGGCGCAAGGGGACGGGAAAAACCGTCATCGAGCGAATGAAGGAGCTTGAAGGTCTGGTTGGCGGCTTCCTCGTCACCTTCGTCGAGCTTGAGGGCCGCATGCAGGGCACCAACCTTGAGATGGTCAAGAAGCTCAAGGATGCAGCAGGCAAGGCCGACCTCACCATCGCGGGTGGCGTGACTACGGCTGCCGATATCGCCGCCGTGGATCGCATGGGCGCGGATGCTCAAGTGGGCATGGCGCTCTATACCGATACGCTGCCGCTGGCCGATGGAATTGTGGCGCCCTTGACGTCGGACCGTCCTGACGGCCTGTGGCCGACGGTCGTCGTGGATGAATACGGCGTGGCGCTCGGGCTGACGTGGTCGAACCTTGAAAGCGTGCGCGAAGCAGTGAAGCGACGCAGAGGCGTCTATCACTCGCGCTCGCGGGGCCTGTGGGTCAAGGGTGAAACATCGGGCGCTACGCAGGAATTGCTGCGCATCAACCTCGATTGCGACCGTGACGCGTTGCGATTCACCGTGCGGCAATCGGGCGAGGGGTTCTGCCACCTCAACACATGGAGCTGCTGGGGCGAGACGGAGGGGTTGCCGGGGTTGAGCCGCTTGCTGGCGGAGCGCAAGCAACACGCACCCGCAGGTTCATACACCGCGCGCCTCTTCAATGATCCTGAACTCCTCAAAGCCAAGCTGCTCGAAGAAGCGGGCGAACTGGCAGCGGCTACCGACAAGGCCAACGTCGCATGGGAAGCAGCCGACGTGATCTACTTTACGCTCGTCGCCATGGCCAAAGCGGGCGTGAAGTTGAGTGATGTCGAAGCGGAACTGGCACGGCGCGCGTTGAAGGTGACGCGACGCAAGGGAGATGCGAAGAAGTAGTGCGGAGTTCGGGGTGCAAAGAAAGACGGGAGACGGGAGTGAAGAATAAGCTCAACCCCATCGCATTGGCGAATCTCGACACGTCTACAGCGCCACCGCTGGAGGAGCAGGCGATAGCGGACGCGCGCAAGATCATTGCTGATGTGCGCGCGGAAGGTGAAGCAGCGCTGCGCCGCTATGGCGAGCGCTTTGGCGACATCGAGAAAGGCGCTCCCCTCTTCATCGAGCGTGATCAACTTCAACAAGCGCTCAACACACTGCCAGCCGCTCAGCGCGACTTGCTCAAGCGCACGGCAGAACGCATCCGCCGCTTCGCCGAAGCGCAGCGCAGTTGCATCAGTCCGCTCTCTTTCCGCGTTGAGGGCGGTCAGGCGGGCCACACCGTCGAGCCGGTCGAGGTGGCTGCGTGCTATGCCCCGGGCGGGCGCTACCCCCTGCCCTCGTCCATGCTCATGACCTGCGTCACCGCGCGAGTGGCCGGCGTGCAGACCATCATCGCTGCTTCGCCAAAGCCCGCGCAGCTCACGCTCGCAGCCGCTGCAGCCGCCGGAGCCGATCGCTTGCTCGCCGTCGGCGGGGCGCAGGCTATAGCGGCGCTGGCCTATGGACTCGCCGGAGCGCCGCGCTGCGACATTATCGTCGGGCCGGGCAACAAATGGGTGACGGCGGCGAAACACCTCGTCAGTTCGGTGTGCGCCATCGACATGCTGGCGGGACCCAGCGAATTGGTGGTGATCGCTGACGAAAGCGCTCATGCAGGCGTGATCGCCGCCGACCTGCTGGGTCAGGCCGAGCACGACGTTGTCGCGCGCCCGATATTGATCACCACGAGCAAGAAACTCGCCGACGCCGTCGACGTCGAGCTTGAACGTCAACTCCGCGATCTTCCGACC
>JABWBM010000046.1 GCA_013360495.1 Planctomycetaceae bacterium
GACCGCGTCTTCAAAGGACCCCAACCCCACATGCACCACCGGGTCGTCGCAGTTGCCGTCGCCGCGGCCACCGAAAACCTCGCGGGTGTAGGTGCGATCGCCAGCCTTCACGGTGACGCGCGCGCCATAGGCCATGGTGTTGACGCCTTTGGCGCCCATAAGCTGGAGTTCGATGAAATTTCCGCCGGGGGCGACTTTGTCTTTCATATTAAGAAGGTTCTCGAAGAGCTTCACGCCCTCGTTCTGATCCATGGCGATGATGTCGAGGTCGCCGTCGTTGTCGAAATCGAAGGCGGCGTGGCCGCAGGTGTTGGTGAAGTTGACGCCGGATTTCCACGTCACCTCGGTGAAGGAGCCATCGCCGTTGCCGACGTGCATGTGGTTGCTGAACAGGCGCTGGTTGTTGCCAATGGACAGGTCGAGATGGCCGTCGTTGTTGAAATCCGCCAAAAGTGGGTCGCACGGGCGTTCGGTGTAGGCAATTTGCGCCTTGAACGTGTTATCCACGAAAACTGTTCCCGTATTAAGGTAGAGGCGGCTCAGGTCGGAGAACCCGATCTTCGCGTAGCGCGGGTGTGCGAGGTTCGCGCACACGAGATCGAGCCAGCCGTTATTGTCGACGTCGCCCCACGCGCTTCCGTGGGTGTGGCCATAGAGCTGGTGCTCTACGCCATCGTCATCAAGATGGAGCGCCATGCGCCCTTGAACGCCGAGGTCGTCGTCCTTGCCGATTTTCGGCGGTTCCGATCCGCTGAACCAGGGATTTGCCGCGCATTGAACGAAGCGGGTTTCGCCGTCTTTCGACGCGTTGCGCCAAAGCTGGTTGCGCTGCAAGCGATAATTGGAGACGTAGATATCGGTGAGGCCGTCGTTGTTGAAGTCGGCGGAGGTCACGCCGTCGCCGCAGTAATCGAGTTTATCCGTGGTGAAGCCCCACGCTTCGGCCACATCTTCGAAGGTGCCATCGCTCTTGTTGCGAAGGATAACGTCGGTTGTGCCTTCGCCCATGGCTTCATGGTAATTGCCTTCGTAGCTCGCGATGTAGAGATCGACGAAGCCATCCATGTCGCCATCGAAGACGCCGATGGCGCGGGGGACCTTTGCAGTAACCGGGCTCGGGTTCTCGATGACTTTGAACTTGCCATCGTTCTGTTGCATGGAGACGACGAGGCGGTCTTTCGCGGCTTGCTTCTGCTTCTCCCTTCCGGCGACGACGATGTCGGGGCGGCCATTGTTATCGAGGTCGGCGATGATGCAGCACTTGCCGTCAGTGTCGGCACCGAGTCTTTCGTCGACACGTTCGAACTTGCCCGTGCCGCCGAGGTTCTTGTACAAGCCGCTGTCGCAGACGAGCACGTCGGTGAACCCATCGCCGTCGACGTCGGCGAGAGAAACGCGCTCTCCCTCCTTGGCATCAGGAAAACCCGCATCCTTTACCCGGCGAAAATGGATCGTCGAATCGGGCTGATCTTTAAGGAAGGGGTTGAGCGCCGGATTGCTTTCGTTGCCGGTGTAGATCAGGCAATAGGCCAGCGCCACCTTTTCGTGATCCACGAGGATGTCGCGCATTCTCTGCATGGCGACGGGGTCGGGGACGCGGATGGATTCGTACTCTTCCCTGGTTCGTTCGAATGCCGCGAGATAGGCCTTGTTGGCGAGTTCAACGCCGAACTTTTTGTCCTCGTCGAGTTTGGAGCGCACGAAGCCGACGCAGTAGACCCAGAGCATTTCGTCGGGCTTCTCTGTTTGTCGCTGCTTTACGTGCTCCCACTGCTTCATGGCGCGCTCGCGGTCGCCGCCCTCCATGGCGCAGCGGAAAATCCATGCCCGCGCATGCATCTCGTATTCTTTACCGATGGTCATGGGCAGGATTGTTTCCCATTCGTCGGTGAAGCGGGGCAGGCGGTCATGGGGGCCGAGCCCCGTGGGCCCATAGAGGTTTGAGAACACCTTATTGAAAGGAAGCTGCTCGAAGGGGATGCCTGCGTCCCATGCCTCGCGCAGAAGCTTCACATGTTGTTCGGGGTTGTTTTTCTTGAGTGCATCCTTGAGCGCGTCGAGTTTCGCCTGCTGCTCGGGCGTGAGTGGCGTGCTCTCGGCAGGCGTGTTGCCTTCCTTTTCCGGGGATCCGGCCTCGTCTGGCTCTTGGCCGAGTGTTGCAGTGGTGGACAGACAGAAGCAGCACAACGCAGCCATGACGAACGGGCGCGATCTCATGGGTTCCCCCAAACGGGTCAAGAATCCCCAACCGATGAAGGCAGATTATCTCTCGCGCGAGAGGTGCGCACTTGGAAAACGGGCGTATCGTGTGGCCTACAGGACTGCAAAGTCATGAAATTGCAACTCGCCGTCATTCCGGCGGAAGCCGGAATCCAGTCTTCTCTATGGATGCTGGATACCGGCTTTCGCCGGTATGACATTCCAGAGGGACTTTGCAGTCCTGGTGTGGCCTATGACCGGTTGGCGTCCAGCCACGACTGCAGGATCGTCTGCGCCGCGATGGCGTCGATCTTGCTCTTGCGTTGACGGGGCTTGAGTCCTGCTTCGATCAACTTGCCCTCGGCTTCCCATGACGAGAGGCGCTCATCCTGAAAATGCACGGGTGGGGCGCTGTTCTCCGCGAGCAGCCGCCCGAACTCGCGCGCTTGCCGCGCCTTCGGACCCTCGCTGCCATCCATGTTGAAAGGCATGCCAACGACGATGCCAGTTATCTGCCTTTCGTGGCAGAGCTTCAGAATTTCAGCGACCAACTGTTCACGTGAATGTTTCTCGAACGTCGTGAGTGGCACGGCCATGCGTTGTTCGTCGTCGCAGATGGCAACGCCTGTGCGCACTTCGCCGAGGTCAATGCCCAGAAGCTGGCCCTTGCTCACGCCTTGTTCTCCTGGTCGAGGCGGTGGGCCTCTTTTACGCGATTGCCGGCGCCGCGTTTCATGACCAGCGTTTTGTCGCCATGCTGCACCACAATCAGATTCTCGACGCCTACAAACGCGACTGTTCCAGGCGAGACCGAGATACAACGATTGGCGTCGACGAAGAGCGCGTGATCGCGATGAAGATCCAATTGGCCGAGGGCCGCGAGCGCGTCCCAGGTTCCGATATCGTCAAATGCGGCGTCGACTTCAAGCACCGCGACGTGTCGCGCCCCTTCCATCACGCCATAGTCGACCGAGGTCGCGGGCAGCGCTGCATAGGACTTGCGCCGCTCGCTTTCGTTCCCTGCGTCGAGGTAAGCGCGCACACCATCGAGCAGTTCCGGTTGTTGCCGCTTAACCTCCGTAAGGAAGCCGCTCGCCTTCCACGCGAAGGAGCCGCAGTTCCAGAAGTAGCCGGCGCTGGCGACGTAGGCTTTTGCCAGTTCGATGTCGGGCTTTTCGATGAAGGCTTTGGCGCGATACATACCGGGGCCGAGGTGCTCACCCTGCTGGATGTAGCCGAACCCGGTCTCGGGACGCGTCGGGCGCACGCCAAAGCAGCAGAGCGTCCCCTCCTCGAATACGCCCTTGTCGAGCGCAAGTTTCACCGGCTCGTTGAAACATTCATTCGGTGAGTAGAACGAGTCGGCTGCCGTGACGATGACGATAGCCTGCGGGTCGTCGCGAGCGATGGTTTCTAAAGCAAGTGTCACGGCAGCAAGCGTGTCGCGGCGTTCAGGCTCGCTGAGCACCTGCGTCGCCTTCAGTTTTGGCAGGATCGCCTGCACCGTGGCGGACTGCTGCTCGGCGGTGACGGCATAGATGTTTTTGGTCAGCGACGCGCAGCGGGCGTAAGCGAGCTCCAGCAGGCTTGTCTTGGCATCGGGTTTGAGTAGGTACTTTGGCTGGTCATCCATGGGCCAAAAGCGCGATGACGCTCCGCCCGCGAGGATAACGGCGTAGAGATGATTGGTGTCGGCGCCTCTTGCCACGAAGCCAGTGTATCGTTTTGCCGCCTGCCATGCAGCACACCATTGGGAACCTGTGTGGAAAGGGGTATGCTGAGGGCATGAGCGTATCTGCCGGAACCATCCGAATCCTCGCCCTTGGCGATTGCGTGGGCAAGCCGGGACGTTTTGCCCTGCGCGACGGGATTCCGTATTTGCGCGAACACGCGGGCGTGGATTTCGTCGTCGCCAATGTCGAAAACGCAGCCCACGGCTTCGGTGTCAACCCGAAGCTTGCCCAGCAGCTGCTTGATTACGGCATCGACGTGATGACGAGCGGCGACCACATTCGCGACCGGCGCGAAATCGACTCGTTCCTTATCGCGAACGAGAGGCTGCTCAAACCGATCAACTACATCGACATGCCCGGGCCGGGCGTGTGCGTCGTCGATGGGCCGGGCGGAGTTCGCATCGGCATCGCCAATATCATTGGCCGCACCTTTATGGATGACGACTGCGGCAGCCCGCTTGTCTGGGCTGATAAAGCTTTCGAAATGATGGGTGACGCGCGTATCAAACTTTTCGATCTGCATGGCGAAGCGACGAGCGAAAAAGTCGCGCTTGGCTGGCATCTCGACGGGCGCGCGTCGGCTGCGTGGGGGACTCACACCCATGTTCAGACCGCCGACGAGACGATCCGTCCGGGCGGCATGGGATACGTCACCGATCTCGGATTTTGCGGTGGGCACCTGAGCGTGCTTGGCCGCATCAAGGAGAACGTGATCGCGCGCCAGCTTGGCAGCAGCGAGGCGCGGCTCGAAATCGCGGACGGCTGGCCCCAGCTTGACGGCTGCATCTTCGATGTGGATGTCGTTACAGGGAAATGCGTGCATGTGGAGCGCGTGCAGCACAAGTTGTACGCGGATGTCGAGAACGAAGTGACCGCCGAGCAAACGACGCCGGAGGAATAGCATGTCCGACAGCCCGACACTCGTCACCGCCCAGCATTTTCAGTACCTGATGGAGCGCACGCGCGGCGACGACCCCTCCCTCAAGGAACTCAAGCAGGCGGCGAAGGCGGCCGGCATTCCCTCCATATGGGTCAATCCCGCGCAGGCAAGCTTCATGCAGATATTGCTCAAGCTGTCCGGCGCGATGGAGGTGGTCGACGTCGGCACGCTCGCGGGGTATTCGGCGATCACGATGGCGCGTGCGCTGCCCAAGGGCGGGCGCGTATGCACGCTGGAACTCGTGAAGAAGCACGCGGACTTCGCGCGCGCATGGATCGAGAAATCGGACGTTGCCGACAAGATCGAACTTTTCGAAGGGAACGCCCGCGAGATATTGCCCACCTTCGAAACCAACAGCGCCGACGCCTGCTTCCTTGACGCCGACAAGTCAGGCTATGAATTCTATTTGAAGGAATGTCTGCGAATCGTCGGCAAAGGCGGGCTCTTTATGGTGGACAACGCGTTCGCCTTTGGCGAACTCTTCGCGGACAAGCCCACCGACCCAGAAACTCCGGCGGTTCGACGTTTCAACGAGATCATGGCGAAAGAACACCGCATCCATAGCGTGATCGTTCCGCTTGGCGACGGTTGCTGGGTCGGCATCAAGGAATGATTCGCGAAGCCGCGGACGCCGCCGTTACATCTTGAAGTAGTTCAGCAGTTCGCGCGGGTTCTCCTTGAACATGTCGGCGAACTTTTGCGGCTCTTCCTTCAACTCGAGGATGTAATCGTACAGCAAGGATTTGGTGAATTCCGTGCCGCGCAGCTTGCTGATGCCACAGGCCGCGTCCCAACCTGCGTCCGCTTGGCCAAGGTAGTAAGCGAGGAAGACATAGCGCAGCATATAGTCCTGATAGCCCTTTGGGCCGAACTCGTCCACGTTGGTGACGTTCTTGATGCGCTCGGCTACGAAGCGGATGAGATCGTAATCCATCTGAAAGCCCCAGAGAGGGCCGGAGTAAGCGATTTCGATGTAGGCCACATAAGTCCATGCGTCGAGTTCAACTTGTTTGAAACCTTCGTTGTGCTCGAACTGCTGCATGATCTGCCACGCGCAGGCCGCGAGGCGATGGGTGCCCTGCACCAGCAGCGGGTGACGGTTATGCTTGAAGGTGTTGAAGTCGGCGGTGATCTCCATGGGCACACGGCTCGCGAGGTATTGGCGCGCGTTGCCGAACTTTTGCTTGAGGATCGGAAGGTCTTCTTTGTGCCATTTCTTGAGGTATTTCGGCAGGCGGGGTTTCTCGTCCTTGTTGTTGGGCGTGATGATGAAGAAGTGCAGGCTCGGCCGCCATTCCTGGTAGTCGCAACCGGTGAACAGGCTCGACGGGCTGATGATCGGCGTCATCAGATCGCCAGCGAGATCGTACTGGCCAACCTTTTTGGTCTTCGGCACCGAGACACCAAGGTTGATGGGCGCGCGGCCAAAGCGGAAGATGTCACGGATTTCGTGGGCGTCGAACTCATGGTCGTTGGTGGGGTCGACGAGCTTGCGCGTAAACATCAACTTATGGATCTCGGCGAGGTCCTTTGCCTCGGGCTTAACAGGAGTATAGCTGCCCGGAATGGCGCGCGTATCGCCTTTGTAATCCACGATTTCACATGGTGTATTGGCGGCGGCGAGAATCTGTTGCTGGCTGCTGGCAGGCATGGAAACTCCTCTCCGGGGCTGTTTCACGGCTTTTCGCCGCGTGTGTTTGCGGACACTGCAACGATAGAGAAGGCATAATAACAACGAGCCGACCGCTGAAAACCATACAGACGGGATTTCTTAAGTAGCTGGGCAATGAAACTGGCCGCCCCGAAGGGCGGCCAGAACGATTGAAGAAGAGTGAGCGGGAAGAAACTTCAAGCCGGGGGTGTGGTGGCTAGGGTGGGGTAAACGACTCGACGTTCACCCGCTCACAAAAAAACAATGAGCAACCATCGTGCCAATATCGTATTCAAAAGAGTGTTTGAACGTATCTATAAGCGGCAATGGTATCAATAGATATATCTTTTGCAAAAATCAGAAAAATTGAAAAGTCAAAGCCGTGCAACACCATGCGTTTTTGGCTGTTTTGTGTGCATGGGTTTGCATGCAGGGTCTCGTCGCGGCGCAAGTTTCGGATCATTTTTGATGCTACGCGTCCGTGTCATTTGATGAACAGTTATTTGGTTGAAGCCTTCGTTGCTACAATCGCCGCTCTCCGATAGAAGGCAATCATGAACATCAAGCTTGGTAAGTTAACGCTCAAACCCGGCGGGGAACTCTTCATCATCGCCGGTCCTTGCGTGCTTGAGGACGACAACGTCCCGCTCGAAATCGGCAGGCGCATGGCTGAGGCCTGCGCGGAGCTTGATCTACCCTATATTTTCAAAGCGAGCTACGACAAGGCCAATCGCACGAGTAACAAAAGTTTTCGTGGCCCCGGCATCGAAAAGGGCATCGAACAACTCCTGCAGATTCGCGACAAGCTCGGCGTCCCCGTCCTCACCGACGTGCATTCCGTGGACGACGCGCTCAAGGCCGGCGCCGCCATCGACGTGATCCAGATTCCCGCATTCCTCTGTCGCCAAACTGACTTGCTTGAAGCAGCAGCAAGCACCAAAGCCTGCGTCAACGTGAAGAAGGGGCAGTTCCTCGCCCCGTGGGACGCGAAGAACATCGTCGAGAAACTCAAAGCCTTCGGCGCGAAGACGTTCATGCTGACCGAGCGCGGCGCGAGCTTCGGTTACAACACGCTCGTCTCCGACATGCGGTCGATCCCGATCATGAAGGAGTTCGGCTGTCCTGTGGTGTTCGACGCTACCCACAGCGTCCAATCCCCGGGCGGCATGGGAGAAACCTCGGGCGGTGACGGAAAATACGCGCCCGTGCTCGCCCGTGCAGCGGTGGCAGCCGGTTGTGATGGAGTGTTCGCGGAAACGCACATCGACCCATCGAAAGCAAAGTCCGACGGGCCGAACATGATCCCGCTTGCCGACATGCCGGCGCTCTTGCGCCAGTTGAAGGCCATACGCCGCGTGGTCACGACGAGCTGAACAGGAGCCTTCCGGTGGACGAACCGCACAATCCCGCCGGAGAGATTCCAGCCTCTCACGAAAAAGGCAAGGACGCTCCGCCCCTAACGGAACGCGACTTTCGCAATGAAATCTATCTGCGCCGCAAGCTGACGATGGTGCTCTACCGTCTTATTCCGGTATGGATCGCTGGTTCGATCCTGTGGCTGATCGTGGCCGAGGATAACGGCCGTGGCTCTTACCTGCGCGTGATCGCGTGGAGCGCGATCATTTTCCCTGCGTTTATCCTGTTCTCGTGGTTCATGACGTGGCGCTGCCCGCGCTGCGACAAACACCTCGGCCGGAACCGCTTCAGGGCGTCGTGCCCACGGTGCGGCCTCGATCTGGACAAAGGCTATGGGTAGTTCCCTCGACGGCATCGGCGTGATCATCACGCGAGCTATCCACCAATCGGGCGAGCTCGCCACGATGCTCGTGGAGCGCGGCGCGCGAGTGTACACCCTGCCGATGATTCGATTTGCGCGGCACAGGCAGCCCGACGAAGCGGAAGTCCTGCGAGATATTCACACATTCGACTGGATCGTATTCACCAGCGCCAACGCCGTAGAGTTTTTCGCTCAGGCCTGCGCCGAACAGAAGGTTTCGATGGCGCACATGAAGTCTTCCGTCGCGAGCATCGGCCCCGCCACCACGGCGGCGCTGGATGAGCATGGCCTCACGCCGACTTTCGAAAGCGTCGAATCGAGCGGCAAGGGGTTGGCGAAAGCCTTTGGAGAAAAACTCGCGGGCAACACGGTTTTGCTGCCGCGCTCGAAGCGCGCCGATGACGAGCTTCCCCGCGAGCTATCGAAACTTGGAGCGAACGTGCACGAACTCGCAGTCTACGACACGCTCGATGAAACCCGCAACGGCGACGAATTGCGCGCGTTGGTTGAATCGCGCAAAGCGCAGGCGTTGCTCTTTGCAAGTCCGTCAGCGGTCGAAGCGACAATGCGGGTCTTGGGAAGCGACGCCGTCAAGTTATTGTCACAACTCACGATATTTTCTATCGGTCCGGCCACGACGAAACGCTGCCGCGAATGTACTATCCCCGTCCGCGCACAAGCGTCGCCGCACGCCAATGCGGGACTGGTGGCCGCGCTGGAAAGGGGGCTTGGCAAACAATGATGCGTTTGGTGATAGCCATCCTTGTTCTGACCGCGTGCTGCAGCGATTTGAACGCGCAGGATCGGGCTCGCGTTACGCCCTTCACTAACCGCACGAACAACCCGATTCGCATCGGCATCTACGACCCGATGCCGGCAAGCGCTACGTCGTTCGGCGAGGGCCTCTGGCGCGCGTCGTATAACTTCGAATATGCCTCGGTCTTCTGGTCGGAGAGCCACGGCACCCCCGCCCTCTACTTCGCCGACGGCGAACTGGCGCGCATGAACTTCTGCCTTTCCTATGGGCTTCTGGATGATCTCGATGTCGGGATCGAATACTCCATCTTCAGTTGGACGGGCGGCGTGCTGGACCGGCCGCTTACCGATTATCACGATTTCTGGGGCCTGCCCAACGCCAAACGCGACGAATTCCCCTTCGATAAGTTGCGTATCGAGCTTCGCGACTCCGGCGGCGATGTCGTCTGGCGCGGCGATACGCGAGGACTCAAAGGCTCTGATCTCGGGCTTTGGGGGCGTTACCGGTTCCTGAGCGCGGGATTACCGGCGGGTGTCAACGCGGACTTCGCCGCGCGAGGGGTTATCAAACTCCCGACCGGAGCGAGCACCGTCAGTTCCGGTAACCTCGATCTGTCCGCTGGGCTGCTCGGAACGTTCCGGGCAGGGGCGGCGCAGGCGGACTTCAATTTTGACGCCATTATTCCGGGCGGCTATGACTTAAAAAACACCGACGAATATGACGTCAAAACATTTTTCAAAGGGACGATGGCGCTGCAATACGGAGTGACCAATTCGCTTTTCGCATTGGCGCAAGTGGTGGTGACGACGCCTGCGTTCGATGGCGGGCAGGCGGACCTCGACAATATCGGTTCGACCTCGGTGTTCGGCACCTTCGGCGCAAAGATCGTGTTCGGCGACCTTCAATATCAGGCGGCATTCGCCGAAGACCTCAACACCAACGGCGAAGCGGACTTCTCCATCATCTTCGGCGTCGCGTATAAGTGGTAGAATTGCAGTCGTTGCTTCTGGATGTTGCGGACATCAGACGTATAATGTCCGCATGGAACGTTTCTGGAACGTCGTAAAGTATTGCCTTTCGATGGCCCTCTTTTTATCGCCTCCGTCGCCCTTGAAAAACGCCTTCAACATTTCTCGTTGAAGCATTTCTACTTCTTCCGTGGCTTTACCGTCGTGTATTGATCCGGCCACCATTGATCGAAGAACCCGTATTTCTCTGCTGCATGCAGCGTAACGTTGGGGTCTTTCAGGTGCGGTCGCGCGAGCGCGCACAGGTCCGCCCGACCGGCGGCGAGCACCGTGTTGATCTGATCGGCGTTCTGGATGTTGCCCACAGCCATGGTGGCAATGCCCACCTCGTGGCGGATGCGGTCGCTGAATGGAACTTGGAACATTCGGCCATAGTTGGGTTTGGCGTCGGTGGTCGTCTGGCCCGCCGAGACGTCGACGAGGTCGCAGCCGCGATCCTTGAGCATGCGCGCGATTTCGACCGAATCCTCGCCGGAGAGACCGTCGTCCACCCAGTCGGTGGCCGAGATGCGCGCGCTCATGGGCTTGCGCTTCGGCCAGATCTCGCGCACGGCGTCGAAAACCTCCAGCGGAAAGCGCATGCGGTTTTCCAGCGAGCCGCCGTAGTTGTCCTTGCGCTTGTTGGTGAGCGGTGAGATGAAACTCGCGAGCAAATAGCCGTGTGCCATATGCACTTCGAGCATGTCGAAGCCCGCCTGCTCGGCGGCCTTGGCGGCGCGCACGAAGTCATCGCGTACCTTGTCCATGTCGGCGCGCGTCATCTCGCGCGGGGTCTGGTTCTTCGGCGTATAGGGGATGGGCGAGGCCGACATGATCGGCCAGTTGCCCGATTCGAGTGGTTCATCCATGCCTTCCCAAAGCAGCTTCGTCGACCCCTTGCGTCCTGAATGACCGAGCTGTACGCAGATCTTTGCGGGCGAGTTCCCATGCACGAAATCGACGACACGCTTCCACGCGGCTGCGTGTTCGGGCTTATACATGCCGGCGCAGCCGGGCGTGATGCGTCCCTCGCGGCTCACGCAGGTCATCTCCGTGACGATCAAGCCCGCTCCGCCCAGCGCGCGGCTGCCAAGGTGAACAAGGTGCCAATCGCCGATCAGGCCGTCGTCGGCACAATACATGCACATGGGCGAGACAACGACGCGGTTCGTGAGCTGCATGTCGCGCAGCTTGAAGGGCGTGAACATCGGCGCGCGCCCATCCTTCACCGGCGGGTTCGAACAGTGCTCGCCGTACCAGTGCGCATACTCGCGCATCGACTCCGGGTCGCGCACGCTGAGATTGTCCCAGGTGATGGCCTTGGTGCGCGCGAGCAGCGTGAACGCAAGCTGCTTGGGCGGGAGCGACATGTAACGCTTGGAGTTTTCGAACCATTCGAGGCTGATCTGCGCGGCTTTTTGCGCGCGAATTACGTCGGGTCTGCGGCGTTCTTCGTAAATGGCAAGCGAATGTTGGAGCTTGTCCGTCCCGTGTTCGCGGAAAGTCTCGACGAGCGCGATGATGTCCTCCATGGCGAGCTTGGTGCCCGAGCCGATGGAAAAGTGGGCGGTATGGCATCCATCGCCGACGAGAACGACGTTCTCGTGGTGCCACTTCTCGTTGCTGATCGTCGGGAACGTGCGCCAGATCGAGCGGTTGGTGAGCAGCTTGTGACCCTTGAGGTCGGGGGCGAAGAGTTTTTCGAGATATGTGACGGTTCCCGTTTCGTCGGCTTTGTCGAGGCCTGCAGCTTTCCATGTTTCCTCGCGGCATTCGGCGATGAAGGTGCTCTTGCCCTTTTCGAACTGATAGGCGTGGATTTGAAAGAGCCCGTGCTCATTTTCACGAAAAATGAACGTGAACGAGGGCAGCGGCAGTGTCGTGCCGAGCCAGCAGAACTTGCACTTGCGCCAATCGATGGACGGCTTGAAGGTGGCCGCATACTTCTCGCGGATCTTGCTGTTGACACCATCGGCGGCGACCAACAGGTCGGCATCGCGAAGTTTCTCGATGTCCTGAACGTCGGTGTTGAAATGGATCTTCACGCCCAATTCGCGCGCGCGGGCCTGCAGGATATTCAGGAAGGTTTTGCGTGAGAGGCCGCAAAAGCCGTGGCCCTTGGATTTGACGACCGTCCCGCCATACACGATGTCGATGCTGTCCCAATAGATAAAATGATCGGTGATGCGCTTGAAACTCTCGGGGTCGGCGGTCTGGAGATTGCCAAGCGTCTCGTCGGAGAAAACGATGCCCCAGCCGAAAGTGTCGTCGGCGTCGTTGCGCTCGAAGATTTCAATTTCGACCTTCGGGTCGAGCTTCTTCATCAGGACGCCGAAGTAGAGTCCAGCCGGGCCGCCGCCGATGACGTTGACCTTCTTCATGCCCGCGCCTTCGCCTTGTTCAAGGGTTCTAGTGACGCCAGCAAATCCTGCGCGGTCTTCTTCATCACCGGATGCCTTGCTTCGGGGGCGACCTGCGCCAGCGGGACGAGCACAAACGTGCGCTCATGCATTCGCGGGTGCGGGACGATCACCTCTGGCGTGTCGATGACGACATCGCCGAGCAAGAGGAGGTCGAGGTCGATGATGCGTGGCGCGTGCCATGCGTCGGCGCGCCGACGCCCCATGTCATGTTCAATCCGCAACAATTCCATCATCAGTTCGTGCGCGTCAAGGCTGGTCTCGGCGCCGCACACGGCGTTGAGAAAATCCGGGCTGCCCGGGGGGCAATCCACCGGCGGCGTTTCAAGGAAAGGAGAGGACGCGATCAAGCTGGTATTCGGGATGTTGCCGATCCTCGTGAGCGCCGAACGCAGATTGGCGGCGCGATCGCCGAGGTTCGAGCCAAGTCCGATGTAAGCGATGTATCGTGTCATCGACATTCAATTCATCGATGCCTGCGAGAGCCGGTTGCGGATGATGTCCGCGCGCAGCACGTTGCGCTCCTCCGGCGTCAGGCTGCGGCGCTCATGTTTTTGTAGGTGTGCGGGCTGGCACAATAAAAATAACTCGTTGAGTTCGTGGATGCCGAGTCCCGCCGGCGGAATCAGCCCACATCGCAGGCCGAGCCGCACCATCGACATATGCTGCATCATTTCCTCTACGTTGATCTGACGCGCGGCGCGCAGGGTTGCTAGCGCGCGCTCGACACGGTCTTCGAGGAACGCCTTGTCTTCCTTCAAGAGCGCCTCGCGCATGCCGCGCTCGTATTTGATGACGACGGGCATGACTTGCTTGATGGCCGCGACGGTTTGCTCTTCTGATTTGCCCAAGGTGGCCTGATTGGAAATCTGATAGAAATCGCCGAGCGCCTGTGTGCCTTCGCCATAGAGCCCGCGTAGCGCGAGGTTCATGCTGTCGCACGCGCGCTGCACCTTGCGGATGTGTTCCTTCATCGTGAGGCAAGGCAGGTGCAGCATCACGCTCACGCGCATGCCGGTGCCGACGTTGGTCGGGCAGGCGGTCAGGTAGCCAACCTTGTCATCGAACGCGATAGGAAGCTGACGCTCCAGCAGCCGGTCAATGCGGGAGAGCCGCGCCCAGATGCGGTCGAGGTCAAAGCCAGACTTGATGCACTGGATGCGCAGATGGTCTTCCTCGTTCACCATAATGCTGACCATCTCGCCGCGCCCGAAGATCACACTGCGTGCGCCGTCGCCGTTGGCGAGTTCCTTGGAGATCAGGTGGCGTTCGACCAGCAATGCGCGGTCGATGGACGACGAACTATTGAGGTCGAGGCGCAGGGCGCGACCGCGGATCGCCTCGGCCACCAGTTCCACCACCTCGGCCTTTTGCTTCTCGGTCATCTTGATCGGGAAGTTGAAGCCTCGGATGTTGCGGGCGAGGCGGATGCGCGAGGAGATTACCACGTCGCTGTCGGCGCCGCGGCCCTGCAGCCACTCGCCACAGGTGCGCGGGAAGTCCGAGAGATTCAACTCGCCGGTATGCTGCATCATTCCTGTTCTCTCAAAAATTAAGACTTCCCGTTCGTCATCCCCGCGAAGGCGGGGATCCAGGGTTCTAATACGCGTATCGTTGGCCTAGATTCCCGTTTCATTCGGCGTAACGCTCCGCTTGCCTCATGCCGCGTAAACGACGTTCGTAGGCCGGGTCCTTCTTGATCAACCAAATCATTCTTTCATTCCGGTTTCCAGCCCGTTGATCTCGTCGCGCAGTTTCGCCGCGCGTTCGTAATTCTCTTCCTTCACCGCCGCGTCCATCTGCCGCTTGAGCGTTTGCACTCTCTGGCGCACGGACGCGCGGCTATCGGCCTTCGGCGCGCCGGGTTTGCGGCCCGTGTGTTGAGCGGGCTGCGAGCCGTGGATGCGTTCGAGGATCGGCTCGAGCGTTTCGTTGAAAGCTTTATAGCATTCGGCGCAGCCAAGTCGCCCGGCCTTTTGGAATTCCTTGAAGCTCATGCCGCAGTTTTTGCAGGTGATGTCGGGCGCGGCTTCCGCTTCATCGCCGACGGGCGCAACGCCGGCCACACCACTTTTACCCATCGCCTCTTTCGCTTTTTCAAGCGCTTCACGGGTCACGGGCATCGGGATGTGCGGCATGATGAACTGCGTGGCGATGAGCTTTGAGCATGCATCGCAAATCAAGATGACATCTTTGACGGCCCAGTTCTCCACATCGCGGATCTGGACCGTCGCCTTATGTTGTTCGCAGCACTGACAGCGCATCGTTTCCTTTATTCCCGATCCCTCATACTCTAACGGCACGGCGCGCGGGAGACAATACGGACACACAAGCGCTTCAAAATAATCCTTGCGCAGTCTCAACCCGGCGCTCCGGCGCGAGACCAAGCCGGGCGGCACGGCGGCCAAAACCCGCCAGCCCCTCCAGTTCCCGCTCGCCGAGCGTGAAGCGGATGTTGGAACGAAGGTAATCGGCGACGTTCCCGGCATCAAGCCCGAGCTTTGGCCCATAGTCTTGCGCCGATTGATCGATGCGTCCCAAACCCTTGTCGGCGGCCTTCTTCAATGTGGCAAACAATGCCGCCGTGGCGCTGCCTCGCCGCACGAGCCACGCCGCGAACACGAAGGGCAGCCCGGTCATCTCGCGCCATGCTTCGCCCATGTCGATGCTCGGCGTCGTTGAACGTTCCAGCGCGATCAAAGCCGGGTCGCCAATCACCACGGCGGCGTCCGCGCCGATTGGGATGGGGTTGTCGACGGTGCCGTTTCCTGTCGTCAGTTGAGGCCGAATGTTGTAGTGATCTGCGAGCAATACCTGCGCGAGAACATTGGACGTGCGCGAGCCTGGGTCAGACGCGAGGGTTAGAATTTTCCCAACGGGGACACGATGGAAAAGGCGTACGCTTTTCACCGGCCCGAAGCAGCCGATGCACACGCCGGGAGCGATCACGACATCCTGTGCGCGGAAGTACTCGATCGCCGGCAGCAGACCGGCATCAAGCGTCCCTTCGGCAAGCTGCGCGGCGAGCTTGCTTGGCACGTCGGGGATCAGTTCGATGCCCGGTTCATTCCGCAGCGCCTCCCATAAAGGAAGAGCATTGAGGTAATTCACCACGCCTAGACGCAACGCTGTCATGAGTCGAGTCCCATCATGCCGAGCGCAACCGCCGCCACATCGGTCATCGCCGGTGTTGCCGGCAATGCGCGGCCATCGCTTGCGATGATGACCGGGCCGCGCCCGGGGTCAAGGGCGGGTAGACCGTGGCTTCCGCGTACGAGCGTTGCGTCAAGCGGGACAACATTCATCAAGGCCCGCAGACCGAGTTTGCGCTTGAAGAATGTCATGGCTAACCGCAGTTTTGGCAGTGACAGCGCGGGATCAAGAGAAAGCTCGCACGGGTCGTAGCCCGGCTTGCGGTGGATATCTACCGTGCGCGCGAAGTCCGGCGCGGCTCCATCGTCGAGCCAATAGGGGTAGGCGAACCACGCATCAGACGCGCTCAGGGCCACCAACTCGCCGCTGTTGGGGTGGTCGATGCCATAGGCGCGTTGGCCCTCGCGGTCGAGGACTGCGCCGACGCCGTCAGTATTTTGCAGCAGGTCGCGTACGGGCGCGATGTCGGCCTTGTCGCCCACGTACACATGGGCCACTTGATGATCGCAGACAGCGAAGGCCTTGCTCCCGAAGGTGTCGAGCATCTCGCCGAAGGGGCCGCTACGCGTTGTGAGCCATCCTTGCCGGCGCAGCACGCGATTGAGATAGACCGGGCGCGAAACGTCGCCGATGCCGTATTCACTGACCACGAGGATGCTCGCGCCGACCTCGCGGGCGGCGTCGATCATCAGCTTTGCGCAGCCGTCGAGTTCGCCCGCGAGTTTTGGCAGATCGCAGCCCGACGGCCCGCGGCGCTGAAGGTCATAGTCGAGGTGCGGAAGATAGACGAGCGCGAGCGTCGGGCGCTTGTCGCGGATCGTGGCGGCGCTGGCACGCGCGATCCAATCGGTCGCGGGCAATCCCGCATTCGGCCCCCAGAAATTAAAGAAGGGAAATTTCCCGTGGGCGGTCTCGAGTTCGCGCGCGAAAGGTTCGGGCGAACTCTGAATATCGAAGACTTTCGAACCGTCCGCGCCATAGTGGGGTTTGGGCGTCACGCTCCATTCGACACGCGCCCCCTGATTGAACCACCAGAACATCTTGGCGCAGGTAAATGGCTCGCCGCGCTTGATCGCGCGCTCGCGCGCGATATCGTAGAGAGGCGGGCGGGACAAGAGCGCGTTAGCCTGCACCCAATTCCGCACTTCCCCGAGATCACGCCAGTACCAACCGTTCGCCACCACGCCATGAACGCGCGGAGCAACGCCCGTGAGCATCGTCGCTTGCGCGGGCATGGTGAGCGCGGGTGTGATGCCTTTGAGCGGCGACGCTTTCCCCACGGCGGCAAGATTCGGTGCGTACTGTAAAAGAGCCGGAGTAAGCGCAACGGCATTGATGATGACAAGGCTCTGCGCCACGAATCACTCCTGCCATGGACGCGGGGCGGCTACTTTTTGTGTTTCTTTGGTGAGGTTTGCGCCTCATCGAAGGGGCGGTCGTATTCGACCATGACGCTGGTGCTGATGCCGCCGTGGGCATGGAACGCGCCTTCGAGGGATAGGGCGATGGGATCGAGGGCTTTGACAAGATCGTCGGCAATCTGATTGGTGACGGCCTCGTGGAAGATGCCGACGTTGCGCCATGCCTGCACGTAGAGCTTATAGGATTTCAGCTCGACGCACTTCTTATCGGGGACATAGAGCAATGTCATGGTGGCGAAGTCGGGGTGGCCGGTTTTCGGGCAGATGCAGGTGAATTCCGGCGCCTCGATCTTGATCTCATACTCGCGGCCGGGGCGTGGATTGTCAAATGTTTCAAGCGTTTTGTGGTTGGGCGCGTCGGCCATGGTTATCTCCCTGTTCCGAAATGGCTTACCGCAAAGCCCAATGGAAGGCAACGGGTAAATCCGAGCCGCCCCATCATCACGTCACACGAGCATCAAGCCGGTATCAGGCTCGACAGATTACATTTCTGGTTCTTCTCCGAAAAAGTTGGTGTTTTATGCGCGCGCCATGTCAACAAAAGCCCCGCGCGGCGCTTACCGCTTGCGAAGCGCGAATGCGCACCTATGATACCCGCGCTCTTGAAAACGTGGGCCCGTAGCTCAGCTGGGAGAGCGCCTGAATGGCATTCAGGAGGTCAGCGGTTCGATCCCGCTCGGGTCCACCAGCCACTCCAGCTTAATTGTTAATGCACGACGTAGGAGCCACGGCGCTCGAGCTTGGCTCGGTGCCCCGCACCTCGCCTGATCGGCCTCGCGGGTTCGATCCCGCTCGGGTCCACCATCCACATCGCGTGAACAGTTGGAAAGCCTTCGGCATCAAAAGTCGAACAGCGGCTCTGCGCGAAGCTACTCGACCGGAGTCAATACGAAGTCTTCTTCCTTGTCGGCGGGCTTTGGTTCTGGCTTGTCCCTGGAGGGCTTATCTTCCCCGCCCACGTCGCGCTTGAGCGCGGCAATGACCGATTTCAACACACCCTTTGCTTGTTTGCCCTTGGCTGTCTTGAGCCTCGCCTCGAGCAGCGGCAATACTGACGGGTCGTTCAACCCCTCCAGTCCAGTCGCCGCCCCACCGACCACGACGCCACCAGAATCCTCAAGCATATCGATGAGAGCGTCGAGGGCTTTACCGCGTCCGGCATTGTCGAGCTTCGCGCCGAGAATGCCAAGCGCTTCGCACGCGCCCGCGCGCAGATATTCGTCTTTTCCGGGTCTGGTCAACGCGACCACCATCTCAAGGTCTTCGGCGTTGCCGTACTTCGCGAGCGACCGCAGGCAGGCGACGCGGATCACGTCATGATAACTGTCGCGGTCATCAATGGCCTCGAGCAGGAGCTTGCGGGCGTCCTTGCTTTGAAACGCTCCGAGCGCCTCGAATGCCTGAGCCTCCACCAGACACGACGCATCGCCGAATTGCGCCTTCTCAAATACCGTTTTGCCCGCTGCCTCATTGCCCTCGCACTCGCCGAGCGCCCTGAACGCCGCGCGCCGCACGCGTGGATCGGCGTCGTCTACTGCCTTGATCATCGCGGCGACGACAACCCGTTCCGGTTTTTCGAATTGCATCAGCGCATTCATGATCGCCTCCCTGATCATCCATGGGCGCGGACGGTCAAGGGCGGCGAGGAGCGCCGCTTGGGCCTCCGGCGTTTTCCTGTTACCAAGCTCCTCGGCGGCGTCGAGGCAGGCAGCGATACCACTGGGCTCATAGGCGAGCAAAAGACCGAGTTCGCCCTCAGGGATGTTGGCAAGGCTTGTGACGTCGAGAACTTCATTATTCACGTCGAAGGTCATGAAGTCGGGCCGGAAATCCAGTTCGATGCTTTCCGAAACTTTTCCAGCGTCGTCAAAGCGCGCTGAGAGCCACTTACGCTCGCTGATTTCTCCGTCCGTCACACGGTTGAAGGTGACGAAGACCGGCATACCGAAAACCTTCGGCGTGTCGTTGTCGTCGTTCTGTGTCTGCTCGACTTCGAGGGTGCCGCGCCCACTTGCTTCGTCATAGCTCCACGAATAGGTGAACTCCGGGTAGCCCGCGCCGTACACCCACTCATCGAAGAAACGATCGACGTTGTAACCTGTTGACACTTCGACGGACTTGACGAAATCGGCGGTCACCACGGGCGTGCCGCAGCAGGTTTCGAGATAGTGCTTGAGCGCACGGAAAAACGTGTCGTCGCCGAGCAGCCGGCGGAGCATGTGCAACACCATCGCGCCCTTTTGATAACTGTGCGCGTCGAACACCTGTCCATAGCCGCGGTAGGTGTTCGTCGAGAGCGGGCGACGATGCTGGTTGCGATCCTCGTCGATGTATTGATTCATCTTGCCGTGAATGACGCGTTGATATTCCTCCCAGCCGCCGGTTTCCCCCGCCCACAGACATTCGCAGTAGGTGGCGAAGCCTTCGTTGAGCCACATCTGACCCCAATCGCGGCAGGTGAGCAGATCGCCGAACCACTGATGCCCGAGTTCATGGGCGACCACATATTCGCCGGAGAAGTCGATATGCGCGCGGTCATCGTGCAGGAAGCGGCGGGCAAGGACCGTGGCGCTGGTGTTTTCCATGCCGCCCGCGCCGAAATCGTGCAGGAAAATCTGGCTGTATTTCGCGTAGGGGTATGGCACGCCGAGGGTCTTCTCAAAACATTCGATCATCTTCGGCGTGTTGCGCACGACATTATAGGCGAGGCGCTCCTCGCCCCGATGGCAGAAATAGCTCACGGGGACGCCGCCCGCGCC
>JABWBM010000238.1 GCA_013360495.1 Planctomycetaceae bacterium
GTCTGATGAACATCCGGCACGTTTGGTACCATTACAAACGCGCACCAATTGTCTTGGCGCGATTTTGCGATTATGAGGTGGTGTACACCCACCACGGTTGCGGCCATTCAATCAGGATTCGCACAAAACGTCTACTACAATTTGGGCAGAATTGGGTAGAAATTTTTAGTGAGAATATACGGTAAGCGTTGACAATAGGACTAGATAAATCATAAAACGGCCCCAATCGGCTGTTTGGTCACATTGCGCTGTTGATAGACAAAATGTAAGAGCGACTTACAAGAGCGTGAGGGGGCAGACGCGACGCGCCGAACGAGCAGGACAAGAAGCGCGAGCGAGACGTGGTCGTATGGAGCGATACGTGGAGCGAGCGCGACGATGTCAGACGACGTTCGCTGCGAGCGGGCGGCCCCGAGACATTGTCCTGGGAACTGAGGTTGCCGGTTGCCGGCGATAGAATGCCGGATAGATTGTCCCTCATTAACACTGCTGAAGGTCGCGTGTGGCAAAGCTGATCTTTGATTTTGAGGGCAACCAGCGCGAGGTTCAGCTTAGCGCGAACGCGATTGTGATCGGCCGCTCTGAGGAAGCCGACGTCGTGCTCGCGAGCAAGGCGTTCTCCCGCAAACATTTCAGAATCTACCGCGAAGGCCTGATCTATTACGCCCAGGACCTCGAGTCAAGCAACGGCACGCGCGTGGACGCCGAGAAGCTCGGCGCGGCGCCGATGCCCCTCGTGAACGGCGCGCGCGTTGTCGCGGGAGGTATCGCGTTTCTCTTCGACGACGAGACCGGCGTACACGCGCCGGATCGCAAACCGCATCCATCCACGCAAACCAAACGCGTCATAGCCGCGCCAGAGTCCACGCCCGGCCCGGCTCCTGCGACAATCATCTACCACCCGGCAGATGATGGTCCCGCGAAGGAATACCGCCTCGAATCGCGCTTGACCATCGGACGCAAGGACCATCACGACATCGTGATCAAGGACCCCGTCGTCAGCAGCGACCATTGCACCATCGAGCGCCGCGATGGCGGCTACGTCATCACCGACCACGGCAGCAGCAACGGCACGTTTATCAACGGTGAGCGGATCGAGCAGCACGTGCTCCAAGACCGCGAGGTGATCACCCTCGGCAAGCATATCCGCTTCGTTTTTTCTCATCCCGTCAATGGCGCGTCTGACAAGGCGCACGACGAGCATAACGCCCGTCTCGTCTACCAGCAGGAGGATGGCCGCCCCATCAAGGACGCCGTGCTCAAGGGAAAGATTCGTGTCGGACGGAAGGAGGGGAACGACCTCGTCATCATCGACCCGGTGGTGAGCAGCGAGCATTGCGTTATCGAAGAGCGCGGCGGGAAATTCTTCCTCACCGATCTTGGCAGCAGCAACGGAACCTTCGTCGGGGGCCAGAGACTCTCGACGGAATACGAGCTTCATGGTGGCGAGATCATCACGCTCGGCACGGAAGTGCAGCTTTTCTTTATCAGGCCCAAAGCCGCGCCGCAAACCGCATCACCGGCGCACCCCCCGCTCGGTCACGAGCACAAACCTCACCACGCCCCGGACAAGATTCACCATGAACCGGGAAAGAAGCCGGAGCTCGAACCGGAGTTGATCGTCGCCGGTGCGGACGCGAAGCCCCACGCCTTCAATATTGGTACGGTGGTTGTGCTCGCATGCGCGGCGTTGTTGGTGGCTGCGGGCGCGCTGCTACCGATGTTCATCTTCAAGGATAAACCATCGGGCAATCCGCCTGTGATATCTGACGCGCCTCAGGTCGCCGCGCTCTCCTTCGAGGCGGAAGGCGATCTTGGTGGCTGGGTGTTCGCGTCAAGCGGGAACTCGCGCGCGGCGCTCGATGAACGTGGCGTCTACGACGGCGCCCGGGCTGTGGTGATCGACTGTCCTACGATGGCCGATGTCGCGCTCGTCACAGGCAGCGCGCTCGCCATGCCGGTACCCGCGTGCGGGACGATCTCGTTCTGGACCCGTGGAACAGTCAAGGGCGCGCTAACTGCGGTGGCGAGCGCCTCGAGTGGCGCGCGCGAAAGCGTGCTCGGCGCCGTGCGGCTCAGCAACGTCGATGCCGGGAACTGGGCGCAATGTTCGATCCCCATCGCGTCGTTCGCCCAGCTTGACCGCCCGAAGCTTCGGGTCGAACTGCAAGGGTTGAGCGGAACGCTCTGGCTCGACCGTTTTACGGTCGAAGCGAAAGCCGCGCCTAAGACGGGCGAGCCGGTGGTGAACGGCCCCGGCGTGACACTGCTTCAGAACGATGTCGGCTCGTTCGTCATATCCGGCGCCGATAGCGCCGCGTCGCTCAATGTCCGTACCGGACTTCTCGGCCAGCCGGACGCCCGCGCCATGCTCAGCGATGTGAACGTGAAGCCGCGCCGCGTGGCTACACAGTGCCGCGTGTTGAAAGCCGGAGGGGGTGAGGTTCAGGGCGAGACGATCGCCATGGAAGCGCCACCGGCAGTGAATCGCGTGCCGGGAGGCGTGGAGCTTGTCTGGCGCGTGAAGAAGGCGGCGCCCGTGTTGTCGCTCTCCGCCACGCACACGAAGCTCACACTTGCCGACGAGCGCGGCAACATCGTCGACGTCAGCAATCCCTCCGCTGCGTCCGTCTCGGGCATCATGGAAATCGGGTTTGGCGAGCTGACGGCATCGTTCATGGCGCCATGCACGGTCGAGTTCGGCGATGCGGTGGGGGAGTCGATCGACGTCAATGTCGTGCCATCCGGCGCGGAGGTGATCGTCCTGCGCGTGTATCATTATTCGCCCGCCTATGCGCGCACGCTCGCCAACGTGACGGCAGGAATGGAATCGCTCTTCGCCCAGAGGCGCATGTCCGACGCGCGCGAATACGCCGTATTTCTTGCGGGCGTCAAAGCGGCTGCGTATTCGGAGTTCGCGGGCGAAGGCCGCAAGAAGCGCCAGTTGATCGACGACGGTTTGAACGCGCTTTGGCTCAAGGCCGACGCCGCCATGCTCAGGGCCCGCTCCAGCAAGGACGCCGAAGCGGCAAAGGAGGCGAAGCTCACGCTTGGCCAGATCATGCGCGACTACTATCTCGACCAACGTGTTGAAAGCGCGAAGACATTGCACGCGGAAATGGTGGAGCTTGAGAACTTGCTTCGCAAGGGCGTCGACCCCGTGCAGGTGGATACCACGGGCCTGCGCGGCAAAAAGCCGGAGCGTCCACGCAGCGATGAAATCTTCAAGCTCGATTCCGAGCGCGCTGCCACACTGCTTGCGTCCGCGCGCGAGAGTTACGCGTCCGGAAACTGGCTGTGCGCCTTCATGTTCGCCGACAACGTGCGCTGGAATTATCACTACACCGATTCAGCGACCGAGGCTGAACAGCTTGCAACCACGATTGAGCAGGCCTGGAACGACGCCGAAACGAGAGACGGCTGGATCGTGGCCGAAGGGGTGAAGGCGCAAAAATATGAGTCGGACGGCGCCCTTGGCAATGCGCTCGAAGTCTTGCGCGGCATCCTCGCCCGCTATCCGCGCTGCGCCCAAGCGCCCGTTGTTCTGCGCAAAATCCGCGAACTCGAAGAGCTTGGGAAGTAGAGGCGGCCGCTACTTCGGTTCGAGCGCCCGCGCTTCGATCACGCAGCGAAAACCGCGAAACTCCGCCTGATCTGTTGGCGGGGCGTAGCGCCGCTCGGAGACATGGTACTCGTCCGCCTTGCTCGCGGAGAAGTTCGCGCCGCGGCTCGAATAGCGAAGCCGCGCTTGCACGGTGTCCGGCGCAGTCGTAAGGGGCGAGTCCGAGAACACGTCCCTGCACCATTCGGAAACATTGCCGATCATGTCCATCGCGCCGTAAGGAGACTTGTCCAAAGGAAAGCTCGCGCAACGCACGGGATACCGAAGGCCGGTGTTCGCTTCCTGCAGCGTGACTCCTTGCGTGCGGTCAGCGTTGTCCACGGGAATTTCGTGGTAGTCCTTGCCCCACGGGTAGG
>JABWBM010000239.1 GCA_013360495.1 Planctomycetaceae bacterium
CTTGCCGTTTTCCTCGTATTCCCAAAGCATGTCCCCCGTGCGAATACCGGCCTTATACGCGGGACCATCGTACATTGGCTGCGTCACACGGATGGTGTCATCATCCTCGTCTTTGGTGACACTGGCGCCGATGCCGACGAACGTTCCACTCATGTCTTCTTTCGACTTGCGCACTTCCTCACTGGTAAAGAATTCCGAATATGGATCGACCGAGCCGGCCATGCCACGCGCGGCATTGTCTACGAGGTTCGTAACCGTCAACTCAAGTTGCTCATCACCGTGAAGAATGTTTTCCGCAGCGGCGTGTTGAAACACTTTCCGCACCACCTCGGCCACCGGGTCGACGGTCTCGGCCGCCTTGCCCGTTTCCCGATGGGCCGCGATACTGGCTACGACGCCCGCATTGTTGAGTATAAGCCGAGCGAGCATGCCAAGCGGGCCGGATTCGTTCCGCAACGCTTCGAGGCGGCCGCGAACCTCGTCAAAGTGACCAAGGCGCGCCATGGCCAACGCCGAACGATTGACAAGTTCCCGGTCGTCTGACGTCATGAAAGAACGCAAGCGTTCGATGCCCAAGCCATTTTCGTTGAGAATCGCATCGCATTCGGCCAGTGTGACGCGCGCTGGCGCGGTTAACGCGGAATCCTTATCGAGGCGCTGGTTGATCGCCTCAATTGTGGTCTTGATGTCGTCGGGTTCGAAGAGCACGATAACGCGAGCGGCAGCGCCAACGATTTCGCCCTCGGTAGCGTCTTTGATCAGGTCGTTCAGAACTTCGTAGGCGATCTTTCCCTCGGAACCAAGGGCCAAGAGGACGTGGCATGCTGCGACCTGCACCCAAGGGTCGGGATTCTCGATATAACCACTCATTAATGAAGCGAGCGCCCCGGCGTCTTGTTCATCATCGCCAGCCAATTCGCGTAATTCGAAGGCGTACGTCCAGAGCCGGTCATGGCGCTTCGGGATGCGCCCAACAATCCGTTCAACTTCTGCGGTCAGAGACTTCGGGGCGTCCGTGGCCGCGGGGTCTTGGGCGGTAATCCTCCGTGTATCCGAAGAAAATGCCGTCCACGACATCGCGCCTGCAAAGGACAACAACAGCATCAATCGAATCTTCACGAATGACTCCTTGCCAGTTCGGCCGCGCTTTGCAAAGTTTGGCGGCCACTATGATACTACGATTTCCAGCGCTCCTAAGGGTAATTCACGAAGAGGGGGGGCTATCAGGGCGCGCCTGATATCGCTCAGTGTAAAGCTTAACGACCACCGGCCGTCCACCCCGGATAGGAGCGGTACGGCCGATGGCGAAACATGTTGTGTTGTCTTGGTGCGGGAGTGGCCTTTTAGACATCGCGGGGCTGAACGGTCTGACGGCCATTTTCCTTGGCGCGGTTGGCAGCCTTGTCGATGATGTCATAGAGGGCGTTGCTCAGCGCCTCGGGAAGGTCGCCAGAGGACATCATCTTCTTGCCCTTGATGTACTCCTTGACCTTGCTTGCCACGACGAGCACTTCACGATCCTTGGCCATACAGAATTCTCCTTCTCTTCAGAGTTATGTTGTATTGGGAACCATCCCAAAAAATGGCGAGTTCAATAGGGTTGAACGCTATCCTCGTTTCTTTGCGCCGTCAAATCGTATTTGGCGCGCGAGCCGCGTGCCTGCTCACTTTTGACCACGTCCCTGTGTTGACAAACCGCGTTTGTTACGATTTGTCTGAAAGGATTTCGAGAACATCCGGCGCGGCGTAGCTCAGGATCACACTTGCACCGGCCCGCTTGAACGACGTGAGCGTCTCCATCAGGACTTTTTCGAAATCGATCCAGCCCTTTTCGGCTGCGGCCTTCAACATCGCGTACTCTCCCGATACATGGTAAGCCGCGAGAGGCGTGGTCAGCGTACCGCGAAGCTCCGCAAGTACATCAAGGTACGGCAATCCCGGCTTGACCATGACGATATCCGCCCCCTCGGCAACGTCGCGCATAGCTTCCTCGATCGCCTCGCGTCGGTCACGCCGCGGATCCTGCTGGTATTGGCGGCGATCGCCATGCTTGGGAGCCGATGCGGCTGCATCTCGGAAAGGCCCATAGAACGCGGAAGCATACTTCACCGAATACGCCATGATCGGCAGATGGTCGTAGCCAGCCTCGCTCAACGTCGAACGAATAGCCGCGACCCCGCCGTCCATCATGCCGCTCGGCGCGATGAGATCCGCGCCGGCTTTGGCCAACTGCACCGCCTGTTTGCCGAGGTTGAGCGCCGTGGCGCGATTGTCGACTCCCGTGGTCTTGTCTTCGATTCCGCAGTGGCCATGGCTGGTGTATTCGCAGAAACAAAGGTCGACGGCAGCGAGCATCCCGATACCCGCCCTCTTGATCGCACGCAAGGTGTCAGCGACCACCGACATCTGACTAAGGATATGGCTACCGCTTTCGTCCTTGTCCTTCTCATCGATCACGCCAAAAAGCATGAAGGCGCGTAGCCCCTGATCCTCGAGTTTTTTGAGGTCTTTGATGAGCGTATCTGCGGAATACTGAAAGACACCCGGCATGGACGGCACAGCCTTACGGATGTTCTTGCCGGGCCGCACGAATACCGGATAGATCAGATCGCTGGCATGCACGCGCACTTCCACCAGCATCTCGCGCAACGCGGGATGAATGCGAAGCCGCCTCATCGTGTAACCGTAGTGTTCGTCCATAATTCCGCTCTCCGCTGGTGCGGCGCGATCATAAATCGTACCATTCACCACGCACAGGGAAGAATATGGCAACACTCAAGATTATGGGCGCGGACGTTTGGCTTGGCCGTCCTCAGGGCTGGCGACAGGTGGACGTGTTGTGTCGCGATGGACTGATCGATGATATTGCACCGGCGATCGCCGCGACCGCCGACCGAATCATCGACGCAAAGAGCTTGAAACTCATCCCCGGCGTGATCGACGCCCAAGTTCACTTCCGCGATCCCGGCAATATTTACAAAGAAGACTTGCACACCGGTTCCATTGCCTGCGCCGCCGGCGGCGTGACGACCTTCTTTGACATGCCGAATACGTCACCTCCCGCAACCACGCCGGAACTCATTGAACAGAAGAAATCACTCGCCGCCGAGAAGTCCATTGTCAACTACGCCTTCTTCGTCGGCGCGACGAACGACAACATCGCCGACCTCAACGCGGTCAAAGGCGTGTGCGGCATCAAAATATTCATGGGCGCATCCACCGGTTCGCTGCTTGTTTACGAACAGGCAGCCTTGGAACGCATCTTCGGCGATACCGACCCCAAACGCGTGATCGCGCTCCACTGTGAGGACGAGCTGCGGATCCGCCAGCGCACCGAGCAGTATAAGAGCCGCACCGATTTCGACGTGCATTCTATCGTGCGCGACAACGAAGCTGCCCGCCTCGCCACCGTCCGCGCCATGGACCTCGCGCGGCGGCACAAGCACCGCACCCACATTCTTCACGTCTCGACAAAGGAAGAGTGCGAACTCTTCGCTACACGGGGTGAATTCGTCACCGCCGAGTGCGCCCCCCACCACATGATGATGTCCATCGACGACTACGCTCGTCTCAAGGGTTACGCGAAGATGAATCCATCATTGAAAAGCCCGGAGGACAGCAAAGCCTTGTGGCAGGCGCTGAAAGATGGCCGCATCGATATGATCGCCACCGACCATGCGCCGCACACGATGGAAGAGAAAACCCGCGCAAGCGTCTGGGACGTTCCGGCGGGGGTGCCTGCAATCGAGAACTCTCTCGGTCTGATGCTCGATGCAGCCAACAAGGGACAATGCACACTCGAGCAGGTGATCCGCTGGATGTGCGAGGCCCCGGCGGAGGTCTATCACCTCCCGCGCAAGGGCAAGATCGCCAAAGGCTGCGACGCCGACCTGACGCTGATCGATATGAAACACAAACACACCATCTACAACGAGCGCCAATTCACCAAGGTGAAGTGGTCGCCCTGGAACGG
>JABWBM010000047.1 GCA_013360495.1 Planctomycetaceae bacterium
GTCGGCGCCGTGCATCGCGGCAGCGTTGCGGCGGAGGATACCGTCATCCTTTACCGATCAGGTACGAACGTCGGCGCTGACACACCGTCGGGCCGATTGGTGCTTCGTATGCCCGCTGCGTCGGAAATGCCCTCGCAATTGTCGGTCACTATTGAAGATGGAGTCACTCCTCCGGCGGAACCTTCCCTTCCGGGAGAAGAAAGTGAAGCCGGACACGCAGCCATCGGCGGCGAACCGATCGGCGGGCGTATCCTTTTCGTGATTCAGTGGGCGGCGATCCTGCTTGGACAGGAATCCGGCGCTCCCCCGGAAGACGACGAAGGCAATATCAATCGTGATGTGAATCGCCTTGAAGGAATTCAGCGGGAGATGAAGAAGGCCCTTGATGGCTTGACCGAGCACGACGAATTCGACATCTACCTTCTCGGCGGAGTCGACCCGGAGTGGAACCTTCCGCCAAATCCAGAACGCATGAGCGGCGATTTCGATGTGTTCGATGCTGACGGAGAATATTGGAAAGGGCATTTGGTCAAGGCGACTCCTGGCAACATCATGGCGGCCAAGGCGTATATCGATAATCGTCGCCTGTGGTATGACACCCCCGTGTGTGCCGGCATGGACAAGGCTTGCACACACTGGGGCAGCGATCTCGACCAGATGGTGGTGATCTGGGCTGGAACGATCAACCCTGACGCCAATCCGGAGTCCGGCGAACCCCAACCCGACGCAGCCGTGAGAGACTTCCCGGGCTGGTTTGCCCCGCTGCATGGCGAAGGCTGCAAGCTTCTCTGCGTACGCGTCGGCCAGTGCCGCAAGGCTGAATGGCTCATGCAGAACATCGCGGCAAACGCCGGTGGGCTTTACCTCAGCATTACCAACGAATAGACGCCTTCTGCCCCCCCAACGTTTTTATGTCACCCCGCATCCCCTGCGGGGTGATGTTTTTAACCATGTCGGTCTCTGGAGTGCGCGCGGCACGCGCCAATCGGTGACAACTTTTCCACTGTAACCAAAACGTACATCTGCTTGGTTCGAACTTACGGACGGAGCAGATGGTCCCCGTATGATTTTAAGTGCGAGTTGATCAAGAGTGGAGTTTTCGAAAGGAGGAGAAGATGGGCTTTCGACGATTGAGGAACGTCTCTGGGATGGCAGCGGTAGCAAGCCTTGTGTCTGGATGCATATTTTCTTCCGCGCACTACGTGGAGAAAGAAGACAAGCCACCCTGCGACATGAGCGGTCTCACGTTACCGTATAATTCCATTGATCCCCTCCAGGTCATGGAAAAGGCTCCGGCTTCTCTTACAGCCGCCGAAGTGCTCGGCGCGATCGAAAATGCTGTCACGACGCTTCATCAACGCCTCAGCGCGAGCGCACACCTCGTCACAATCAAAACCGGTAATGCCCGCCAGGAACAATCGCTTGTCGCTTTGACAGTCAAAGAAGACGGGACGCTGCTGGTTCCAACCTACGTCGATCCGTCCGGGGTCAAGAGCGTTGAGGTCCGGATTGGCTCTGTGACCGTCGACGCTTCAATTATAAGGGCTGACAAATTTCGCCAATGGACGCTCGTCCGCCCTGACTACTCGAACATGGCGGACGCTCCGGACATCGTCATTCTGCCTTTCGAGGATGGGGGCGAAGTTCGAATGGGCCGTTTTTATCTTTGCCTTACGATAGGTGATCAGTCCTCGAACTATCTCAAGGTTCCATTTTTTGGGTTCGGGCTCGCGCAGATATCGAGCGGAGCGCGTATGCAGGTCCACATCAATGGCATCACGCCCGGAGCAACACGCACTGGAAGCCCCGTTGTCGACCTAGAGGGCAGGCTCGTGGCCCTTTCGCTCGGTAACAACGGTTTGATTGCCGTGAGCGATTTGATCGATGACGTTCGCGCCGTGCTCAACGGAACGATAGATGATGCTCCCGTAATCGCGAACAAAGGCGGTACAGATGGGAAAGAGCGTTGGGTCGGTTTCAGCATGTATCCGCTCAAGAAAGAGTACGCGCGCTCCTGTGGTATTCCGGAATCCTCGATCGGACTGTCCGCGATCGAGATGAACTCACCGGCTCAGAAGGCAGGCTTGACGACGGATGACGTGATTGTGGGCGTCGGAGCACACACCCTTTCACAACCCGAGGGAACGGTCGTCCAGGAATTCAACCGCCACTATCGGGTAGATATCGGCGAGGAGCTCAAGCTCAAAGTCGTGCGCGACGGCGTGGCGCGTGACGTCGTGGTTGTCGTCGGTGAGCGCGCGGAGCGGGAGGTCCATCGTTCAAGCTTCCTTGGATTGACGGCCGGAGAAATTTTCGGATCCGATGTCATCCAGCACAGCCTTTCCTGTCACGAGGGGGTGATCATTACGGAGATTGAGCGTGGTGGCGCCGCCACGGCCACGGGCTCCATGGCCAGGCGCTTCTTGGGAACGAGCGACGTCATTACCGAGATTGACGGGAAACCCGTCAAGTCACTTTCAGATTTCAAAGCGATACTCGAAGAAATCGAAAAGACGGGAAAGAAGTCCGTGCTTGTCCGCGCGGAACGGGGACGGCGCACGGTTATCGTTGCCCTGAACCTGACCCTTGGAAAGTAAACGCGTCGTCTAAAGAGACATAGCAGCATACCGTCACATAATGAAGGAGATAAACATGACTAGGATCTTGCAATACGTCTTTCTCGTGATGACGCTACTTAGTGGGCCTCTTGCCCTGGCCGAAGAAGCCGTCGCTGACCTCTTCGAGCGGGTGAATCCGGCAGTCGTGGGAATTACTCACGAGCAATCTGGTGGAAGCGGCTGGATCGTGAGCTCCGATGGATACATCATTACGAACGGGCACGTCGTAGCCGGCTCCGACCCCGAACGTCCGAGCAAACCGGCTAAAGCCATCACCGTCGTTCTTCACGACGACCGGCGGTATAAAGCGAAGGTAATAGGATTCAATTGGGACCCCGACGTCGCTCTGATCAAAATCGACGTCGACGAGAAATTACCCCATGTCACATGGGGAAGTTCTGCGGCGATGCGCGTTGGCGACTCGGTCTATGCCATTGGCATGCCCCGCGGCCTTAAGCGAACGCTGACGCAGGGCGTCGTAAGCAGCACCACCCGTATTGGTGACGATATGGGTTTCCGCACGGCAACGCCTTTGATTCAGACCGATGCCGCAATCAATCCCGGTAACTCCGGCGGCCCGCTCTTTAACACTAAGGGCGAAGTAATCGGTATGAATACCTACGGCATTCCAGGGGCAAACAATCTTGGATTCGCGTTGCCATCGGATGCTATCGCGATTGCCAAGAAGCATTATGAAAAATATGGAAAGTTCCGGCGCGCGGAACTTGCGTCATTTTTTATCTCGGATATCTACGCAGAACTTCGAGAGACGCTGGATGTCGAAGGTGGAGTACTTGTGGAACACGTCACGAAGGAATCGGATGCGTGGAACGCCGGGTTGCGTCCATGCGACGTTATCGTATCGATGAATAACAAGCCGGTGAATGCCTCCGATGTTTTGGAAGCCCGCTGGTTCGAATGGAATTTGCGAACGCTCGAGGTCGGCTCGCGTGTAACGTTCGAGATTGTCAGGCAAGAGAACGGCAAGAACCATACCTTGACCGTCACGGGAACATTGACAGAAGTTCCTCCTTATCCGCAGGGATTGAATGGGATGGCGCAGAGAGGTGAACTTGACGCGTCCTACTACAGTCACGTTCTTGGGGCAAGCTTCGCGCCAATCTCGGAAGTCTCTTACTTAGCGTTCAGCCTCCCGCGCCGCACCGGGGCATGGATCACGAATGTGCGGCAGGACGGGCTGGCTCAGGCCGCTGGACTTGCCAACAACGCCATCGTTATCGAAGTAGCCGGCGAACCGGTCAATACGTGCGAGGACTTTCAGCGGCTGATGAAGCGCGCTCTCCTCGCCCACGCTGAGTCCGTACCTCTTGTGTTTTTACGCGGAGCACTTGAAATCAAAACCGCGATTTCTCCCGACTATAGTCTCAAAGGACAACGCATCGCGGTCGTCGTCGATGCCGATAGAAAACCGTATCAGGAAGAAGACCTCTTCATCGTCCACGACACGCTTGTCTGGCAAGGAGCCGATGTCACCCTCGCCGGGCGTTCGAAAACAGAGATCGTGTCTATGGGGCACGCCTTCAAGCCGGAAGCGCTGGTTGAAGAGCTTTCATCTGAAACCTTCGACGCGGCTATCCTCTGCGGCGGCGAAGGCGCAAGGTCGTTTTGGGATGACGCAGACCTTCAGGCGGCGTTGAAAGGCGTCGTTGAGAAGGGGGGCGTTATCGGAGCTATCGGCGTGGCATCTGTAGCGTTCGCCGGCGTGGTGGCGCCGGAGACAGATTTGACGACTGCGCCGTCATGCGCGGAAGAAGCGGGCGCCCGTCATAAGAGCTTTTCTGGCAAGAAAGTGGAAAACGACCTTAAAGCGGGGGTTGTAACAACCACCGGGGAAGACCGGAACGTCGTCCGCGAATTCCTCGTCGAGTATGAGAAAACTGTCCGGACTCGCAAACTTTCTCAATAGCCGGACTATATTCCTCGATACCAACCGCACGGTCTCATACGGCCGTGCGGTTGCAGTTAACCTTCGTGCTTTGAGCTTGCACGGCGTTGCGCGTGTCCCCAAAGAGCGACACGGATCCAACCGTCTCCGATTGGAGCGGGCAAGCATCCCGAATTTAAGATCACAAGAGAGATCATACGTACTAGAGCATGGCGGCTCTATGCCGAACGAGCCATGCAAAGCGTCTCTAGCTCGGCAGCAAACTGGATTGAGGGAGGAAGCCATGCTGTCACACCGTTGGAGCAATCCTGCGCTATACGTTGCACTTCTCTTGCTGCTCGTTCTTTCGGCAGGCGTTATCGTCGTGAACCTCGGCATCTTCGATACCGCCAATATTCATGTTCTTCCGGATGAGGCGTCAGCCACGGACGAAGAAACAGACGACACGGCGCCCCTTGAGGAGAACTCTTCGCCGCCGATACGGACCGGTCCCACCCCGCCAGCGACCGCCATTGAACCTCCAAGCGCAAAGGGCCCGTCGATTACCGGTAGCCTACATACCGCAAAGAGGACGGCGGTTGCCGATGCCGAAGTCTCGGCGCATGTCGCAGGCAACGATCGTTCGGGAGCGATGCTGACCAATACGGGGAAGGACGGGAAGTTCCGGGTTGAAGGTGTAGACTCTAACAAGGAATACGATATCAAGGCGCAATTTCAAGGCGAATCGGCATCTGCGTATGGCGTCATCGCCAGCGAGCACATCGGCTTGATGCTTGGTGTTGAATTGTTCGCACTGCGCGGGAGCGTTATCGACGAACAAGGGCTGCCCGTGTCCGAGTTTACGGTGGAAGTTCAATCGAGCACACCCACGCCAATTGGCAGTAAGATAGAAAAAACATTCAAATCCGTTGAAGGCGTGTTCTCTCTCTTTGTGACGGGGCGCGGAACATGGAACATCGCTGCCCGATCCGATACGCATTTCCAAAAAGAACCGCTTATCCTTGACGTTCAAGCCGCCCGACGCGACATAACGCTTACCCTTACGGAGAGCGGAACGCTGACGGGGAAACTTCTCGCACTTCATGACCGCTCGCCTGTGCCGGGGATCAGAGTATTTCTTGCTCCTGACGACGGCAGTTGCGAGTCCCTCCTCGATCCACTCAACATCCCTCTCCCTGTCGAAATTCCCCTCGGCGGCGGGACTATGGGGAGACTCATGGAAGGCAGTGCTCCCTTTGGATCAACTGCCGGCCAAGTGGGGATAACGCCATCCATGAAAAATGTCCGCATCACGACCACGAACGAGCACGGCGTATTCGCCTTCTCCGCCCTTCCGCCTGCCCACTACGGCTTGGTGGCGGTCGTCGGTTCGACAAAGTCTGTCGAGCGCGTCACCGTTATTGCCGGAAAGAATGAGCGGGACCTTGTCATCAACTTGGGAGCAGTCGTCGCGATTTCGGCGCAGGATGCAACCGGCTCTCAAGTTCCCAGCCTGAATACTCGCTTTCTCAGGCATGAGCAGAAGGACAGCGATAAGTCTTCCGGAAAGCCCGAGCAATACCACTATCAAGGTTTTGCCGCTGACAGTAGATTTCGATATGCCGGCATACGCCCCGGTTTCTACCAAGTCGAAATCGGTACCCCCGGGTACAAGACCATGACGCAAATGTTTACGCTGGTTGAGGGCGAAAATTTTCTGACCATTCAGTTCACAAACCAGTCGACGTCGTTACATGGAACGATCAGCGCCAGTGACGGGAGGCCAATACAGCAGATACAAAGAATCACGCTTCGCGATTCCTCGAATGGCAATATCGTCAGAACGGCGATTGTCAGTCATACTACCCATCTCGACGGCTCTAAGACCTCCACATATGTAGTCGAGGACCTCCCTGCAGAGACAGGCGAGTATGAAGTGGTCGCCGAGCTGTTCGATCCGATGAGCATGCCGCGTACGCCCTACATCAAGCGCTATTCGGCAACGGTGGCGATAGCGCCGGGCTTGAACACTCACGACATTGCAATCGATATTCCCTGCCGGTTGATTGTGACGGTATGCGACGAAGCCGGCGCGCCTGTGAGCGGTGCCTACGTCATTATCTTGCCGGAAGTCACGTCACAGGATGGACGAAGCACAATCCAGCGGCGCCAATCCATTCAAGCGAG
Source organism: Planctomycetaceae bacterium (assembly GCA_013360495.1). Taxonomy (GTDB): domain Bacteria; phylum Planctomycetota; class UBA8742; order UBA2392; family JABWBM01; genus JABWBM01. Next base: position 6,691 of record JABWBM010000047.1, read on the forward strand.
ATTTGGCAAAGATGGAAATATTGCCGAGGCCGAACTCTTCGAACCCGGACGGTACCGCCTCGAGCCACGCGCAGACCGATTTGCCGGAGTTGGCGAAACCGTCACGGTTAACGTTGGCCTCGGAACAACTGAAGTCACGGTGAATGTTTCGGAGTCGAATTGCGTCGAAATAACATCGGTGGTAGCCGGTTCGCTCGCGGAACAACTCGGCCTTGTCGCCGGCGATAAAATCGTGAGCTACGGCGGCGTGCCGGTGCGAACGCACGAAGACCTCCGGTCCGCGATCGCGGGTTCGATCGAAGAATCCGAAGGGGCTGCGGTAGCACTAGGCGTTCTTCGCGACGGCAATATCCGGTCTTTTGATGTTCCTTCCGGAAAAACTTTAGGCATTACGGTTGAAAGCGCGCGTCAATAGGTTGCTTTCCCTCGTGGACAGTAAAGGGCGAAATTTTCCTAAACCGCAGGTCGGAGGTTCAAGCCCTCTCCGGGGTACCAGCAAAGCTCGTTGCGCGACAATGCGTTACTCCACGCTAAATGTGCCGACGCCAAGAAACCACTCCATCTCCAAAAAAAAATCTCCCAAAGAAAGCGACAATTTCAGGCTCCGGGCTACTCCCCCAACCTGAGTAAACAAATAGTATCCCTGCTTGTCACATTCCATGGAAGCGTGTGTCCGCCATTCAGGATGTGCTGCGAACGCCGTCTGAGCAAAGCGCCGCGACGGATCAGTGAGAAGGGCTTCGTCGAGAGGAACGCCGTTGCGCATGCCTGCAGTTTACCAAAAGCATGCAAAGTCATGTAATGCGCGTCGCTGGCTTGTTCTTCCGCTTTTCGCGGAACTTGTCGTGACGCCATGGGACGACATATCACCAAGTATCACTCCATAACACATGCGCGGAATTCGTGGAAAATATACTCACTGCTTTCAAGACCGCTTGCGACGGGGCTTTTCGGCCATACAATAAGTTCCGTGCAGCTTATGACGCGAATGATGTTCAACGTGGCCCGGTGGCGGAATAGGCAGACGCTGGGGACTTAAAATCCCTTGGCCGCAAGGTCGTGAGGGTTCGATTCCCTCCCGGGCCACCAACCGCACTGGCAGCCTATTCCTTGGTGTCGCGGACGCGGGTGACGCCACGTTCGGATTTGCGGACGAAGGCGACAAAGTGCATCACATTCGGATCGTTCGGGAAATCGCGGGCGAGGCCATCGAGCACCTCTTCGAATTGGCCACCGTCACGGAAAAACCGGTCATAGAGCATCTTGATGTTCGCCATCGCCTCTTTTGAAAACGTGTTCGAACGCTTCAAGCCGATGAGGTTGAGACCATACACCGCGCAGCCATACCCCGCGACGCGCACATAGGGCGGTATGTCGAGGGAGGTGGCGCTCCCACCCGCGACCATGGCGAAGCGGCCAATGCGCACGAATTGGTGTATGGCGGTCAAACCGCCGATGTAGACGTTATCCTCGATTTCAACGTGCCCCGCAACCTGAACAGTGTTGGCAATGATGATCTTGTTGCCGACGATGCAATCGTGGCCGATGTGGGCATACGCCATGAAGAAATTCTGCGCGCCTATACGCGTCGAACGGTCGTGGGATTTCAGTGTGCCGCGCGAAATCTGCACATAGTCACCGAAGAAATTGTCCGGGCCGATGTGGAGAAAGGTTTCTTCGCCCTTGTAGCCGAGGTCTTGCGGATCCGCGCCAATGCAGGCATGACGGCCAACGCGTGTTCGCTCTCCGATGGTCGTGGTTCCATCAATACAGGCATGAGAACCGATGGCGCAACCCGATGCGATCGCGACGTTCGGACCGATGACAGCGTAGGGGCCGATAGTCACATCGTCGGCGATCTTCGCCTGTTCGCTGATCACAGCTGTCGGATGAACAAGGGCTTCAGGCATCGGAGGGGCTCTCAGGAGAGTAAAACAACTGCCAACGACGCACATGCTAACCGTCCCGGTTCGGCGCCGCAAGACCGGCAAAATTGGGGCGCCAAGGCTTCGGCAGACGGTACGTACCGGTCGTAACCCCCGATGCGATAAAACCTTGCCTTGCCCGTTCAAGACTGTTAGAAGAACTGCGCAAAGGGTGAAACGGGGTGGTATTTCGCGTTCCCGTACGCGCCATACGCCTCGCCAATCCTCGATATTGGTGTCCGGCTTGTACCTTAATAAGACAACGGGAAAGAGGTTGGTTTCGCTCTGACAAGGAAGAATCCTATGGGTATCCGGCGTGGTTACGCCTGCGCGGTCATTGCGCTGGCGCTGTTCCCCTCGCTTTTGTCCGCGTTTCCGGCGGTTTTCGGAAGGGCTTTCACCGGCGCTACACTCGCGCAAGACACGCGCTCGACACGTGAGGAAATCGAGCGGCTCATCGACCAAGCACCGACTCAGCGTGGCAAGTCGAATCCAACAGATGGTCCTTGGGACCAGCCGTGGAAGGAGGAAGACTTGCCGGCCTCCCTTCTTGAACGTCGCGACTTCCTCTGGGACGTCGGTGGCTGGGCAAAGGCTTCGTGGACCACGTTTGACACGGTGTTTGGCAAGGATACCACGCTGACGGACTACGATGCGCGCGCGTGGTTGAAGCTCGGCTACACGGAAAACCAGACGCTCTACTCCCGTTTTCGCACGTTCTACACCAGTTACAACACCGGCGACTCCCCCACCGGCGATGACGACGATTGGCAATCGTTCCGCGTTGACCAGCTTTTTTATGAAGGCCGTTGGGCGCGAACCCTCGACCTCGACCCAAGCATCGACCTCGACCTCACGGTAGGACGGCAGTTTTTCTTCATCGGCAAGGGCTTGGTGCTCTCGAACGTGCTCGACGGCGCGCGCTTCGACGCGCGCTTCGGCCCGTGTGGCGGCATGTTGATGGCGGCGCAAACGATTCACTTCTCGCCGGATATCGACCCGACGGTGCCCGAGGACAAACGCGAATCCGACCGCAATTTCTTCGGCGGACACCTTTACACCACGGCGCTCTTCGACCGCTACTTCTACGCATACGGAATGGCGCAGGTCGACCGCAACCATTACAACGATGGCGCTCAAAGTTGGAACTACTACTCGAACTACTTCGGTATCGGCGGCGACGGTGGCATCCCGATTCCTGGGCTGCGCGAGAACGAACTGAGCTATGGTTTCGAGTTTATGTTTGAGACCGGCAGAAGCGCCGCGGATGGCACCACAGACGAGGAGGACATTTCGGCTTTCGGGTGGTTACTCGACATCAACTGGCTTCCCGGTGATTTACTCCCGGTGCCGACTCGATTCGTTGGCAGCTATTACTTCGGTTCAGGCGACGGCGACCGGTCGCTTCAGTTGGGCACAGTCGCCGGTAACACACCCGGCACGGAGGACAAAGCGCTCAATTACTTTGGATTTGCGAATACGGGCTATTCACTGGCACCGCGTCTGACGAACTTGCACATGTTCCGTCTCAATGGCGAGGCGCGCCTGATCGAAAAGGGCGACTTCTACCGTTACACCCGTGAATTGAAGGTCGGCGTGTCGCTTTACAGCTTTTACAAGCATCATCAAAACGCCCTGATTACGGATTTCACCAGTAGCGAAAATTCGTCATACCTAGGAACAGAAATCGACACGTACATCGACTGGATTATTTTCTCCGACTTCGATATTTCGATTCGCCATGGAACGTTCCTGCCGGGAAGCGCCTTCGGCCAGCACAAATCGCGAAACTTCCTGAGCATTTCAGGAACGTTCAGCTTCTAGCGAGGGCTGGATAATCGGCATTTCGACCGGACTTGATCGTAGACGGGCGATTTTTTTGGTGGAACACGGAACGATCTAAAACGAGACGGATATATAACATTTTGACAAGTCGATAGGGATAGGGTAACATTTTGCGCGATTCGAGTGCTTTTGGCAGCCCTTGGCGCGCGCAGTTGGGAGCAAGCGCATGCGTACTTTGTGGTTCAGAGCAATCGTCGGAACGCTCGCCATCGGCGGCTTTGGAATCCTCGCGCAAGGCGGTCCTGCGGAAAACGCTCCTCAACTGGCTCCACCGCCAGCGGAATCGACGCCTCCTGCCACGACTGAAACTCCTCCACCGCGCCCTGTCGAGAACCCGGCTGACGTCCTTCCGAACGTCAAGTACATCCAAAAACTCCTAGATGTCAACAATGCCACATATGCCGACGGATACCGGCTGGCGTATATTCTTGATCGTGAGACTGTCGATGCTGGCGAGGAATCCCGCCAGCGCCTGACCTTCACGCAACTGCGCGAACAACTCATCAAAAACGGAATCATGAATGAACACTGGAGCGATGACCCAACGAAGCTTCTGACCCATCAGGACGCAGCGTACCTACTTGGTCGCGCCATGCGCCTCGAGGGCGGAATCCTGTGGTCGCTGACCCAGACGCGCCGCTACGCCCACCGCGACATGATCGAGCAGCGCTTGTTCCCCGACATCAACCCACGCCAGTACATCAGCGGGCCGCAATTGCTTTCGGCGTACCGTGCGTGCAAGGATAACATGCTGAAAAGTTCGGGTCGCTAGCGCACCCGCTCAATCGTGGAGGAAACCCATGAAAAAGTTATTGGCTCTGATTGCGATGGCGCTTCCGTTTGCGTTCGCTGTGTCGGCCTCCAATACCGCCCAAGACGGCGGCGGAGCCGCCAATCCTCCGCCGGCGGACGCTGGAAAAACTGAGCTCTTTGCCGTAGTGAAGACAATCGACGGCCCGCCTGACGAAGTGCTCGTCCAGCTTCCCGACGCCTCTGAACCGGCGATCGCCGTCGCTGCACGCTATCCGCAAGGAACGAAAATCACCACCGGCGATGCCACCGTCATCGTCGGCATCGAAGGAACATTGGAAGGCAAGGCTGTGCAAAACAGCATGATCTCCATTCGACATACGACAGAAACCGTGATTGAAACCGCGTTGATCGACAATAGCTCGAGTTCTGTCGTCACCCGAATGAAGGTCGCCACCGGCGAAGTCCGTGTGAAGGTGACGGATGAGAGCCCGGACTATTCCACCGACATGAAGGTATCAACGCCCAACGCGACGGCGTCAGTGAGAGGCACGGACGTCCACGCCATCGGTTTTAGCGCAAACTTCGGCACGGTCATGGTCGTTGCCTCCGGCTCCATCAGCGCCCAGCGCGCCAACGGCACCACCGTCGGATGCGGCGCGGGAAGTGATGTGAACGACTCGGCCATGAGCGCCCTTGAATCCGCCATGACCAAAGGCGAGATACTCGTCCCGCTCGGCTCGACGGAATTCGAAGTCGGCGCCTCACAATTGGTCTCCGGCGGTCCGGAAAGCGCAGGGTCGGATACGAATAACCCGCTCACGAACTCGACACTCGGCGCCACCGGAGCGAGTTCAAGCAGTCTCAGCGGATTTGCTGCCAATCACGACAGCAGCCAGCCGCCTCCGGTCAAGAGCGGCCGCAGCCAGAGCGGCAACCGCCGGTAATCTTGTCGGCATAGAAACACTTCAGCCGGCCCGGGTCACCGGGCCGGTTTCATTGAATGGGCTACTTCTATTCCGAAATCGATTCGATCGCGGTTGGCAACCGGTCGACGAGACGGATCATGTGCTCGAGACCGAACATGCTGATCAAGAGCCGAACCTTCGGATGTACGACTGCGACGAAGGGAACCCCCGCCTGATCCGAGTCCATGGCAGCCGTGCCAAGCGCGTCGATGAACAGGCTGGTCACGCTCTTCGGGCGCGGCAGATGAAGGACGATTCCCTTGGGCTTCTTGATAAGCGCGTTGTGGAAGGCAGCGATGAAGATTTCGGCATCGGCCAAATCGTCGACGAGTCCCTCGATAATCACGACTTCGCCCTCGCGATACGCGCGGTATTGCGTCGAGCGAATATTGGTGTCCTTGTCCGCGCTGCTCGTCTTCATATCCCGCCTCGCAATGCCGCTATGCACCCAACACGTTTTCTGATGTCAGGTCGACGCGAGTAATTCCTTGAGCGCCTTCTCACCCTGTTCCGCGCTCGGCGCCTTGCCGTGCCATTTGTAGCCCTCCGCTTCCATATAACTGACGCCCTTGCCCATCACCGTGCGAGCGATGATCACGCCCGGCTTTCCGCGCGTCACCTTCGCCTCATTCACGGCAGCGAAGATGGCATCGTAATCGTGCCCATCGATCTCGATCACGTGCCAGCCGAAGCCCTTCCACTTGTCCGCGAAGGGTTCGAGCGACATCACATCGGAAGTGCGTCCGTCGATCTGCGCGTCGTTCCGGTCAACAATCGCCGTGAGGTTATCGAGCTTGTAGTGTGCGGCGCTCATAGCCGCCTCCCAGATCAAGCCCTCCTGACATTCTCCGTCGCCAAGCAATGCAAAGACGTGCGAGTCACGCTTGTCGGCGCGCATGGCGAGCGCCATGCCGACAGCCATAGCGAATCCATGGCCGAGTGAACCCGTGCAAGCTTCGACTCCCGGTGTCTTGTGCATGGCGGGGTGCCCCTGAAGATGCGAGTTCACCATGCGCAGGCCATCGAACCATTCCTTCGGAAAGTAGCCCGCGTGACCGAGGCAGGCGTAAAGCACCGGACAGATGTGGCCGTTCGAAAGCACCACCCGGTCGCGCTCGGCCCAGTCCGGGCGTTTGGCGTCGTGTTTCACCAGCCCGCCGAAGTAGAGCGAGACGAAAACGTCCGTCATGCCGAGCGACCCGCCCGGGTGACCGCTTTGCGCCTTCGTCAGCATCTTGACGATGTCCACCCGAATCTCACGGGCTTTGGATTGGAGCGTTTCCTTAAGTTGTGTGTCGAGCTTGGTCATAGCGTGTGCCTGCAGGAGTACGTCAAATCGTGATCCGCATAGTAGCGCGATGAGGCCTGCCTTGCATCTGGGCAAAAATGCGCCGCCATTTACAACGTCATGCGGTAGCGCAATTCAGGAATAACGCATCCCTGCGATCCCCAATTCTTCGTCGCACCGTCCGGCCGATAGCCCACACGTTCGTAAAAGCGCCGGGCGCGAGCGTTCGGCTCGATCACCCAGAGCGTGATTTCTTTCCATTTTCTTTGCGCCCGAACCCAGTCGAGCGCATGTGCGATCAGACGATAGCCATATCCCTTGTCCCAATGATCGGGATGCAGATACAGACCGTAGAGTTCAAATACAGCCCCGATGTCCACATCCGTGTCGCGGTTCGGGCCGATGGACACCCAACCGGCGACGTCGCTTTCATTCTCAACGACGAAATTCATTCGCCCGAGTTCGTGTTGTTTCGCGAGATTCTCCCGCCAGACCTGTTCGCGTTTCGAAACGTCCATCGCGTCGAGGATTGAATCGAAGACGATGCCGCGGTACGCGATCTGCCATGTGCGCACATGAATCTCGGCGATCCGCGGCGCGTCATCGATCGTCGCTTGCCTGACCATCGGCATTGTGGCCCCCAAAGATTTTCACCACGGGGGACACGGGGTATCACGGGAAAAGACGGACGAGGATATCCCCGTGGTACCCCGTGTCCCCCGTGGTGAAATCATAGTCTGAGAAATTAATACTGCAGCGTGCGCGTCAGGGCCTCCACAACCCAAGCTGTCTGCGGCAGCACTTGTTCCTCGAGTGCCGCGCCATAGGGGCAATAAACGTCCTTCGCTGCAACGCGCAATACCGGCGCATCGAGCATCTCGAACGCCTCTTCCATGATGCGCGCGCTGATTTCGGCGCCGAACCCACCGGTGAGGAAATCTTCGTGCAGCACGACACAGCGATTGGTCTTCGCAACGGATTCAAGGATGCCATCCTTGTCCCAGGGATTGAGCGTACGCAGGTCGAGGATTTCGACGCTTGCGCCCAGCGACTTCTCGATCTCCTTGGCGGCGTCGATGGCCTTCAATACCGTGTTGCCCCACGTTACGAGGGTGACGTCCCTGCCCGGCAGCACCACGCGCAGCTTGCCGAACTCGAGGGTGTAATCTTCGCCGGGGTCGGGGGCCTTCGCCCGCGCCTGACGGTAGAGGAACTTCGGCTCCATGAAGAGCACCGGGTCTTCGCTACGCAGGGCCGCTTTCAGCAGGCCTTTGGCGTCGTCGGCGCGCGACGGAATCGCAACGCGCAGGCCGGGGCGGTGCGCGAACAGGCTATCGATGGATTGACTATGGTACATGCCGCCCTGAATGTAGCCGCCGACGGGAACGCGGATCACCATGGGGTTGGCCCAGGCGTTGTTCGAGCGATAGCGGCACGTCGCAATCTCGTTCACGATCTGTTGGATAGCCGGGAAGATGTAATCGCCGAACTGGATTTCGATCAGGGGCTTCCAGCCGCCCCCGTGGGCGAGGCCACAGGCGATGCCGGCGATGGTGGCTTCGGCAAGGGGCGAATTGAAACACCGCTCGATGCCGAACTTTTCGGTGAGTCCCTTGGTGGCGGTGAAGACACCGCCCTTGCCCTTGGCCACGTCCTGTCCGAAGACGACGATCTTGTCGTTGCGGCGCATCTCTTCGTGCATGGCGCGGTTGATCATGTCGATCATCACCTGCGGTTCGCCTTCTGTTTTCGGCGCCGGGCCGGGGGAAGTGATGGGTTGTGGACCCTCGAAAAACACATGACTCAAGGCGTCCTTCGAGAAGGGTTGTTCCTCGACCCAGTTTCCGGCGCGATCCACCTGCTGCTTGATCTCGGCCTTGATGGCGTCGAGTTCGTCTCGAGTCGCGAAGTCGTGCTCGATCAGGAAAGCTTCTTCCAGCTTGATCGGATCGCGCTTGTCGAGATTGGCAATTTCCTCTTTGCTGCGATAAAGCGCCGCGTTGTCCGAGCTTGAATGCGCCCAGAGACGTACCACGTCAGCGACCACCAGCGTCGGGCCGTCGCCGCGGCTTGCGCGCTCATGCGCTTCCTTGATCGCATTGTAAGTCTGCTCGATGTTGAGACCGTTGCAGCGAATGCGGTGCAGGCCGCGGAAACCCGCAACCTGATCGTAAATCGAAGCTGATGCTGTCTCCTCTGACCGGTGCGTGGAGATGGCGTATTCGTTGTCCTGCACGAAAAACACCGTTGGGCATTTGTGCAGCGCCGCAAAGTTCAGCGCTTCATAAAACTCGCCCTGACTGGTGGTGCCTTCGCCGGACGAGCAATAGGCGACCTCGCCTTTTCCCTCGTATTTACACGCTAACCCGCGTCCGGCGGCCTGCAGGTATTGCGTGCCGACGCACGACGACTTCGAAACGATACGCAACGCGGCATGCCCAAAGTGCGACGGCATTTGCCGTCCGCCCGACGCGGGATCGCCCTCGCGCGCGAGGAAAGAAAGCAGGATTTCCTCCGGGCTGACACCCAGCCCGATGTTGTAACACTGATCGCGGTAATGGCAGTACGACCAGTCGACGCCCGCGCGAAAGACGAGGCTGGCTGCCGCCTGCGCCGCCTCCTGCCCGGGGCCGACGATCTGGAAGGTACCACCCTTGGACTGCTTCAAGAGGAGTGCACATTTCTCGTCGAGGGTGCGCGAGAGCACCATGGTGCGGTAGCAGCGCAGGTGCAGTTCCTTCGAAAGACGTGTCGCGGGTAATGTCGCTGTCGCCATGGTGTCCTTTTTCGCCGCTGTCTTCTTCTTCGCCGTCACGGACATATTCGCCTTCTATTGTAGAGGATTCAGAGCCGGCGGTCGCGCTTCTCTGCCAAAAAAGTATCCGGGCTTAAGGGCAAGGATGCAAGGGAATATCGCGGATCAAGGTTGAACCGGCGGTCACTCTTACCAGATGAGATAATCGTCGCTCTCTTACGATATCCCATGGCCAAGCCTCACTTGACTTTCAACGTTGGCGGGTGTTTGCTAACCTCCCCCGCCAAGATACGACCAGCACGCAACCAGGGAGACTCCACAATGGGTATGAATATGAGGCAGTTGATGGATTTCGCAATCCTCAATGATGCGTCAGACATTCATATCTCTGTCGGAAGACCGCCGTCATTCCGCATTTCGGGCAGCATGAAGGCCACAAAGCCCCCAGCTCTCACCCCTGCGGACACCATGGCGCTAGTAAAGGAAATCGCGCCGGAGAAGAATCTCAAAGAACTCCAGGAAGTCGGATCCACCGACTTCGGTTTTCACCACAGCGACAAAGCCCGTTTCCGTGTAGCCGCGTTCAAGGCCAAGGGGTCGATGGGCATCGTGCTACGCCAGATTCCAAACCGCCTGCTGACCTTCGAACAGATTGGACTGCCCGAATCGGTGAAGGCCATGCTCGAACGTCCGCGTGGACTCTGCCTCGTTACCGGCCCGACTGGCTCCGGTAAGACCACCACGCTGGCGACGATGATCGATTTCATCAATCAGAATTTCGATCATCACATCATCACCATCGAAGACCCGATCGAATACTACCACCCGCACAAGAAATCGGTCGTCACACAGCGCGAGGTGCATAATGACGTGCCGGGCTTTTTGGAAGGCCTGCGCCGCGCGCTGCGTCAGGACCCGGATGTGATTCTCGTCGGTGAAATGCGCGACCCCGAAACGATCGGCGCCGCGATTTCGGCTGCCGAAACGGGCCACCTCGTGTTCGGTACGCTGCACACCACTGGCGCCACTCGCACCATGGACCGCATCATCGACTCGTTCCCGACGAACCAGCAGGCTCAAGTCCGCTCGCAGCTCGCGGTTTCGCTGATCGGCGTTATCAGTCAGGCCCTCTGCCCAAAGGTCGGCGGCGGCCGCGTCGCAGCGTTCGAAATACTTTACGGTACGTCAGCAGTGGAGAACCTGATCCGTGAAGGCAAGACCTATCAGCTTTCGAGCGTCATTCAGACGAGCAAAAACGAAGGCATGATCCTCCTCGACGACTATCTCTGGGAGATCTGGGGGCAGCAAAAAATTACCCGTCAGGAAATGTTCCGGAAGTCCCAGGACATCAAGTATCTCAAAGAAAAAGTACGCGAAAACCGCAGCAAGGGCCTGCGCGGCTGGGACGACAACGTGGATTATGGCGACGGCATGGGCGGCGACCCGAATGTCGTCAAGGGCTCGACACAAAAGGTCGGCACATCAACCGTCCGGAAACGATAGCAACGATACACGTGACGAGACAGTAGACGTAGGAAGCGGAATTCGATCGCATGCCCGCACAAAAACTCGGCCAGATTCTCAAGGGTATGGATCTCGTCTCCGAAGGCGATATCCAGGAGGCCCTCGCGATCCAGCGCAAAAAAGGCGGATTGATCGGCAAAATTCTCACCGACTTGAAAGTCGTCTCCGATGGCGACGTAATGTTTGCGCTCGCGACCCAGCACAGTATGGAGTTCGTCGATCTCGATCAACTCGACATCCCGATCGAACTGCTCGACTTCCTTACCGACGCGCAGGCAGTGAGCTATCGCGTGCTGCCGATCTCCATCGACCCGCAGGCGCGCACGCTGACGCTCGCGCTCGACGACCCTTCGAACATCACGATTTTTGACGAGCTCGGCTTCGCGCTGCAGGACAAGATTCCCGGTGGCGTGCGCATCATTGGCGCCCTCGCCACGAAGGACGCCGTCGACCGCGCGTTGGAAAAATACTACGGCGTCGGCGAAGTGGCAGGCGTGGCCGAGACCCTGCAGGCCGAGGCCACAGGCGACGAACCGGAAAATTACAGCGATAAGCAACGTGTCGCCGTCGACAAGGATTCGGCCGAATCCCCCGCCGTAGTCAAGCTGCTCAACTTCCTGTTGGCCACCGCCATCCGCGACCACGCGGCTGATATCCATCTCGAGCCCTTTGAAAACGAATTCCGTGTGCGCTACCGCGTCGATGGCGCGCTCTTGCAGATGGAATCGCCACCCAAGGAACTGTCGGCGCCACTCGTGTCGCGCATTAAGGTTTTAGCCAAACTCGACATCGCGGAGACCCGCATCCCACAGGACGGCCGTATCGAACTGACGATCAGTGGCCGAACCGTCGACCTTCGCGTATCGATCCTGCCCACCATGTTCGGCGAGTCATGCGTGATGCGCATCCTCGACCGTTCCAACGTAGGACTGAATCTCGATCAGCTTGGCCTGCGGCCCGCCGACCGTGAACTCATCGAGGCGCTGGTGCGAAAGCCCAACGGCGTCGTGCTCGTCACCGGGCCGACCGGTTCCGGCAAGACGACCACGCTCTATTCGTGCTTGAACACGATCAACTCCATCGACTTGAAGATCATCACCACCGAGGATCCTGTCGAATACAACCTTGCCGGCATCATGCAGTGCGAGGTGAACAAGGAAATCGGCCTCGACTTCTCTGACGCGCTGCGAAGTATCGTGCGTCAGGACCCGGACGTCATCCTCGTCGGCGAAATCCGCGATGAGCCGACCGCGCGCATCGCCATCCAGGCTGCGCTGACCGGGCACCTCGTGCTCTCCACGCTGCACACCAACGACGCGCCCTCGGCGATCACGCGCATGCTCGACATGGGCGCAGAGAGCTTCCTGCTTGCCGCCACCGTCGAAGCTGTTGTCGCTCAGCGCCTCGTGCGCCGCGTTTGCTACAAGTGTAAGGAACTGTACACACCCGAACCTGACCACCTCTTCGAGCTTGGCATCAAGGAAGACACCGTTCAGGGCAAGCAATTCGCCTTCGGCACCGGCTGCGAGGTCTGCAACAATACGGGCTACAAGGGGCGCGTCGGATTGTATGAATTCATGATCATGACCGACTCGCTCAAACAACTCGTCGCCGACGGGGCCAACACCAACCAGCTCCGCGCTCAAGCCCGCGCCCAAGGCATGCGTACATTACGTGAGGCAGGTGTTCTCGCCATTCTCGAAGGATCGACGACCATCGAAGAAGTCCTGCGCGAAACACCCTTCGACTTTTGAAATCTCCTTTCTTCTCCCGTCCCCTAGTCCCTTTCCCCCGTGAAACCCCGTGTTCCCCGTGGTAAAAATCGAACCCATG
>JABWBM010000048.1 GCA_013360495.1 Planctomycetaceae bacterium
GCAAGTGTTATGCCGGTAAGGTGTTATGCCTCTTATCTAAATATCGTCGTAGGGATTTATCATAACCAATTTTATTTATTGGTTTTATGGCGATTTATTTTTGATGGTAATTGTCCAATGGTCTTCCGTGTTGGCGGCAATGAAAAGTGGCGTGAAGCACATTTGAGAATTACATTTAGAGCGTTTCCAGCGTTGGTCTGCAGTTGTAGCGCCCTAAATGCGTTCGGCGTAACGCTCGCCATTCGCTCGCTTGCCTCACGCCCCCGCAGGGCGGACCGACCAGTGGTAAGACGCCCCGCGGGGCGCAGGGCGCTACAAGAGTAAACAAACGATACAGTTCTATGGTCGGTGTAAAAGAATTTTACGGTGGTGGTACGGGGCATGCTAATGGTCTGGTTGATATGCAACCCATTACTTTGAGATGAGTTAAGTATATTTCTGACAGTCCTTGACGAGACTGGCATGGGAAGTGATAAGAGGGCGCTTACGTGTTCCGGATAGGCCGGGACATGATTGATGACCTGCAACTCAGGAGTTTTGAATATGAACAAGATTCTCGCTCTCACGGTGTTGGCTGCTCTCACCTTCGGCGTCATGGGCTGCGACAAGAAAGACCCGAACGCCCCGGCGAACAACGCCCCGGCGAACAACGCGGCTCCTGCGAACAACGCGGCTCCCGCGAACAATGGCTAAGCCATCAGGCGTAAGCTGAATCGTACAGAGCGCCCTCTAAACCGGGCGCTCTGTCATTTAACCTTGCGACACACCTGATTCCGGCCGTCATGCCGACGGAAGTCGGCATCCAGTCTTTTTCCGGATTTCTGGATACCGGCCGCATTCGGCGTAACGCTTCGCTTGCCTCATGTCGCCGGTATGACGTTCTGTGAGAAGTATTGAACAGCCCTGTCTCGTGTCGCGGGAATGACGTGCGGATTCACATTTTCAATTTAGGATTGGTATAAAACCAAGCCCGTAGGGTTTCCGTTTTCCCATGAACCAGCGTCTTACCTACACCATCGGCAGCTTCTTCTTCGCGGGCGCGTCCCCATTCGCGCCCGGAACCATCGGCTCACTGGCAGCCGCCCTCGCCATCCTCGGCGTCGAGATGCTCTGGTCGCCGCCATGGTGGTGGACGCTCGTTGCTGCAATCTTGGTCTTCTTCCTTGGCGTCTGGGTGGGCAATCACGCCTCGACGCCGGAAAAGCCCGACCCGCAATGGTTCGTGCTCGACGAAGTAGCGGGTGTGCTGATCGCCGTCACGGGGCAGATCGCGCTTGGCGGCCACGAAGTATGGCTCACCGTGTTGAGCGCGTTCATCGCGTTCCGCGTATTCGATATTTTGAAACCGACGCCCATCCGTCAGGTTGAGCGGGCATTGAAACGCGGACTCGGTATCATGGTGGATGACGCCCTGGCCGGTGTGTTTGCCTGGGTCGTGACATGGGGTGCGTTGGCATCGATGCAGCAGATATCGTAGGGAAATGCATATGGCAAAGCGTAGCGAAGCCAAACTCGATGCCGATCTCGTGGCGAAGATCATCGCCAAGTGCGAGTCGATCCCGATCTTTCACACTTTGGGTTTCCATACGCCGGTGTTCGAGAGCGGCGTCTGCACCGCGACGGTTCCCTATAACAAGCAATACGACGGCGTGTTCGAGTCCTTCCACGGCGGGATTCTGATGACCATCGCGGATTCCATCGCCTGCTGCGCGTTGATGACGCTGACCGGCCCCGACGAACCCATGGCCACGACGGATATGAATATCCGCTTCCTTGCCCGATGCGTCGGCGATGTGACGGCGAAGGCGACGGTGATCAAATGCGGCCGCACGCTCTGCCCGATCCACGTCGATCTTCACGACGCCGAGGGCAAGCACATTGCGGTGTCGCAGGTGACGTATATCCGTCTTGGCGCGGGATAGGTGGAGTGCGAGAAAAACATGGATGCTCACGCTCGTCATGCCCGCGAAGGCGGGCATCCAGAACCTACGATACGCCCAAGGTAACTTCTGGATTCCCGCCTTCGCGGGAATGACATGAAAGAGAGCCCTGCGCACAACGCCCCGTCTTCGCGCCGCGCGAAAAATGTTATAACACTGCCATGGCCCAACGTGTCCTAGTCGCCATGTCCGGCGGAGTTGATAGCTCCGTCGCTGCTGCCCTGCTCAAGGAGCAGGGGGTGGACGTTGCCGGCGTGTTTATGCGCAACGGCGTCAAGCACGACACGGCGAACAAGGGCAAGCCCAACAAACAGGGCTGCTGCTCCATCGAAGATTCAAGGGACGCCGCGAATGTGGCGCAGATGCTCGGCGTGCCCTTCTATGCCCTCAACTTCGAGGACGACTTCAACCAGATCATCGATTACTTTGTGGATGAGTACCTGCATGGCCGCACGCCGAACCCTTGCGTGCGTTGCAACAACGATTTGAAATTCGGCCGGGTGATTGAGTACGCCGACGATATCGGCGCTTCGAGCGTCGCCACCGGGCATTACGCGCGCACGCGTCATGAGCGCGGGCGATACCGCCTGTTCCGCGCCGCCGACCGCGCCAAGGATCAGACGTACTACCTGTTCGGGCTGACGCAGGAGCAGCTTGCCCGTTGCAGTTTCCCCCTCGGCGACATGACCAAGGGAGAAGTTCGTGAGCATGCAGCACGCCTCAACCTCTGCACGCGCGACAAGCCGGAGAGCCAGGAGATCTGCTTCGTGCCGAACAACGATTACCGCACGTTGATCGAATCGCGCGCGCCGCAGTCGTTGCGCGAGGGACCCGTCATCGACCGCGCAGGCAAGCAGCTCGGCACGCACCGAGGCACACCGGCCTACACGATCGGTCAAAGACGTGGCCTTGGCATCGGAGGCGGCGACCCGCTCTATGTGACTGGCCTCCAACCGGAGACGAATACGGTGGTAGTGGGTACGGCGGACGACCTTCTCTGTAAGGAAGCGGTAATCGCGCGGCCAAATTTTATCGGTCTGGAAACACCGGCAACGGGGGAGCGTTTGCGCGCGCTGCTTCAGATCCGCTATCGTCATGCAGCCGCCCCAGCGACGCTTACCATGCTCGCCGATGGCTCGCTGCACGCGGAATTCGATCTGGCGCAGAGCGCCGTGACGCCCGGACAGGCAGCCGTCTTCTATGACGGCGAGGAATGTCTTGGCGGCGGGTTCTTGCAGTAGGAGGCCAAAAACGCCGATAATAAGCGTGCCGGATATTCCGGTGGAATACGACCATGACCAAACCGTTGATAGGAATATCCTGCGACTTCGAGACCTATCTGCTGCCGGAAGGTACACCGGAGCCGCGCGATCGCAACTACTCCAAGCTCTGCCATTACTATTACCACGCGCTCATGAACGCTGGCGCTGATTGTGTGCTCGTACCCATTACGCGTGAGCCGCAACACGCCATCGACATTCTCCCCCGCCTCGACGGTATTCTCTTGAGCGGCGGCGACGACTACCCGCCTGACAGCTACCACGAAACTCCCCACCCTACGGTGGAGTGCGTCCAGCCCTGGCGCGCGGGCCACGACCTCACGCTCGCGCGTCACCTGCTCGAACGCTCCGATATGCCGGTGTTCGCCATCTGCGGCGGATTACAGGCGCTCGTCATCGCCGACGGCGGGGCGTTGATTCAGGATATTCCCGATCAGGTCAAGGGTTCGATAGCGCACCGCCGCGTCTATCACGACGTTCGGATCGAGCCGGGCTCGCATTTGCATGAATTGCTTGGCGAACGCACGCCGGTCTATAGCTCGCACCATCAGGCATTGAAGCGCGCTGGCAGCCGCCTCAAGCCCGTCGCATGGGCCGAAGATGGCGTGGTGGAGGCGGTCGAACTGCGTGAAGCGGAGCGTTATCTCATCGCGGTGCAGTGGCACCCGGAGGTGATGGTGAAGAGCGAGCCGATGGAGCGCGTGTTCCGCGACTTCGTGCAGGCCTGCGAAAACTATTCGCTGCGAGCGTCTTGCGCTCTGCCAAAAACTTTACTACGCGACGTCGTCCCCGCGAAGGCGGGGATCCAGAGCCAACCAAAAGTTATCGCGGGGACTGGATTCCCGCCTTCGCGGGAATGACCGTTCGTGGCGGTTTTTGGCTGAAAGTCGGACATTTCTACCGGTCGTGAGCGCCCTTACTTCTTCGTCACAGCGACGCCGTTGATGCCGAGTTCTCCCGGCGCGACGGTCACCGGAATCGTGGCCCCATTGCGGTAGACTTCCACGGTGACCGCTTGATCGGATGGAGCATTTTTCTGGAGCTGGGCGATGCTCGCCATATCGGTCACCGGTTGGCCGTTGAAACTCGTCACGATATCGCCCTCGAGAATGCCCGCAACGGCAGCTTGTTGGCCGGGATAGAGATCAACCACATAGAACCCGGTGATTGGCGGGTCGAACTTGACGAGGATAGATTTAGCCTTGGACTTGACCCCTTCGTTTGGGTCGAGAGCGAGGCGCTTGAGGATAACCACCACGTCGGGGGTATCGTAGTCTTTGAATCTGTCGGTGGCTAAAACGCGTAGTTTTTGCGAATAAGCCACGTTCGACGCCACCTGATCGAGGTGGGGAATGCAGGCGGGATCCTTAAGGAAGCTGAACATCACCACGACAGTTTCAATCATTTCTTCATCGGTGGTGCTCTTGAGCAGGCCAACCAGAAGCGCCATCATATCGTCCGTGCTTTTCCCTTTGGCTTGACTGGAAAAGAAATAGTGCCATGCGGCGCTGACCCGCACTCCGTCAGGAACGTCGCCATTGACATTCGCAAGAGCATAATTGCATGCCTCATCGCTCATGAGCTGGCCATATTCGTGAATGTTGACGCCGAGGGAGTTGGTACTGTCATTATCCCAGGGATTGCCGACCGCGGAGACAGCCATATACGCCTGGAAATATTCTTCGTAGCCGTCCGGGCCGGTTGCCAGCAATTCCTTCATCGCGGCGAGCACCGCCTTTTTGTCGCCGCCTTCGATGGCGCTCTTCACGGCGGCATGGGCCGCTTGCGCGCGCGCGATGTTCTGCTGGCGCTGGGCTTCGCGCTGTTCGGGCGTGAGCACCGGCTCTGCAACGGACGGAAGGTTTCTGGTTTTTTGGCGTAATGCCTCGACCTCGCCGAGCAGGCTCGCTTTTTCATTCGCGAGGATTTCGTACTGTTCACGCTCGGTCTGGAGCGTGCGATCCGCGGCTTCCGCGTCGTTCTTCAGTTCGCGGTTTTTCTGTTCGAGCGTGGCGGCCTTGCGCTGCGCTTCGGTCACTTTGTTGCGCTCGGTGGCGAGTTCGTTCTCGAATTGCTTTCGCACGGGATGGTTTTCATCCATCTGCGCCGGGTTCATTAGCGGCCCGAAAACGAAGGTGCCGAGCGCCGCCCCGCCGAAAACTCCCACCAGCAATCCCGCAAGCAGCTTGTCCATTGTCGCCTCGCCCTTTAGTGTAACCCTGATTATAGCCCACCGGTCCGAAAACAAAACTTGAAAGGGTCGACTCTTGGCCGCTTGAGGATGTGCAAAGTATTTCCCCCACAAAGATTGAGGAATCTTTCGATTTGGTGGGCGCTGATGTAGCGCTTCGCGTTGCTCAGGCACGTCTGATAATCAGCGCTCCGCGCGCTTGACAGGGGCGTCTTTGGGCAGTGGGTGAATCTTCTGCAGATCAACCTTGGAGGTGCTCGAGGACTTTACTCTTACTTTCGTTCGCCTTGTGTTGCCTCACTTCGCGGCGCTTGCGAACTTCCCAAAACCAGCAGTAATCGCACGCTGGATCGAAACCTTTGCCGCCGAAAGGATTGCAGCGCAGGATCCGCCACCACGCCGCCATGCTTCCTTTAATCAAGCCATGCTCATTAAGCGCATCAAGGGCGTACTGCGAACACGAGGGATGAAAGCGGCACTGGTTCCGTGGCAGCAGCGGCGCAATCGCGAATTGGTAGACGCGAATGGGAAGAATGCCGAGGGTGAGTCGCGCGCGCCACAGGCGGCGGAGAGGATGTTGGGAATCGCCGGAAATGTTTTTCCCACAAACGTCATTCCCGCGAAGGCACGAGGCAAGCGAGCGAGGAGCGAGCGTTACGCCGAGTGACCGGGAATCCAGTCTTCTATTCGACAATTCCGGATGCTCGCCCCACGCCTTCGCGGGGGCAGGCTCTTCGTGGGCATGGCATACATTTGGCGCGGCTCTTTGCATTGTCCTTACCTATTCAGAGCCTTGGCCGCGATGGTCTCCGCTGCCTGCAAGGTCGAGATGCCGCGCTTCTTCGCCGTGCGTAATACGTCGAGCGTCGTGTCGTAGACACTGTCAGCAAGTTCTGCGCGGGCGCGCGCCTTGCCGTGGGCGATCTCCGTGGCGCCGATGATCAACGCCCCTGCGCTCGCGACAAAATCCGGAACGTACGCGATTCCTTCCTCAGCGAGGTCCTGCGCAACAGCCGAGTCCGTGAGTACGTTGTTGGCGCTGCCCGCGATGATCTCACACGACAGTTTCTTCACCGTTGCCGGAGAAAGAATGTCGCCCAGCGCGCATGGGGCAAAAACGTCACAGGGCTCTTGCATGATCCGCTCCGGCGAGACCACGTCAGCCTCGAAGCGCTTGCGGGCGAATTGCGTCAGCTTGCGTTGCGTGTCTGCCACCACAAGCCTTGCACCGGCGCGATGAAGTTGGCTTGCCAGCTCCATTCCGACGCTGCCTAAACCCTGAATCGCAACGCGCACCTCGCGCACGTTGTTGAGACCGAGGCGGAACTTCACGGCAGCCTTGATTGCGCCGAGCACGCCCCGCGCGGTGTGCTTGCCGAAGTCAAGCGCGTGGGAAACGTGGCGCGTTTCCTTTGCCACATTGGCGAGGTCCGCCATGGTGGTGCCGACGTCGAGACCGGAGTGATAAAGGCCGTCAAGCCGCTCGATCGCTCGTCCCAGCGCCTGAAATGCCGGCGCGCGCTTCATATTCGGGTGTTTATAGATCACGGCTTTCGCGCCGCCACAGGGCAGGCGATTGACAGCAGCCTTGAAACTCATGGCGCGGGCGAGTTCGCAGGCGTCGTCGATGGCGTCGGCCTCGCTGTCGTAGTCTTTACAGCGGATGCCGCCGATCGCGCGGCCATCAACTACGCTGTCGATGGCGATGATGGCGCGCAGGTGACTTGGACGATGATAGACAAAGTGCAGCGCATGCGCGTCGTAGCCGTTGAGAATCTTGAAGACTTCCATGCGTTACCCCACGTTGGTGACGTTGCCGATTGTACGTTGTTTCACGAATCGGCGCAGCACGCCGGTTACGAATCCTTCGACGCAACCAATTCCTCAAATTGGAGCATGTACAATTGGTGATACCGTCCCTTGCGACCAAGCAATTCGTCGTGGCTGCCACGCTCGGCGACTTCGCCTTTGTGGAGCACCAGGATTTCGCCGGCATGGCGGATGGTGGACAGGCGGTGTGCTATGGCCACGGTGGTTCGTCCGTGGGTGGTGCGTTCGATCGCCTGCTGGATACGCGCTTCCGATTCGCTGTCGATGTTGGCGGTCGCTTCGTCGAGGATCAAGATACGCGGGTCGAAGGCCAACGCGCGAGCAAACGCGATCAGCTGCCGCTCGCCGGCGCTCAAGGTCGCGCCACGCTCGGCGATAACCGAGTCGTAGCCCTTCTCAAGACGGCTCACGAAGCTATCGACGCCGGTATCCTTCGCCGCCTCGATCACGCGCTCGCGGCTGATGGACAGGTCGCCAAGCCGCAAGTTTTCCACCACCGTTCCCGCGAAGAGAAACACGTCCTGCAACACCAGCCCAAAGCACGAGCGCAGGTCGTCGAGCCTCATCTCGCGGATGTCCACGCCGTCGATGAGTATCTGGCCCTTCTGCGCGTCGTAGAAACGGCACAGCAAATTGATGATCGTCGTCTTGCCCGATCCCGTTGCGCCCACAAGCGCCAGCGTTCCACCCGGCGGCACGCGAAAGCTCACGCCTTTAAGCACCCACCGGTCGGCCTGGTATGCGAACCAGACATCGCGGAACTCGATCTCGCCGCGCATGGCCACGCGATTGATTGTTGCCGGCGCCGGCGGATCGACAATCTCGTTGCGTTCGTCGAGCAACTGCATCACGCGCTCGGTCGACGCCATGGCGGACTGCAGCACAGTGTAATGCTCGCTCAGTTCACGCATGGGCCGGAACAAGCGCTGGGTATACACGAAGAACGCCACGAAAGCGCCGGCAGCGATGGTGTTGTCGGCGATCAGGCCGTGTCCATACCAGAGCAGCAGGCCAATGCTCACCGTCGAGATGAACTCGATCACGGGATAGAAAAGAGCAAAATTCTGCACGGTATCGAGACACGCATCGCGATAGGCGGCGTTACGTTTGTCGTAGCGCTCTTCCTGCCGCTTCTCTTGCGCGAAGATGCGCGTGACGGTCAGGCCGCCGAGCGCCTCAACCAAAAACCCGTTCAACTCCGCGAGCTTGGTGCGCATCACGCGGTAGGCCGTGCGCGTGCGATGGCGAAAAATCGACGTGGTGAGGAACATGACGGGAAAGACGGCGAGCACCACGAGCGCAAGTTCGAAATTAAGCGCAAACATGATGCCGAGAATCACGATGATCTTGAGCACATCGGCGAGCATAGTGACAAGACCTGCGCTGAAAATTTCGCCGATGGCTTCGATATCGTTGGTTGTCCGGGTGACTAAGACGCCAACAGGTTTTCGGTCATAAAAGCGCAGCGGCAGTCCCTGCAAATGACGGTAGAGGTGCGAGCGCAGGCCGAAAATCACCCGTTGGCCGAGCACGTTGAGAGCATAGGTCTGGAAATAGCGCAGCGCGAAATCCGCGACGAGCACAAGGATGAAGATCAGCGACAACCCATGGAGCGTGTCCCAGGCGGCTGCGTCCGAGCCATCTTTCGCGAGCGCCGTCATGGGTCCATCAATAGCCAAACTCATCAACAGAGGCGCAGCCTGCTCCGCGGCGATCTGCAACAGAACGAGCATAGTCGCGACGGCGAAAAGACGCATGTGGGGGCGCGCATAGGGCCAGAGCCGCTTCACCAGCCTTGCGTCGTATGCCTTGCCGAGTACGCCTTCGTCTTCCATGATGGAAGGTATTAAGGAAGCTCGCGGGGCGAGAGCAACGGAAATCTCGCGCGGACGTGTTTTGACGCTATAATCGCCATCCCACAATGATCCAGGCACTGCAACAGTCTCGTCTCGACGTACCATCCCCTACCGCCATGCGGGATTGGGCCGAAGCCAACGGCATCCTGATCCTTGCCCATGCCTATCAGGAAGGCGACATCCAGGACGCGGCCCACGTCGTCGGCGACTCCCTCGAACTCGCGCGAGCCGCCAAGGAGCGCAACGCGACCAGCATCTGCTTCTGCGGCGTTCACTTCATGGGCGAAACGGCCAAGATTTTGAACCCCAAGGCGCGGGTGTTTGTCCCTGATCTCGAAGCAGGATGCTCGCTTTCCGATGCCTGCCAAGCTCCGGACCTTGCAAAATATCAAGATTTTCTCCGCAAGAAGCTTGGCCGCGAGATCGTTACCATCTGCTACATCAATACTTCAGCGGCTGTGAAGGCGCTTTGCGATATCGTCTGCACGAGCGGCAACGCCGTGGAAGTGGTCAACTCGGTGCCGCACGAGACGCCGATCCTCTTCGTGCCGGACATGCACCTCGGCGCATGGGTGCAGGAGCAAACCGGCCGCGACAATATTCACCTCTGGAACGGCGCGTGCATGGTGCACGAGTTGTTCAGCGTGAAAACCTTACGCGATCTCAAATCGCAACATCCAGGCGCGGAGGTGCTCGCCCATCCCGAATGTCCTAAGAATATCCGCGACGAGTCCGACTGGGTGCGCGGCACCGCCGGCATGCTGAAGATCGTGACAAAAACCCGCGGCAAAACCTACATCATCGCCACCGAAGGCAACATGATCCATCGTTTCAAGCAGGTGGCCCCGGAGAACACCTACGTCGCGGCGCCGGGCGCAAGCTGCGCCTGCAACCTCTGCCCGCACATGCAGCGTAACACGTCGGAGAAGCTCTGGCGTTCGCTGCAAACGCGCTCGCCGGAGGTGACAGTGGACGAGACGATCGCGGCGAAGGCCCGGGTCGCGCTCGAGCGCATGCTGGCTGTCAAGACAGCGCCCGTGACGGACTGATTGCGCCAGAGCATTCCATTCGAAACCAGTAAAGGGCGATGATACGTGAGTTTCCGATGGACGTTGAACATACTACTCTTGCCTATCGCGGCTCTATGTTCATGTTCGACCATCGATAAGCAAGAAGAACACCAAACGGCGCCTAAACTCATGTTGTTGCGAATCGAAGCCAACATCCCTTCATATCTCTTTGGCGCTTTGCACCAGGCGCCGGAGTCCTTCCGGCGGCATCTCGACCGGGCACTCGAGTTTCTGGCTGAGGCGGACACCGTCTGTTTCGAAGGCCTGTCGTCGGAGGGATACGATCATCTGCGAATCGCTCTTTCTTACGAAGTATATCCTGATTTCTGGTCCGACGATGACAGGGCAATCGCCGTCAGAGTGCGTAACACTATGATGTTGCCCAAAGAAGAGACATTGAACTCCGCGCTCCCCACCGACCTCTACGATGAGTTGAAGCGATACGTCGAGTCTTCGAACGCTTCGATGCAAAAACTCGAGGTGGAGAGGTATTCGGTGTCAGCATTGGCATTTACTGTGCCGCGAAAACCCTCGGTCCATACTTTATCGATGGACGCCGAACTGCGGCGACATGCGCGCGCCCTCGGCAAGCAATCGCTCTATCTCGACGACTTTTCCCAGTTTCTGGTTTGTGAGCATTTATCACGGCAAGAAGAAGTCGAATTTTTGCGGCGCTCCCTCCGCAAACCCTCCGGAGACCACGACGAAAAATTCGCGATGTACGACAGGGGCGACTTTGAAGGCGTCTATTCTGTGGATGGGGCTTCGCTGGTGCTCAGTGATAGGGAAGCCCCTGAATGGGAAAAAGACATTTTCCGGAAAAGCAACCGCGACCGAAATCGCCTCTGGCTTGACAAACTCCTTCCGCACATCGGTCAACGAAAGCTGTTTATCGCATGCGGCGCTGCGCATCTTGGCGGCCCTGACGGGCTGGTACGTTTGATACAAGACCGCGGTTTCACCGTCACCCAGCTTTCCGAGTAAGCGCCGCTGAATTTACGACGCCTTCGCTTCGAGCAGCCAACACTGCTCTTCGGGTTCGATTTTAACAATCTTCAACCCCGCCGGAAGAAACACACTCGACGGCGCTTCGAGGCTCATGCGCTCCTTGGCCTTGCCAACGCGCCAAGTGAGTTCCGCCTTGCCCTCGAGACAGGTCAGAATACGGAACGAGTCGAACATCAACTCCAGCGGCTGACTGGCGCGGATACTGCGCCACACAAAATGCCGCGACGAGCACAGCTCCACATCGTCCGCCGTCAACGCATTCGCTACTGGCGGCGGCGCGAGTTCCAAACGAGCGGAATGTTTTGCCTCGTCGAGGTGCAATTCACGGTTGCCACGACGGCCCCAGTCATTGATACGGAACGTGGTGTTGACGTTCTGCTGCAACTCCACAAGCGCGATGCCCGCGCCGATGGCATGCACCATGCCCGCCGGGGAGAGCAGGCAATCACCGCGCTTCACCTCGCGGCGGTTGAGCACGGCGTCTGGCTGATTGCTGCGCATGGCGGTCCAGAACTCCGAATTCGACACGCCCGTTTTCATGCCCTGCCAGATGCTTGCACCGTGGGAGGCTTCGAGAATCAGCCATGCTTCGGTCTTCCCGCGCGAGACGATCTTGCCGTTTTTGTCCTGATCGCCGGGGTGAACCTGCACGGAGAGCGGCGCCGCCGTGTCGATCAACTTCAGCATTAAAGGAAGCGACTTGTGCTTGCCGAAAACTTCCTTCGTTCCAAGCTCCTTCGCCAACGCATTGATGGTTTGGCCCGCTGCAGGGCCAGACGTCACGACAGGAGAAAAATCCTCGTTGTCCGCAATCTCGACGCATTCGCCTGTGCCGTAAGGGACTTTCAGTGCGGGATAGAGACGAGCCAGCGCGTGACCGGCCCACGGCTTTGCCACAGGCGTACGTTCGAAGATCCAAGGATGGAGCAAGGATTGCGCCATAGACGCGAGCATAGGCTACGGATGCGATAACAGGAAGTGGAGATTGAACATCAATACGCCTTGCGCTGGCGGCTATCAGGGATATTCATCTGATCGCGGTACTTAGCCACCGTGCGCCGCGCGATTTTGACGCCGAGTTTCGCCGTCAACATATGTCCAATGGCGTCGTCGCTGAGCGG
The DNA here is from genome assembly GCA_013360495.1 of Planctomycetaceae bacterium. Lineage (GTDB taxonomy): Bacteria > Planctomycetota > UBA8742 > UBA2392 > JABWBM01 > JABWBM01. The sequence goes on from JABWBM010000048.1 coordinate 12,297, forward strand.
ACTGCTCTTGTCCTCACCATCAACGATCTTGTGCAGTTCGTCTTTCACAGCGTGGCGCGAGGTGTCTTCGCCATCGAGGGTCTCCGTGCCGCCGACGAAGAAATACTTGAGTGGATAGATGCCGCGCGGCGTCTCGACATATTTGTCAGCAACAGCGCGGCAGATGGTCGAAACGTGAACTTTCAACTCGTCGGCAACGTCTTGCATCTTGAGGGGCTTCAAGCCCGGCGTGCCCATCTCCATGAAGTCGTGCTGGTGCTGCAGGATCGAATCGCCGACGCGCTTCAACGTGGATTGGCGCTGCTGCACCGCCTCGATCAACGCACGCGCATTCTCGACCTTGATCTTGAGGTAGTCAACCGTCTCCTTGTCCTTCGCCTGTTCGAGGAGTTTGCGGTACTCGTTGTTCACCGACAGGCGCGGGAGATAGTCATTGATCATGCGAACGTGATAGCCGCCTGCGGCGTCGGTATCTTCTTCAATCACAAGGTCGGGCGTCACCACCTGCGCCGACGAACTCGAAAACTCCCGGCCGGGGTAGGGAGTAAGCGTCGAAATTTGCTCGATGGCGAACTTGATATCGTCGATTTCGTAGCCCGTTTCTTTGGCGATCTTCGGCAGTTTGTTTTTCAGCAGGTCGTCCCAGTGCTCGGCAAGCACCTTGCGGTAGAGTTCGTAGTCCTGATCGTTCGGGTCGATCTGGAGCAGCAGCGCCTCCTGCGGCCCGCGCGCGCCGACACCCGGCGGATCGAGGGTTTGCACAACCTTGAGCGCTTCCTCGCCCACATCCTTCGAGCCTTCGCCAAATTTGTCGCCGATCACGCTTTCGAGCGGCACAGTCAACAAACCGTCACTGTCCAACGCCTGGATGATCAGGAGCGCGGCATCGAGGATGCATTGGTCGAGGTCAAGCACCGCGAGCTGACGCGTCAGGTGATCCTGCAACGATCCGCCCGGCGCTGGAGCATTGTTGAGCGCCTCGATCTTGGCATCGTCCTCGCCTTCGAGGCGGGAGGCGTTGCCGCGCTGGGTACGCTGCTCGGCATAGTCCTCGTTATAGCGCTCGAGGAATTCGAGGTCGCGCTCGATACGATCGCCCTCAGCCTCGCTCACTTCGCCGTGGGTATCGATGGGAGGAGCCTCGGCAGGGTTTTCCCCCGACGTGTCGCCATCGGCCAATTCCAGTGCCGGATTCTCGCTCAACTCCTGTTGGACGAGGCGATCAAGTTCGGGCGTTGCGAGCTGCAACACCTGAATCGATTGGATAATGCGCGGCGACAGAATCTGGCGCTGCAATTGGCGCAGGTCGGTGCGGGGAAGCAGGCGTTGCTCCATTCTCATGGCGCGCCTCCCTTCGCCAGTAACGGCAGTCTGCCGGAAAATGCCTCTTCCATTACCGTGCCCGACAGATATTCAAGTTCATGGCCAGCGGGCAAGCCGCGCGCGAGGCGTGTGATCTTTACGCCGCATGGGGTCAGCGCGCGAGCGACAGCGAGCGCCGTGGCGTCGCCCTCAATGTTCGGATTCGTGGCGAGGACAACTTCCTTAACCTCGCCCGACGAGCAGCGCTTTACCAACGCATCGACGGTCAGACCGCTCTCGTCCACGCCATCGAGAGGCGCGATGCGACCGAGCAGACAGTGATAGAGTCCGTGAAACGCGCCCGTCTTTTCGATAGCGATCAAGTCGCGCGGCGCTTCCACCACGCACAGCACATCACGCTGACGGCGCGAGTCAGAACAGATGGAACACAGCTCCTGCTGGGTCAGATTGAAGCACTGCTTGCAGTGGCGGACGGTGGTTTTCGCCTCCCGGATGGAGTCGAGGAGTTCACTTGACGCAGCCGCCGGCTGCTTGAGAATATGGAAGGCAAGACGCTCGGCGGTGCGTTCACCGACGCCCGGAAGCTCGGAAAGAGCTTCGATCAACCGAACCAGTGGTTTCGGGTACTCAGCCACATAACCCCCAGAGAAATAACAAGTTACGTCAAAATGACGCGACCTCGTATCCCCGGCTCCATATGGCATAAGGTTAGCACAAAAATCGTGCCAATACAATTAGGCATTAAAGTTGCTAGCCGGGTTATCATGTCTGCATGGAACGCTGGTTCGTCATCCTGATCGCTGGCCTGTGCGTGGTTCTCGTCACTCCTCGTCGCGCCGAATACGCTCAAGAAAACGTCCCTGTTACCGTTGAAGCCGAATTGAAAAAAGCTCGACGCTGCAATCAGGAAGGTAAGGCCGCTGAAGCCCTCAAACTTCTCGACGGAATCAAGGACAAGGTCGATGATGCCCATCGTTGGGCTTACCACGCCCACCGCGGCGACGCGCTTTTCGAGTTGCGCCGCCCGTCGGAGGCGCTGGTCGAGTTCGAGGCGTCGGTCAAAGCCGATGCAAAATGCTGGGTACAACTTCGTCAGGCGAAGGCTCTGCACGTCCTTGGCCGCTGGGGTGAAGCGCTCGTTATTCTCGACGATGTAAAACCCAAGGACAATGAAGCCGCCGAGAGGGATACGCTCCGGCTGATCTGCGACGGGCCGTTCAAGCAGCGCTGGCCGCATGCCTATCGGAAGCTCGAAGCAACCTCGGGAAGATTCTCAGTGATCGCAAACGCAGGCATGCAGGACGCGGAATTGGACGCCCTTGACGCCAAGCTTGCGGCCATTGATACCACGACTGACGAAGGTAAACGCGCAGCGGAACAACTGCTCTCGCCGTCCGAAAACGCGCCCAAGATCGCCCGTTTTCTTGACGATGCTTCGAAGCGCTTCCTCGAAACGCTCAAGATTGATGCCTTGAAAATTCCTAAAGGTGTCGCCTTTCGCGCGTTCATCGTTCGCGGCGAGGAACGATTCCGCCCCATTGCCGATGTCTTCGCGCACGACGCCCACCAGTTCAACGAAGGCGAGGAATTGGTCGGGCTGTACAGCACCAGCCACAAGGTTCTCATCGTCCGCGATTCTGGCGACAAGCCGGATGCATTAACCGGCCTTTCACCGGAGATTCTGCGCACGCTGCTGCATGAAGCGTGGCATCAAGTGTTCGACGCCATGTGCGTGACACGCCCGCGCTGGCTTGACGAAGGACTCGCCGAATACTTCGCCCACATCGAACGCGAAAAAGACGCCATCCAGTTTGGCGCGTTGATCCGCGAACATCCGACGCGCGCCGATGGCAGCCGCGAGGTAAGCCGCTTCAGCGTTTTCATAAAGGCCCTTGAAGACGGAATGTTGCCATCATTACAAGAGTTTATCGCCACGCGTGACACCTTCGAGCAATGGGAAACGAAAGACGTCGGACTCAACTACGCATACGGCTGGGCGCTGGCCTACTATGCGCTCAAAGGAACGGACGAAACCCTGCACAAGGCGTATCTCGATTGTATCGCCAAGCTGATCGATGGCGGCGAGCTGCCCGATGTTCTGGAGAAGACACTCAACCCCGAACTCCTCAAAAAGCTCGAGTCAGGCTTTCAAGAGTTCTTTCGAGATCTCGCGAAAAGGAAGCCGTAGGTTTCACGCGCCCGTTGAACGTATGATAAAAGACCTATGCACGACCTTCTGACGATCGATCTCGACGCTGCGCTTGCTTCTGGCAAGTTTCAGGTGATGCTTGGCGCGGCCCTCTGGCTCGGCTTCCTGCACACGGTGCTCGGTCCAGACCACTACGTCCCCTTCGCCATGATGGCGAAAGCGCACCAGTGGAGCCGCAAAAAGGTTCTGTGGGTGACATTCCTCTGCGGCCTCGGACACTGCGCCAGTTCCGTCGTGATTGCCGTCATCGTCGCCATCCCCGGCGCAGCTGCCGTGGGATGGAATTACGAAGAGTTTCAAGAACACCGAGGCCCCATTGCCGCCTGGGCGCTCATGGGCCTTGGTCTCGCGTTTACCACATGGGGAGTCGTGCGTGCCTTGCGCGGCAAGCAACATTCGCATGTTCACATTCACGGTGGTCAAGAGCCGCACGTCCACGTTCACGACCATGCCGCGCCCGACCACATGCACGTGCATAACGAGGCCCACGTCCACGGCCCGGACCAGAAAGTTCGCAAATTGACGCCATGGGTGCTGTTCACGGTCTTCGTGTTTGGCCCCTGCGAATCGCTGATTCCGCTCATGCTGGTCGCGCTCCCCCTAGCGGGATGGGGCGGCGCGTCACTGATCGCGGTGTCGTTCTCGGGCGTCACGTGCCTGACGATCATGGTGTTGGTAGGACTACTTTTACTTGGCATGCGGCGCATCCCCTTCCCTTGGCTCGATCGCTGGGCGACAACGCTCGCCGGCGTCTCGCTGATCGCCTGCGGCGCTGCGATCCAATGGCTAGGATTGTAATCGCTGTCCCGACGTCGTCGTTCATTCTCCACCTGTCGCTTGATAGGATGGCGATATGTTTACACATCGGATAGATGATGACCTCGAACTGCGGCTTCCGGAGGAACGCGACGCTGAGGATTTATCGGCGCTCATTGAGACGAATCGCGTTTACTTGCGCGAGTGGATGCATTGGCTGAACAGTTCCAACACCATCGAAGCTCAACGCGAGCGCATCCGGAAAAACCGGCTGCTCTACGCGGAAGGCACTTCGCTGATGCTACACATATGGCGTCAAGGCAGTCTTGTCGGCACCATTGGCGCCAAGAACATCGACCAGACGAACAAGAAGACAGAGTTCGGGTACTGGCTTGACGAGAAGTCCCAAGGTAAAGGAATCATCACCCGTTCGTGCGAGGCACTGCTCAATCATTGTTTCGACTCGTTAGGGTTGAATCGCGTCGAGATACATTGCCAAGTGGAAAACCGCCAAAGCCGAAGAATCCCCGAACGCTTAGGATTTACTGAAGAAGGCGTGCTACGTCAAAACCTGTGGCATTATGACCACTTTATCGACACGGTCGTGTATGCGTTGCTCGTTGATGACTGGCGCAAACATGACGAGGGCAAAAAGATGGCACAATCTTCTTCATCGTAATCTTTCAGCATTGGCTTTGATAAGCTACACATCAATGAATGACCTCCGCCCTACGATGAAAATGATCGCCTTCATCAACGTCATCTCGTTGATTGGAGTCGTGGGAACCGCAAGCGTGATCTTTGGGTTTGGCACCTCAGGCGATGTTTGGGAGCAAATGGGCTCATATTTCTTTTGGGTTTGCTACGATATCATTGCCTGCATACTTGCCGCTGTTGGATTCATGTTCGCCATCGCATCGCCGTTGCCTGACAGGCGCAAAACCGTTCCGTTCGCAATGATAGGCGGAGTCCCAATAATCATCGTTACGTTCATGTTCGTTACTGCTGGGTAGGGCGCGAGAGAGAACGATGAAGAAAGACACGACAAAGCCGGCTGTATACCTCGAAACCAGCGTAATCGGTTACATTACTTCCCGGCCCAGCCGAGATCTGGTTGTGACTGCGCGGCAACAACTTACCCGCGACTGGTTTACCCGCCACTCCAACGCATATTCCTTGTTCGTTTCACAACTCGTGGTGAGCGAGGTCTCCGACGGCGACAAAGAGGCGGCCCGAGAAAGAAAATCCTTCCTCAAGGGCATCGCATTGCTTGGGATTACTGACACATCAGGACAACTCGCTACCAAGCTCGTTGAGTGCAAAGCCGTTCCAAAAAAAGCATCGGAGGACGCACTTCACATTGCCATTGCGGCGGTTCATGGTGTAGAATACCTGCTGACATGGAACTGTAAGCACATCGCGAATGCGACGTTGCGGCAAGCGATTGAAAGTGCATGCAGAGACGCCGGGTACGAACCGCCCGTGATCTGTACGCCCGAGGAATTGATGAATGACGAGCATCGTCGATGATGAGATTGTTGAGGAGATTCGCCGTCGTCGGCAGAGTCACGCCAAATCTCTTGGCTATGACTTGAAGCGAATCGTAAAAGACCTCCAACGTCAGGAGAGAAACTCAGGCGCGTCGTTCATCGAACGGCCGTTCCGAAAACCACGAACGATGCCTCAACAGTCATCGGCCTGATTCTCCTGTTGAGGGGGCTTCCCTCGTGGCTTCACCAGATAGAACTTCGCCAGCGCCTGTGCGACGTCGGTGACGCTCACGAGCTTCATGCCTTTGGGCGTTGTGAGTTTTCCGCGGACCTTGGGGATCACTGCCTGCTCGAAGCCGAGCTTCGCTGCTTCATCGAGCCGCGCCTGCAGCATGTTCACCGAACGCACCTCGCCGCCCAAGCCCACTTCGCCGATAAACACCGTCGCCGGCGGCAAGCGCTGCTCGGTCATGGAACTCGCAATAGCAAAGCACGTTGCAAGATCGGCGGCGGGTTCCTCGACGGTGATGCCACCCGCGATGTTGAGGTAGGCCTCATGGCGGCTCAACGGCATTCCCGCGCGGCGCTCAAGAACCGCAAGCAGCATGGACGCGCGGTTGTGGTCGAGGCCGCTGACGCGCCTTCGCGGGCTGCTCATGGCGGGTGCGGGAGCGACGAGGGCCTGAATCTCGACAAGCAACACGCGCGTGCCCTCCACCGTCGGGCAGATGGCTGCGCCGGCGCGCTGGCTGTCGTATTCCTCCAATAATGCTTGCGAAGGGTTAAGTACTTCCGCGAGGCCGCCGTTGCCCATTTCGAAAATGCCAATCTCGCTGGTCGCGCCAAAGCGGTTCTTAACCGCGCGCAAAATCCGGAAGTTGTGGTGCTTGTCGCCCTCGAAGTAAAGCACCGTGTCCACCATGTGCTCGAGAGTGCGGGGGCCTGCGATGTTCCCCTCCTTGGTGACATGGCCGATGAGCACAATGGGCACGGAACTTGATTTCGCCTGATGAATAAGCGTTGCGGCGCATTCGCGCACTTGCGCCACCGATCCCGGTGCGCTTGGAATCGCAGAATCATAGAGCATCTGGATGGAGTCGACGATCACCAGTGCCGGTTGGAGTTCGCCCGTCTGCTGGCGAATAGCGTCAAGGTTGGTCTCGGCGAGGACATAGAGCTCGCCGCTCTCGCAGCCGAGGCGGCGCGCGCGCAGTCGAATCTGCCACGCCGATTCCTCGCCACTAATGTAAAGCACGCGCAGGCCCTTTGCCGCGAGCTTGTCGGCGGCCTGTAACAATAACGTCGACTTGCCGATGCCCGGATCGCCGCCGATCAGCACGACGCC
>JABWBM010000049.1 GCA_013360495.1 Planctomycetaceae bacterium
CTCTTGCGGAGGGAGGGATTTCCAGCGTCATCGATAACCAGTTACCGCACCCCGACATCATGTCAATCGCGCCGTATCTGGCGCTTGCTGCCAGAATCTGCTACCATTCTCCCTTACCTTGGCGTGAAGAATGCGCCCAAAGGCCCCCGAAGTAGTCCCCCGCTGTGAAGCGCGGACGACGATAATGAGCGATACCAAACGCAACATCCTGCCTCCGGGCGCGCGCATCGGCCCCTGCGAAATCGTGGAACTCATCGGCCACGGCGGCATGGGCGACGTCTACCGCGCCAATCACCTCGCGCTTGGCAAGAGCGTGGCCCTCAAGATTCTTGCCGAACCTTGGGCGCAAAAGGCCGAACACGTCGAAGGCTTTCTGCGTGAAGCGAAGCTCGCCTCCCGCCTCGAAGACCAGCACATCGTCCAGATTTACGACGTCGGCAGCGACGCAGGAAAACACTTCATTGTCATGCAACTGGCCAAGGGGCAGTCGTTACGAACCCGGCTCAAACAGGGTCGGCTCGATACGGCGCAGGCTTTGGAGATCGTCGAGAAAATCGCCACGGGTCTCAATGTCGCCCACGAACAGAATATCGTGCATCGCGACATCAAGCCGCATAACGTGATCCTCTCCGAGGATGGGCAGGGCTTGATCATCCTCGACTTCGGACTCGCGCGTTTCGAACAATCCTTGTGCGAGCCCGAACAGATCGGCGAGATCGTGGGCTCTACGGCCTACATGGCGCCTGAGCAAAGCGACTATGCTTCGGTCGATGCCCGCGCGGACCTTTATTCGCTCGGCGTCACGGCCTTTCAGTGTCTGACTGGCGCGCTTCCCTTCGGCGGGACGGCCGAGGGAGGAAACTTCGAACTCCTCGCGCGTCAACATTTCGAACTGCCCCAGGCGCCGAGCCTGCTCAACCGCGATGTGCCGCTGACCGTGAGCCGCATGGTGCTCAGGCTGCTCGAGAAACTTCCGGAAAACCGCTATCAGAGCGCCGAGGAAGTGCTCGACGAATTGCGCCTGCTGCGCCGCCATAGCCTGCCTGTCGCGCCGCTCCCATGGAAGAAGCGCGCGCTCAATACGCCATCGCTCGCTCCCGGCGAAGCGACGGCCAACGTCTTCCGTCAGGCGCTCGTCGCCCAGCGCGAGGCTTTCCGCGAGCGCAAGCCTTACCGCCCGCTGCATCTGCAAGCCAAGAATATCGAGTTCGTATGGAGCACTCCCAAGGAGCAGCTCCGGCCCACGGATATCCTTGAGATATCCATCGGCAAAGGAAACGTCACACTCCCGTTGAGGGACCTCGTCGGCGGTATGACCGACGTGGAGTACGCGGATCGCTTCCGCCTCGACCTGAGCGACGATGGCAAACAACTCGCCATTTACATCACTGGCGCCAAGTCACTCGAAGCGATGGCGGCGCAGCGCCTTTACGATCTGCTCGAATCCCTGCCCGCGTGGCCGAAGGGTGTGACGCTCACGCTTGCGCCGGACTATCACGTACAGCCTCAAGACATTCGCTGGGTGGTGGATGTGTTCAACCTGTGCGGCGGCCGCAAGGCGTCCTTGCGCGTCGTGGTCGGCTCGAGCCGCAACCACGACACCTTCATTCACCTCGGCCTCGATAAGCACATTAAGCTCGAATTGGAGCTCGAGCGCACGACGTCCATCTTCCTCGACGAGCCGAAGACCAAACCGGCGGAGCCCGCCGCGCGCCTCGCCGAAGCTGGATCGTTGCCGGGGATGGATGGCCTCGCTCCCGCCGTACGCGCGCTTGTGTCTGCCCTTGGCCGCCATCTTAATCGTCAGGAGTTCGACGACGCCGTGCGAACCTGGCGGCTGTTGTCGAAAGACATCGACCCCGAGAACTCCTCGATCATCCGTCCGCTCAAGGCCGAGTTGTACAACGCGCTCTTTATCAGCGCGCGGCGCGCGTTCGAAGAAGGGCGGATCGATCCCGCCAACGATTTTTTCAACCTGCTCGTCGATCTCGACCCGGGCAGGTATGAGGGGCATTTCGGCAAGGGACTGGTGCTCAAGAAGCAGAACAAGCTCGACTATGCGTCGGCTTTCCTCACACAGGCGATTATCGCGGCGCCGGACGTGGCAGAACTCTTTTACCACCGCGCGATCGTACGCTCGCGCTTGAATGACGACGCCGGAGCCTTGCGCGACCTGAACATGGCCGTGGAACACAATCCGCGCGACGCCAACAGTTATTTCAACCGCTCGATGCTGTACAAAAAGGCCGGGCGGCTCGACCTCGCGCGCAAGGATCTGGAGATTGCGTACCGATTAAACCCGGAACTGAAGAACAGCGCAAAGCTCAAACGCCGGACGGCTACCTCTGCGTAGAGGAAAGAAAAAATTCACCACAGAGGCACAGAGTCCACAGAGGAAAGTTGAGAGCAAAAAATGGAATCAAGCAAATGGGAACAATGAAGAGATCAATCAACATGAAAATGTATCTCTGAGAACTCTGTGTCTCTGTGGTAAATCTTGAAAAACGATGACAAGGACGACCGATATGACCGACAAAGCAGAGAACAAACCAAAAGCCGCCGCTGATGACCGCGATCTCGATGACTTTGCCAACGAAGCCGAAGAGCGTTTGCAGAAGATTCTCGCGCGCGCGGGTTTCGGTTCGCGCCGCAAGTGCGAGGACTTAATTCTCGAAGGCCGGGTCACGGTCAACAATGCGACCGTCTCTACCCTCGGCAGCAAGGCCGACATCCACCGCGACACTATCGCTGTTGACGGCGAACGTATCCGCATGCCCAAGCCCGCCTACTACGTCATCAACAAGCCCAAGGGGTGGTATTGCACCGACGACGTGCCGGATAAGAAAATCCTCGACCTGATCGCAGGCGACCATCCGCGCCTCTTCACCGTCGGCCGCCTCGACAAATCCTGCGAAGGTTTGATGCTCGCCACCAATGATGGGCGCTCGGCCAACATCATGACGCACCCGCGTTACAACGTGCCGAAAATTTATAAGGTCATCGTCAAAGGCCACATCAAGTTTGAGGAAATCTCGCAGATCGAGCGCGCGCTCTTCTACGCGACCAAGGGCGGAAAATTCGAGCGCATCAAAGTGCTCAAGCGCACGCCGAAATCGTCGAGCCTGCGCCTGATCGTCTATGAGGGACTTCCTCCATCATTCCGAGATATTTGCACGCGCTTCGGCCACGCCATCAGCCGCATCACCCGCGTGAAGATCGGCGACCTCGAGCTCGGCAACCTCGAACCGGGACAGGCAAGGAAGCTCTCCGGCGGGGAGGCCATGGCGCTGCAGGACTTCGTCGAGAAAGCGCTCGGCGGCGCGCTCAAATCCAATGCCCACCGCCTCGTCACGGCGGAGAGCATCAAGGCTGCGTCCGAGCGCACGCCGCGCTTCGAGGTGAAGGAAGAAGGCCATCGCGGTAAACACAGCGGCGGCCAGAAGCAACGCCGCGGCGAGTTGGATAGGCGCCGCAACAACAGCGGCCGTGCGCCAAGGGCGCGATAAAAAACGCTGACTTTACGGGAACCATCGAGGCGTCTGACGCGGGCGTCCAAGAAGCTATCGCGCGCTGATAACCACGCCGTCTATGAGCAGCCAGGGCAAGTATTCACCGCCAACCCAGCGCCGCTCCTTCGATATACCGATCAGACGTCCGGGTTGAAACATCTCGAAGATATTGACGTTCAGAGCGGCGTTCTTCACGCGGCCAGTGCGCTCGCCGCCCTTGACCGGATAGCCGAGAGAAATATTACCCGACACCTGCCCGGCGAGGAAGTTCGACGTAAAGGTGCCAAGCAAACGCGAGACGATCAGCCCGCCTTCGGCATCGCGTGTGAGTTTGCTGACGCTATCCGAGCCGCCCTCCATGATGAGATTATGCGTGCGTGGACTCGGCGATGTGTTGATCGAGCGCGAGCCGTTACCGGTGGGTTCCATCTTCGTCGCTGCCGCCGTCGCGCGGGTGTGCACGAATCCGGTGAGCGTTCCGGCGTCGATCAGGCGGCGCACTTGTGTCGGTGTGCCTTCGCCATCGAAAGTGGACGACGAAATACCGCGCGGATCGGCCGGGTCATCAATAATTGAAACACGTGGGTCGAGTACTCGCTTGCCGATCGAATCCTTCCAGCGGCTGACCCCTTTTTCCACGTTTGAGCCGTTAATCGAAGACAACACGGGCTTCAATAGATCAGACACGGCTTCTGGCGTGAAGAGCACACGGTATTGGCCGCTCTCGATCTGGCGCGTCGTGCGCGCGCTACGGAAATCGTCAACGGCGGTCGCGATCAGGTCATCGACGTCCCGGTCGCTCACGATGCCTGTCGTGCCGATACTCGCGCCTACCTGCAAAAAGTCGCCTTCGGTGTTGTAACTGGCTGAGAACGCCGCGTTCATCGCCGTAAACGGCTCGCGGCAATGCTGGCCCGCGCTCGTAAGAATCGCAAGCTCGCCCGACGTAATGGCGCAGCCGCCGCTGAAAAGCGCGTCGGGCAGCGCTTCGCGGATGGCCGTCTTGGCGCGCGTGGCTATGTCGAGAAGTTTCGCGGGCGTGACATCGGCGACTTCCGCGGCGTGGCGGAGCGCGACCTTTGCCTTGGCGTATGGCGCGAAGCCAAACACGTAGGGACGGCCGAAAGGAACGAGCGCATCGGCCGCGTTGACGATGGGTTGCGCGTCCTCCGGGCGGCTCGTCGTCGTGAGCGCGAGCTTTCCACCGCGCGCGGCTCGCAACGCGGCGCCAGAGGTGCCGCTCTGCTCGATGCCCTCGAGTTCACCGTTTTCATAGTAGACCGAGGCCGAGCGGGAACTGGTGAGGAATACCTCGCAAGCGTCAAAACGCTTGGCCGCCAGTTCGATGATGCGTTCGCCGTGGTTGAAGTTCATGGGGCTTTGGCGACCTCATAGCCGTAGCGCCATGCGCCCTCGCATGGCGTCCTGGTTTTTGAAACGTCCGTCACGCGAGGGCGCGCGACGCTACAATCTCGTACCTCGACGGCGGGCAAGTATAGCCCCAGATGTGCGCTTCTGGCTGTCAAAAACCACGCGTAAACTGTTCTCAGCAGGCCCGGCGGCGTGCGAAAGCGAACACAAGCGCGAGCACGAATAACCACCACGCATTAGCGCTCAATGCGTCCAACGAGCACGATGAAGCCGCGGATCCCATTAACTGGCCGCCAATCCCGGTCAACGATGGCCCCGGCGAATCGATTGGGTCTGATATTGCCGGCGCAACGTTTAGGGCTAACGCAACGGATGCAGTAGTACCTGATGAATCGCTGACGGCGATGATGACGGCGTAATCTCCGGCGCTTTCGTCGTCCGGTTTGCCGGTGATTATGGACGCGCCAGTACCGGAAAGCGTAAGTCCCTCGGGCAAGCCGCTCGCGCTGAAGACATAAGGTTCACTGCCGCCTGATGCACGAAGGAGCGTCGGCGTATATTTTTCACCTACCTGCGCCACAGGAAGGAAGTTGTTCAGCACCTTGAGGCCGTTCGTATCGCTGCCACTCCCCTCGACGTTCAGCGGCAATGTTTTTGTCACCGTGTGTGATGCAGATGCGCCGGATTCGAGCTTGCTCGTCTCTGTCACCGTGACAGCTGCGGCGTATCCTCCGCTGGTGCCAAGCTGCGGCGTCCCGAAGATACCCCAGCGACCATCAAGTTTGGCGACATGCAACCCGGCGGGCAGTCCAGTAGCGCTGATCGAGATGGACGCAATCACGCCGGAAATCTCCAGCGGTGTGTCATAGCTGACGCCTTCGATCGCGTTCGGCAGCAATGCAGTGTCGATGACAAGCATCGGCCCGCTGACATGGAGCGTGAATTCAAAAGCCTTGGAAATGCTGTTTGGGTTTGTGGAATCGGTCACTTCAAACGTGACATTGTACGCCCCGTGTTCCGCCGCGCCGCAGAAGGGCGTGCCGCTCAAGACGCCCTCGGCGCTGATGCTCATCCCCGGCGGCAGGCCAGTGACTTTGTCGAAGGTATAGGGAGCAGTGCCGCCATTTATCTCTAACGCGATCGGATCGTAAGAAACGCCCTCTGAAATCTGAGGAACATCTGCGGACCCAAGCCCAATAGGAGCCACGACATAGAGACTCAAAGTTAGAGAAGGGAAATACCAGTAGGAGTAGGGAGAATCCTGTACGACGTGGTACCAAATTTTGACCTCGTAAGGGAGACTCTGAGCTGAGCCGGGTTCTGGCGCGCCGCTGATCGTTCCATCGGAGTTCAATGTCAGCCCTTTAGGAAGACCGGACGCACCATCGGCAACCAGCTTATCCGCAGAAGTGAGAACCTTGAGAGGGACGATCACATAGGGGATGTCCGAAATAGTCGCTGATTCACCTTCAACAGCCGCGTCGAGACTTGAAGACGTCGCCGAAGTGGTGGCAGCCTCGATGACGAGTTCGATGACTGCGCTCAAGTACACTTGATCATTCTTGTCACTTTGAAAGTATTTGACATGCACGAAAAGAATATAGGTGGTGGAGCCTTGACCGAACACACTGCCGGTTCCGTCTCGAGGTTTGCCTGAGATTGATCCCATGCCGTTCGCGTCTGCTGCGCAGACGAGGCCGATCAATGATGGATCTATGCCTACGTCGCCATCAGTAGGTAACGGATCAACCACGACGGAGAATGAAAAAGCGATCTTTGCAAATCCTTCGAATGTGACGCCTTCCGGCAGATCAACGACATTGAACGACAGGGCTTCAAAGTAGTTCTTGCCTTCCCTTGCGTTGGGAAGCCTACCGGGCGTCACCTGAATGTGCCCATCTCCCTGTTGTTGCGCCCATGCCGGAAAGGCGAAAAGCACCGCGACGATGAGGAGCATACCCGTCGCAAACCATGACCGGATCGTTGAGTAAGCCATGATTACCATCTCCCATTTGCAGGGTTGATTCGTCGCCTCATGCGTCTCAGGAAAGGTCGTGGGCGGTGGAGCACCCATGCCCCACCGCCCACGAATGCGAGGTTCAAGGCGAGTGGAAATCATTGACCGTGACCGTCGGGGTAATCCGGCCGCCGTTCGTCAATGGACCACCACCGATGACCATTTTCAGTTGAGTCTTGCTGAGAGCCTTCATATCCTTATCCTTCATTCAACAGGTATGAAATACGCGGGATACGCACCCGCCCAAAAATTTGCTTCATGCAATCGCTTGCTGGACGTTTCGTTTCTAGCGCACGATGAAATTCGACACAGGGACGCTGGCCGCGAGCCTTGCCATGAAATCAAGCGTTGATCCGCTGTTCTTACCGATGTAGACGCAGATGAACTTGGCGTCCGCGAAACTGCTGAACCAACCTGGCAAATCTTCGAGGCAGCCCTGTGCGTGCGGCCGCCCGTCGGGGAGATACTGCGGAAAGGGCGCGCCATCGCTCAGGAAGAATAGCGTGTCGACATCATCGCCGTAGTCCTTGCATGCGCGCTCCAACGAGCGATAGGTCGGCGTGCCGAGCCATGGCGTTTTGCTTTTGATCTCCTCAATGGCGGCATTTTGAACATCCGGAGTGCAACGTGTGAGCTTCCCTTGCCAGGCATCTGTGACGGGTGGCGTCGTTCCATGCGAGTCTCCACCGGCCAAGTAAACGAAGTCGAAGGAATAGGTCTCGTCGAACTCCTTGATGACCTTGACGACCTCAGCCTTGACGATTTCGAGGCGGGTGGCGTTGGTAACGATGTTCCCACTTTCGTCCTCGTAGCTTCCGTGTTGGGCAAGCATCGACACCGAATAGTCGAGATCAAAAATGACGTTGCGGCCGACGATTTCGCTTTGAAAGATCACCGGCCGGTTGCCGTCATCGTCCGTTGCATCGCCGGGCTCCGCGGGTGGATTTCCATTTTCCACCGCCGGCGTCTGGGCACCGACCTCCTCCGAATGAGACGGCACACGCAAGAGTAGCCGCCCAGATGGAGCGTCCGAGCCGCTCCTGTTGACTGAGCGGAAAAGCAAGGGATGCGGTGTGGCATCGTTTTGGCTCTCTTTTGCGCCAACGTCGCAAGGAGCCTCTGCGCGAGCCGCCATAGCCATCCCCAACAGTCCGGCTGCCCCGACTGCTACAGTGGTTGTGATGAATCGGTTGATTTGCATGGCTTTCTCCGACAGGCTTCTCCGCCGAAGCTCAACATCCGGCGCGAAAGAAAGGATAACCAATCGGGAAAGAGGCCGCCTGCGACGACGCGAAGTCCTGTTACGTCCGCGTGTAGAGAGGGAACGTCACGGTACACGCATAAAGGATGCGCTTATGGCTGATACTTGGTGAAACACCGGTAGCCTGCAGCGCACATGGATTTGAAGTATGCGGCTGCTTGCTGACGCCGCTCCTTTTGAATGACTGACCGTGTCGAGGCAGAAATGACGTGAAGTGCGTTGGCGTGGTGGATGGCACGAAACACGATGCTCAGATCCCGATCGGCATTAGCGACATCAAAGTCTGCGCACTCCTTGGCAAAGGCTTCCTCTGTGGGGAGGCCGAGCATCCGGCTGATGAGCGTCGTGACAACGGCATTCGCTATTGTCCCGCGCGAGGCATCTCCAACGGCAGTAGAACAAAAGTCACGGTAGCCGATAAGCGCGGTCTTATCCCCTTGTTGGGCGCGACGCACGAAGTCGAGGCGCATGGCAAAGGGATGATTCGCAGGCATTTGTCCCGGGCCCGATCCGATCAAAGATTTTGCGGCACATTCGATATCATCGGGATCAGCGGTCATTAAGGCGTGCTGGATCAAGAAGAAAGCGCGATGAGGTCCAGCACTTGGCACGCTCACTGCCTGACGCATGGTGATGATCCCCGCCCAAAGCTGGGCCCGAAGCAATACGATCAGGCATTCATCCCGTGATTCCGGCGCTACATGGGGAAGGGCGCGTTCGATCAGAGCGATGCCGCCGAGAAGATTTCCTGTTTCCGTCTCAAACGCTCCGCATTGGTATTGCATGTAAGCGAACGTAGGATCGTTCCGCGCATCCCGATCAAAGAACTCGACAATTGCGCGACTCATCGGCAATGCGTTGCGAACGTTGCCATGCTCCCGCAAGCCCCAAAGATAGTTCGCGGTGTTGTTCATGACTTCGGAATCGGGAAGCATCTTGCCGCGCAGCGAACGAAGATGGACCGCTCGGGCAAGTTCGATAGCCTCTCGCAACTCGTCCTTTTGGTAATGCGACCATGCCCGAGCATGAAGGAGCCGCACGTGCAGCACTTCGTCCTCGCAGAGCCGCGACACCTGGTCGGCCACTTTGAGCATGATCTCCGCCTGATCCAGCTCGCGCCGTGAGAGCGCGCGTTCCAGGTCGTCCAGAATCTGGCGGAAAATCGCCTCACTTTGAGCGTTCATGCGGGCCTTCAGCGCCTCGTATTTTTCCAGCGCATCGCTCAGTTCACGCAGGATTTTCAAATGCTGCCCGCCTGCGAGCGCACCGAGGCGTATCTCCGTCACCGCGTTCATCGCCTCCACCAATTCGAGCAGGTCGCCCGCCATCGTTCCCGTCTGCGCCGAAACGTCAGAGAGGAAGGGCATTCCGTCGCCTGTGAGCAACCACGCGGGATTGACGCCCACTTTTTCTACAAGTTGGGTCATGAACGCGGCCGGCATGCGCGCATCGCGCAGATAGCGGGTCAAATTCGGCCGCGAAGTCTGTGTCTTGCGCGCAACTTCGGCACGCGAGCTTTGGGAAACAATAAATGCGAGGCGCGCTCGCAAGGCCTCGTCGATGGATTCTGACGATGGAGCTGGTTCAGGCATGGAAGGTTTGCCCAGGCATACGTTACAGCCGTGGCGTCAAAATTATCGGCCTTGAAAATAGCCTACCCCAGCGCCACCCACACCGACTTCGACTGTAGGTAGCCTTCGAGCGCGGCCATGCCGTTGTCGCGGCCGATGCCGGACATCTTATAGCCGCCGAAGGGCATGGCCGAGTCGAAGAGGCCGTAGGTGTTGATCCAGCAGGTTCCGGCTTTGACAGCTTTGGCGAAAGACAACGCTTTATTGATGTCCTTGGTCCAGACAGCGGAGGCAAGACCATAAATGCTGTTGTTCGCCTTGGCGATGAGATCGTCAAAATCCTTGAAACTCACTGCCGACACCACCGGCCCGAAAATCTCCTCTTGGAAAATCTTCGCCTTAGGATCGACATCGGCGAAAACCGTGGGCTTGACGAAATATCCCTTGTTGCCTGCGCGCTCGCCGCCCGCCACAAGCTTGGCGCCTTCCTTCTTGCCCGACTCGACGAAGCCGAGGATCGATTCCATCTGCTGCTTGCTGACCTGAGGCCCGAGACGGGTCTCGGGATCGAGCGGGTCGCCGTGGGTCATCTTCGCGGCGCGCTGGCCAAGCTTCTCCACGACTTCGCCGTAAATCTTTTCCTCGACAAGCAAGCGCGAGCCCGCGGTGCAGACTTCGCCCTTATTGTAGTAGATCGCCTGCTGCGCCATCTTGACGACAGTGTCGACATCGGAGTCGGCGAAGATGACGTTGGGGCTCTTGCCGCCGAGCTCGAGTGTGACTTTCTTGAGAGTCTTCGCGGCGTCCTGCATGATGCGGATGCCGACTTCCGTCGAGCCGGTGAAGCTCACCTTCGCCACGTCGGGGTGCTCGACCAAACGCTGACCCGCGACCGAGCCTTTACCAGGAATGATGTTCACCACACCAGGAGGCAGGCCGCACTCGTGGATCAGCTCCGCAAGGCGGCAAGCCGTGAGCGGCGTCGCTTCGGCAGGTTTCAAGACCACGGTGCAACCGGCAGCAAGCGCCGGAGCGATCTTCCACGCCGCCATCAGGATCGGGAAGTTCCAGGGAGTGATGCCCGCGCACACGCCAACGGGCTCCATCAATGTGAAGTTGAGCATCTTCGGGCTGACGGGGATGGTGTCGCCCGTCACCGCGCGCACGAGGCCAGCGTAATAGTGGAAGACATCGGCGGCCATGGGTACGTCGATGGTAGACGTTTCGCGGATGGGCTTGCCGGCGTCAATGGATTCGAGTTCGGCAAGTTCCATCGTATGGGCGAGGATCTTGTCGCCGATGGCGTGGATCAGTTGCGCGCGGCGCGCCGATGGCCACGTCGCCCACTTCGATTTCTCGAAGGCGGTTTTCGCGGCAGCAACGGCGGCATCGGCGTCCTTGGCCGACGCGCGCGCGACAGTCGTGATCGGCTCTTCTGTGGCCGGATTGACGGTCTCGAAGGCGGCGCCATCGCTGGCATCGACGAATTCACCATTGATGTAGAGTTTCGCGGGTTTGATCTTTGCGTGCTGGGGTGACGGCATAGTTGGCCTTGTTCGTAAAAGAACCTCTGGAAGTGTTTGGCGCAGAATAGGATGAGTTTCGAGGATCGCCAAGCGTTTCAAATTTTCAGGCGTACGTTACGTGCAAAGCCACCCCAAAACGTCATTCCGATGACGTATGCGCAACTTTGCACGTATCGTGGCTTTCGGTCGGGATTTTCTGGCGAAAATGCCCCGGAAAAGCCAAAATGCACGTCCCTCGGTTTCTCTCCTTCGCATTAATTGCCGCGCTTTCGATTTCAATCAGGAGAATGCCGTGAAACTCTATCTTCTTTCCGCTCTTGCCATCATCCTTACCAGCATCGCACTTCCCATTTCACTACAGGCGCAGGTCAGCGGTGGCTCTGCCACCATTAACGGGGGCAATTTGAGCCTCGTCGTTGACGATGCGGCTGGCGCCGACGTCACCTGGACGCTCGATTTCGGCGCGACGAGAGTCGCCGACGGCATTTACTTCACGCTCACCCAGATGGATGGAACGCTTGGTGGAACGAATAACGCCAATGATGGCTTCCCGACAAAGCCCACAAAAGACTGGGTAACAGCTGCGGGAGGTGCCATCGCCAGTGCCGCCGATGTGGGATCCTTCGACGTCACGCGCGCCATTTTTGAGGATTCGTCACCGACCGTTTCCGGAGCCACTCTTGAAATGCGGCAGTTAACATTCGCCGACCCGGCATCGGCGGAGTCCTACATCATCGTCGCATTTAAAGGCGTCCACACGGGAACCAACCCATTCCCAACGCTTTATCCGACACTTTGGGCGGATCTGAACGCGGGGGGAGCGGCAACGAATGCCGGTTTCTCTACGACGGTCTCATACGGCGGAGGAAGCGTTGGAGTCGTGTATTTTGAAGACGCCACGACGGGAAGCCCCACCGATTATGTCGGCATCGTGCTCTTGGGCCAAAGCATGGGCAACCTCGACTATGTATCCGGCGGTTTCCCAACGACGGAGACAGCGGAAGTCGCTCTTACCAGCGTAATCGGAGTGGACGTCGATACGGACTCCTCCACAGGCGATGACGATTACGTTGTCGCGGTCACTGGGTCGGCAATTACCAGCATGACCGGCGTGAATAAATCCTTCATCATCGGTTATGCTCTTGTTGCCGGAGCATCCCTCGCGGAGTTAACAACGGCCGCCGACGCCGCAGCGGACGCCTGGTACACCGATTGTGGCGTAACCGGGTGGGCAAACGGCATAGACGACGCTATCGATGGGACTTCGACAACGCTGACCATCAATTACGGAGGATTTCCGGGACCGGTTATCGATGCCATTACTCCGTCATCCGGTAGCGTAGTCGGCGGCGACTTAATAACCGTTACGGGAACATTCCTTGCAGGAGTGACGAATATCGACTTTGGCGGAACGAGTATCATGCCGACATTCGTTTCGGACCTTTCGCTTACCTTCACGACGCCCGTTGGAACGGTGGGCGGAGTCGCAATCGGGTTTGAAAGCGCGGCCGGCGAGACGCAAGTTGCCGGCGGATTTTCCTATAGCGCGTGTGTTCCAACGGCCGCGCCCACGATTACCGCGGTCGACGCGGATATTGGCAAAAAAGGCGACATCGTAACAATCATCGGCACGGGGTTCTCATGCGAGGTTCCCGAGGTGAAATTTGGCAGCAACTTTTCCCCTGAAGTGGAACTGATCAGCGACACAGAACTCGATGTTGAAGTTCCTAGCGGCCCTTCGGCGCAGGCTGTCGACGTCACCGTCATCAATTCCGCCGGCAGCAATACCCTCGCGGAGGCTTTCGAATATGAGTCTGACGGCAGCGAGCTTTATCCATATGAAACTCCCGAGGGATCCTATCTCGGAACAGACCGGCCGCTCGTCTGCGCGCTCAATCGCTTTGCTCCGCTCCACTATGGCGTAGTCGCGGCACTCGCATGCGCCATCGCTCTGTTCTGCGCGGGTTTCGTCAGCCGGCGAAACGCGAGGTAGTTTTTTTTCAGCGCGACCTGGCCGGCGAATCGTATGATTCCCCGGTCATGAGGCAAAAATCCGGCAAACCCTCTGCCAATCGCGATTTGCTGCGCGCGCTGCCGCAAGTTGGGGAATTGCTCGAACGGGAAGACGTCACGCCCCTCGTCGAATTCCATGGTCACGAGCTCGTGGCACACATGCTGCGCGCTGTCATTGATTCCACGCGCCAAGGCATCCTCGACGGAGCGATCACCGAACGACGCGACATCGAACCGGGTACGATTGTTCTTAAGTTGAGCGCCGCCCTCAATCGGGCCAGCGCCCCAAACCTTTGCCGAGTGATCAACGCCACTGGCGTGATCCTCCACACCTCCTTGGGCCGGGCGGTGCTTCCACCGGAAGCGTGGGCAGGAGCCGCAGACATCGCGCGCGGCTACTCGATGCTCGAACTCAATCGCGAAACAGGAAAGCGCGGCGACCGCGACGACCATATCGCGGGCATTGCAGCGGAACTGACGGGAGCGGAAGCCGCCACGGTGGTGAACAATAATGCCGCCGCAACATGGCTGATCTTAAATGAGTTGGCCGCCGGGAAGGAGGCGATCATCGCCCGGGCGCACATGGTCGAGATCGGTGGCAGCTACCGCATGATGGACGTGATGAAGAAGTCCAGCGCAATGATGGTCGAAGTCGGCGCCACCAACAAGGCGAAGGCGTCCGACTACGAAAAGGCGCTCAGCGAGAACACCGGCTGCATCATTAAGGTGCATACCTCCAACTACAAAATTTCCGGCTTCACCGAATACGCCTCGCTCGAAGAACTGGTGGAGATCGGGCGGCGGCGCAACGTCCCTGTGGTTTACGATCTCGGCGCGGGCAGCCTCGTGGACCTCAAACCCTTCGGCCTCGTTGACGAGCCGATGGTGCAGGAACTGGTGAAATCCGGCGCTGACCTCGTCTGCTTCAGCGGCGACAAACTTTTGGGCGGGCCGCAGGCCGGTATTTGTGTGGGGAAGAAAGAATACATCGCGCGCCTCAAGAAAAACCAGATGTTCCGCATGATGCGCTGTGACAAGATCACGCTCGCGCTGCTGGAAGCGACATTGCGGCTCTACCGCGACCCCAAGCGCGTCTGGCAACGCGTGCCGACGCTCGCCATGATTTCCGAGCCGCTCAAGGATGTGAAGGCGCGCGCCACGAAGCTGCACGGGAAGCTTGACGCGCTCAAAGGAGTCGAAGCCGAAGTCGTCGAGCATGAAGCGTTCGTCGGCGGAGGAAGCCTCCCCACCGAAAAACTTGCAAGTTACGCCGTCAGCGTCAAGGCTGCCGAAATGAGCCCCGATGAACTGGCAAGCCGCTTACGCACAGGAACTCCCAGCATCTTTGGCCGCATCGCCGGCGACCGCCTGCTGCTCGATTGCCGCACGGTGAGCGATAGTGACTGTGCCGGTATTGATGCCGCGCTCAGCACCGCGCTCATGAAATAGGTTCAACTGACAGGCGGCTCTTTGCTGAAACGCAAGATTCTCAGCATCGCCTTGGCTTTGCTTGCGAAAAACCGCAAGTCCTCGGAAGAAAATGCGAAGACATTAAGAACCTTCGCCCAACCCACGACGGTGGCGCATGTCCAGAGCCTGACAACGAAAAGCGCGCCGTATGCAACGACGGTCGCCCACGCAGCGCCCGCTAACCCATATTCGGGAATCCACGCAATGTTAAGGGCAACGTTCACCGCGAGCGCGATCAGAGGCGCGAAAGCGATGCGTAGAACTTTCAGTCGCCCGGAAAGCAGGCGCTCGAGAATGGCCGAGATCGCGAACAGTGGGCTGCATATCAACAAAATACGCAATATGTCGCTCGCCTCGGCGAACTCGGGCGGCGTGAGGATGGCGATCGCCCATGGCGAGACGAGCGCCAGACCGCCAGCGACAGCAATCGTCAGAACCGCCATCCGGCGCGCGATCAAGATGGAAACTCTGTCGCTCTCCTGCTCGACCGCTTCGAGACTCACCCGCAGGAAGATCGAACCGACGCTCCGTGGGATATCGACGACCACCATAAAGATCGAATACGCAACGGTGTAAACCCCGACCATGGCAAGCGGGTCCGCTCCAAGCAGTTGGAGCAGGTACTGGTCGCCATAATGGAGCAGATACATGGAGGCAACAGTGGCGGTAAGCGGAAGCCCCCATATGATCATCCTTTTCAACAACGCGAACGATGGCGGGGCGGCGATATCCCTCCTCATCCGGCCGAGCAAAACAGCGCAGCGGACGATGTTCAGCGTCAACGTCGTGCAGACGATAGCTAATACGATGTCAGAGGCCGGTTCTCCGCGCAATATCCACAGCCCGAAGATCAGCAGAGAAGCCAGGTTTCCCGCCTTGATCACCAACTCAAAGGCAAACTCTCTTCCTATGCGATGCTGGTACACCATCAGCTTGGCGAGCGATTGATTCACCACCGTAAAAGGAAGCTGTATGAGAATGATGCAATGCATTAACCACGTGACCTGATCCGACACGATGCCCGGGACCGTCGCGTACGCGAGCGCGATCGCCAACGACCACATCACGCCAAAACCAAATGACGATACGAGCATTGTGCTCAATACTCGCTGTTTCGGCGCGAGGTCCTTGCCAAGAAAATACAAGGCGGCGCTCGATGTGCCGAAATTCGCGAACAACAGCACCATATTGGGAATCAGATAAACGACCGTGAGCAGCCCACGTCCATCGTCGGACAGGATATGCGAGGTTGCCGCGAGCGATATGACACTGAGAGGATGCCGGAGGAGTGAGAGCAGATAATGGCTGGCCGCGACCCGTGCGATTCCCATGCCCACTTTTACCAGATTCGAACGCCGAATGCAGCGCGTTCGGCGCTACCAGCCCCGGACAGTTTTCGCCACGTCGCCAAGGCGCTGCACATCCACTACGTCCGAGCGCTCGACCACCGCCTGCTTCTGCGTCACGCGTACCCCCCAGAGGGCCGTCTGCTTGATGAAATCCGCCTGCGAAATACCGCCACCGCCATCCTGGTGGACCGAAGCGTCGTTGAGCAGGATGTGGCCACCCTCCTCGTGGTCCCAACGGCCGATGTACGTAACGCCGGACTTCGTTGTGATCACGACGGTGAAGCCGTGTAACTCGTCGTGGTTGGGATGAAAGACGGCCATAGCTATATCTTCGCCAATGACGCCACCATGCCAAAGGGCAGCGCCGGTTCCAACCCCACCATCGCGCGGCGCGCCGCAATCGCCGGCCGGCGGGCGAGCAGCGCGTGCGTCAAATCCTGTTTGCCATACTTCGGTGTCCAGACGGCTACCGCTCCCTCGCCGCCGGTAAACGCCTTCGCCGCGCGCGCGCCATTGGCAAGCATGGTACGCTTGCCGCCGCCAAACATTCCGCCAATGTAGAGCTGTGCGACGCCACGCGGCATCCGCGTCGGCTCCCCCACCACGAGTTCGAGTTCTTTTCTATCCCGACGAAGCAACGCGCAGCAATCAGCCGTCTGCGACTCGATGCGCAAATCTTCCTCCCAATCGACGCTGACATAAGCGCGCTCGATATCGTCAATGAAGCGATAGCCCCGCAGCCTCACGCCCTCGGGAAGCACGTTCGCATCGCCGGATCGCTCTTTATCGCCGGTTGCTTCTACGAGCATCTCGCGCGTATCGAGTGAGGCAAGCCCGCCCCCCACCGGAACGAGGCAGGCGAAGATGTATTCCTCGCCGCGCTTGATCATTTCCTGGGCAAGCGCTACCGGACCGTCGAGCACCATGGGCGAGGGCCTCGTTCCAAACAACCCCGGTTCGAAGTGCTTTGCCAGCGAGCGGACTTCCTTGGCGCCTGTCAGCGCGGAAATACGCAACTCCATCTCGTCACCGAGATGATAGGTCGCAATCTCTTCTCCGGCCTTGTCAAGCGCCTTTGTCACCTCGGGCTTCATCTCTGGTATGGCAAGTAAGAGCGGATCGAGGTAGGCCTTGTTCGCCATCAACAGGTCACGGTACTGGCTTGTGTAGGGGAAACCCGCGGCCCCCTCATGCAATTCCTTCACCGCTTTCAGCGGATAGCGGCAATACAGTCCATAACTTGCGCGATCGCCCTGTTTGTGGCGCGCGACAAGCACGCCTTCACCCTCACGCAAGCATTCCGCCTTGCGCAGGGCGGCAAGCGTCAATGGGTCGTCTGTCTTGAGAAATTCACCGGCATAGCCCTGAGCGCCAGATGCCGAAAGGTCCGGCTCCTCGAACGACGCCGCGAGGCTCAGAGGGATACAAGGGTTCGCCCCCTCACGGGGCAATAGGATGGTGTAATTGAATGGCTCGATTCGTGCCAAGTTGTGTCCTACTCCCCGCTCTCACCCTCAGGAAGGAACGCTTCCGGCTCGTACAGTTCGGAACTCCGCTTGCGCAGCACCTCGCTCGGACGCGAGGTGTTGCGGTGATGGTTGACGATGTAATCTACCGCGTCCTGCGTGTCGTCGGTGAGGTGATAAAGATTGAGGTCCTCGGCCGAGATGGTTTTGTAGTCGGTGAGCATGGTCTTTTCCATCCATGTGATCAACCCACCCCAAAAGTCCTTGCCGTACATCACGCAGGGAATTCGCTTAATCTTGAGTGTCTGCACCAGCGTAAGAACTTCGAAGGCTTCATCCATGGTGCCGAAACCGCCGGGCATGAAAACGAAACCCTGACTGTACTTGACAAACATCACCTTGCGCACGAAGAAGTAGCGGAAGTCGATCAGCGTCTTGCAGTATGGGTTTGGCTCTTGCTCGAAAGGCAGGTCGATGTTGAGGCCGACGGACTCGCCGTTCGCCTCCATCGCGCCGCGGTTGCCGGCCTCCATGATGCCAGGGCCGCCGCCGGTGATGACGCCATATCCTGCCCTAACCAATTTCCCCGCGATCTCCACGGCGGCCTTATATTCCGGCCGGGTCGGGTTGGTGCGAGCGGACCCGAAGATCGAGATGCGCGGCTTGCGCGAGGCCATCGTGTCGAAACCTTCCACGAACTCCGCCATCACACGAAAGATCTGCCAGGTGTCGATGCTTTGGGAAAGGTTGTCGGTATCGCGGTGCAAGGATGCCTTTCTAGCCGATTACGAATACGTCAAGGATGACCAGCAGAGCAAACACGATGCTGATCACACCGTTCATGGTAAAAAACGCCGCGTCCACGCGGCCCAGGTCATCATGCTTTACCAGCGAGTGTTCGTAAAGCAGGCAAACGCCGGCGATCACGAGAGCGAGGTAGCTCACCGCGCCGAGAGTATGCTCGGGCGCGTATTCGACCAGCGCGCCGGCCCCGTTCCCCTGCGACAACGCTCGCACCGTTTGATCGAAGAACACAATCGCGAGAATCCAGCAGACCATTGCCCCGGCGTGCAGGAGCCGGGATATGAACAACGCTCCCTTTGCCGACATCCGGACAGGGATCGACTTCAGGCCGTAGCCACGGTCGAAATCCTCGTCCTGAAGCGAATAAATCACGTCGAAGCCCGCAACCCAGAGCAACACACCGAGCGCCAGCGCGACCACCGACGGCTGCAACACGATTGCGAGCGATTCGCCTACCGCGTTTCCGGCGCCTTCAAGGGACGTGAAAATCGTCAGACCGAGCGGCGCCCATTCGTTGCCGCTCGCGATATCCCAGGGCCGGCCAACGGCAGCCAGCCAGCCGCCCAAAGGAGCGAGCGCCAGACCAAGCCCGAGAACCAAATGACACAGGGCTGTCCAGCGTTTGGTCAGGGAATAGCCGCCGATGATCACGAGCGCGAGCGGGGCGAGGATCAATGTCTGGTGATTGATCATCGCGCTTGCCGTGAGGAAGAGAAGCGCCGCGAAGAGCGCA
>JABWBM010000240.1 GCA_013360495.1 Planctomycetaceae bacterium
GTTCGTGGTATTCGGCCTGAACGCCCTGGCCCGAAAAGCCGAGCTTTTCAGCGGCCATCACAAGGCCGAGCAGGTTGGTGCCGACGCGGTCGGTTCCCGCGACATCACGCAGCTTGTGTAGCTTGACACGAAGTTTGTAATGGAGCGCGATGGTGGCCAGCGCGGCCACGCCGCAATCGCTCTGGTCCTGCTGTCTGACGCATGCGTAACGCTTGAACATGCCACTTTGCCCGTTACCGCGGCCATCCCGAACCGCAAATGGGATACTTTATCTCGTTTAAGCGGGGAGTTGAGCAAAAATGTGCCGGGGTTTTGATTTCGCGGGCATACGCGCGTACTATGTGGCCCTCCCCCACTCAAGGAAGAGTATGGCTAGGCGTATCAAACTTGGGTTCAACGTCGACCACGTCGCCACAGTGCGACAAGCGCGGCGTATCGACCAGCCCGATCCAGTGGCTGCCGCTTTGCTCGCGGAATTAGCCGGGGCGGACGGCATCACTGTGCATTTGCGCGAGGATCGGCGGCATATTCAAGACCGCGATGTACGCGTGTTGAAACAGGTCGTGAAGACGCGCCTCAACCTCGAAATGGGCCTCGCGGATGAGATTCAGAAGATCGCGCTCGACGTCGTGCCGTACGGTGTGACACTTGTGCCGGAGAAGCGGCAGGAGATCACGACGGAAGGTGGACTCGACGCCATCGCCGAAAGTAGCCGCATCGCTCCATTCACAAAACAGTGCCGCGACAAGGGCATCGACGTATCGCTCTTCATCGACCCGGAAGCCTTGCAGGTCAGGAAGGCCAAGGAGCTTGGCGCGACCGCTGTCGAGATGCACACAGGAACATACTGCGAATATCATCGCGACCCAGCGCGGCGCGCGAAGGAATTGACGCGATTGAAAGTCTGCGTGGAGCTTGCGAAGGAACTTGGGCTTGAGCCGCGCGTCGGGCACGGCCTCGATTATGTGAACGTCGAGGATCTCGTGAGAAACGTCAGCGGCATTGCGGAAGCCAATATCGGTCATAGTATCGTCGCCCGCGCCGTGTTCGTGGGCATCGAACAGGCGATTCGGGAAATGCGAGAGTTGCTGGTATACGGGTAAATGAGAGTCGGACATGTCGTGCAACGTAGCCATCGTCGGAGCGACGGGAGCGGTCGGGGCGGAGTTCCTCATCCAGCTCGAACAACGCCGTTTCCCCTTCACATCGTTGAAACTGCTCGCCAGCGATCGTAGCGCGGGTAAGAAGCTTCGTTGCGCAGGCAAAGAATACACCGTCGAGGCATTGCGCCCCGACTCGTTCAAGGGTGTGAACATCGCGCTCTTTTCCGCGAGCACCGCCATCGCCAAAGAATATGCGCCCATCGCGCGCGATGCCGGCGCCGTCGTGATTGACAATAGCTCGGCCTTCCGGCTCGAGTCCGATGTCCCGCTGGTCGTTCCGGAAATTAATCCGGACGCCGCGCGTCGGCACAAGGGCATCATCGCCAACCCTAACTGCACCACGATCGTGGCGCTGATGGCCGTCGGCCCACTGCACAAGGTGTCGAAGATCACGCGCCTGATCATCTCGAGCTATCAGGCCATCAGCGGCGCCGGTGCCGAAGCCATGGCAGAACTCGAACAGCAGACGCGCGACTGGGTCGCTGGCCGCCCGCTCAAGGTAGAAACGCAGCCGCAGCAGATACTTTTCAATCTCTATCCACACATCGACGTGTTCACCGACAACGGCTACACGAAAGAGGAAATGAAGCTCACCTTCGAAGGACGCAAGATTCTCGACCACCCGACGCTCAAGGCGGCTGCCACGTGTGTGCGCGTGCCGGTGATGCGCTGTCACTCGGTCAGCATCAACGTCGAGTTCGAACGCAAAATCGCGCCCGATGAAGCGCGGTCGATCCTTGGCAAGTCATCCGGCGTCGAAGTATTCGATAATCCGGCGAAGGCGGAATACCCCACGCCACTGCGTTACACGCAGAAGGAAAAAGTCGGCGTGGGCCGAATTCGCGAAGACATCTCCAGTGATCGCGGCGGGCTCGCGTTGTGGTCGGTGGGCGACCAACTCGCCAAGGGTGCAGCGCAGAACGCCGTGCAAATCGCGGAATTGCTCATCAAGCGCCGATAATAACTACGCATGACCACCAACGGACAATCTCTCTTGCGCGGCGTCGATCTCGTCAAGCACTACGACGAGGGCAAAGTGCGCGCGCTCGCGGGCGTGAGCGTCGATATTCACGAGGGAGAGTTCGTCGCCATCATGGGCGCATCGGGCAGCGGAAAGTCCACGCTGCTTCATGTGCTCGGCACGCTGGATAGCCCCGATTCCGGTGTGGTGTCGTTCAAGGGCCAGGATGTGCGGAGCATCGGCCGCCTTGATCGCTTTCGCGCGACGACATTAGGCTTCGTGTTTCAACTTCACTACTTGTTACCGCACCTTTCACTTCTTGAGAACGTCATGCTGCCCTTGATCGACGAAAGCCGCGGTCAAGCGAGGGAACGCGCCAATGCGGCGCTCGATCGCGTGGGCTTGGGCCATCGCGTGAGTCACCTTCCGAGTAAAGTTTCAGGCGGCGAGCGCCAGCGGGCGGCCATCGCGCGCGCCGTCGTGGCGGAGCCCAAGCTGATTCTCGCTGACGAGCCTACTGGAAATGTCGATAGCGTCACCGAGGCTGGCATTTTGGATTTGTTCGAAAAACTGCGGCACACGCTCGGCGTAACGCTTGTCGTTGTGACACATAATGCAACCGTCGCGGCCCGCGCGGACCGGATACTGTCCATGCGCGATGGAAGTTTCGTGCCGGCGCCGCAAGCCAACCAACCCGCCACAATCAAAGGGTGATCCCGTGCGCTCGAATATCACTCTTCTTTTCATATTCGGACTCATGACGCCTGTTTCGCTTATGGTCGCATGCTGGCAGCAATCGAATGTCGCTGCTCGGGGCGGCACACTCGACAATTTCAAAGACCTGTACGGCGCCGAAGCGATCTTCACCCGTGAGAGCCGGGACATCGCAGCGCTCGTCAAGCGCGGCGAACAAGTCGCGACAACCGTCAACGAAAAGGCCGGATTCAGATGCCAAAGTTGCCATCGCATGCCCGGCTGTAATGCCATTACCGGTCCGAGTTTTTATGGGGTTGGAAAGCGTTACGCCGAGCGGCTCGGGAGCGAACTGCGCGCCAAGGTCTGGCTTTTCAACAAAATTAGCGAACCTGACGCGTTTCCTGGGCTGAACTCGGCGTATTTTGGCTCCGGTATTATGTTCCCCATGAAGGACTACTACTCGCCAACGGATATTGAAGCTTTGGTGGAATACCTAATGACGCTTCCAGCGGAATAACCCCAGGCAACCGCTTTCATTGGGGAATCCTTGCGCTCCTGACTACTCATCTCTTTTCTTTCCCATGAAGAATAATTTCACCCATCAATAAATGCACACATTGACCATAGACAAAAAGTAAGGTACGATGGCGGTTTTGAAGCCCTCGTGTGACTGGAATTGAGTCTTCTGATTTTTCGTTGTGCGACCACAATCTGTTGGGTTAGAGCTAGGCGGGGCTGTGATGAGTAGCACAATCCGTTCTTCGTTGTTTGTTGTCTTTATCCTCGCATGCGCTGCGGGCGTGGCATCGCCGCTGTGCGCGCTTCAACAGGTCATCCGCGTAACCGAATACTACTTCGACGGCACAGGTGTAAGCGTCAACGGTTCGAGCATTTCCGCTGACACGTTCGCGGCCACTGAAACCACCTACACCTTGACCACACAGCAGGCTCTTGAGGACGATTTCTTCTGCCTCGTAAGAGGTTCGATGGTTCCGGATGGTGCAGGTTCAAACCC